>JBBSCP010000300.1:0-6001 GCA_038250135.1 Acetobacterales bacterium | reverse complement strand
TCGATGCAAGAGCTGCCGCCGCCGCTTGCCGACCTGGTCGCACGGCTTTGTGCAGCGGGGGTGCTGCCGCGGCTGGTGCTGGTCCGCGACGCGGTGGCGCCGACCTTCCTCGCCGCCCTCATCGACCCCACCTCCGCGGGCGCCGCCACGCGGGTCAATCTCGGCCATGCCAGCCATCCGGACCCGGCGCGGGCCGCGACCGGCGCCTTGCTGGAGGCGGCGCAGGCCCGGCTGACCTTCATCCACGCGGCGCGCGAGGATCTGGCCCCCGAGGCCTTCCGCCCTGCCGCGCATCATGATCGCCTGGAGGCGTGGTTCTCCGCCATGCCGGAGACCCTGCCCTGGTCCGCGGTCGTGCCCGGGGCGGCCCAGGACAGCGCGGCTCTGCTCGCCGCCCTGATGGCGAGGGGCAGCCGCGGCGCCTGGCGCATCCGCCTCGCCGGGCCGGCGCGGGGGATTGTGGTGGTGCGGGTGCTGGTCGAGGGCCTGGACTACCGCCCCGGGCTCGGTGCTCGCGGTGATCACGCATGAATGGGAAGGACCAGGGCATGGACGCCGAGACGACCACGCAGGATGCGCTCGACCTGATGCTGGGCGAGGCGCGGGGGCGCTTCTTCGCGACACATTGGGAACGCCAGGCTTTCCACGCCAAGGGCGCACCAGGCCGCTTCGCGCATCTGCTGAATTTCCAGGGCTTTCTCGCCGCGCTGGGCGAGGCCGCACTGGTCAAGGCGGGCTTTCGCGACGCCAAGGGGTGGTACGCCGACCTCAAGATCGAGCCCGGCCAGGCGCCCCGTATGATCGAGGCTGGCATGGGGCTCTGCGCCACGCAGTTGCAGCCCAGCGGGGCGATCGGCGTCTTCCTCGCCTCCTACAAGGCAGGGTTGCGGCTGGCGGGGGTGGCGCAGTTCAATGCCTACTACTCGCCGGACGGGCTGGGCTTCCGGCTGCACCTGGACGACCACCCGGTGTTCATCCTGCAACTCGAGGGCAGCAAGCGCTGGTGGTACTCCGTCCGGCCCGGCGCGGTGCGCCCCGGCGGCAGCTTCCAGATGCCGCCCGACCGCCGCACGGCCGCGCTGGCCTGGGGCGAGGTCACGGCGCCCACCGACGACGAGCTGGAAAACGTTCTGCTGGAGCCCGGCGACCTGCTGTACCTGCCCGCCGGCTGCTGGCACCGGACGGAGGCGAAAGGTGGCTCCCTGGCGCTGACGCTTGCGACCTTCGGCATGACCACCGCGGAGCTGTTGCAGAACCTGCTGATGCGCGACCCGCTGACGCACCGCGCCCTGATGAGCCGGCTGCCCGGCACCGACCGGCAGGGCCAGGACCCCGAGGGCGCAGCCCGCCTCATCGCGCACCTCACCGAGAGCCTGGACCGCGTGCGCGCCCATCTTGCCGCCCTGCCGCCCGAGGCGGCGCACGCCATGTGGGAGGAGCTGGCGGCGCGCGACCTGCACGGCAGCGTGCGCAAGCTCGGGTAATGCCAACGGCCATAAGGGACGGCCGTATATGCCTGTGCGCGCTCAGGCGTCGGGTGCCGGCACCCCTTCGGTGCCTTTGCACCTGCGACCATAACGCTCCAGAATCTCGTGCCGTCGGCATCAGTCGAACAGCGCGAAATCCGGCAAATCGGGCCGGAGGTGGCGCAGCAGCGCATAGCCGATGCCCGCCTCGCCGTTGCTCAGCCCCGGCATCACCACCCCCGGAAGAAGCGGCAGGACGGGACGCAGCATGCCGGCACAGGCAAGCCCGGCCAACTGCCCGGCCAGCGCCGCCGCCGCTTCCCACTGTCCGGTGGCATCCAGCGCCATCAGCAGCCCGGCCCGCCCGCGCCACAGGCCATCGCCAGCCTGGGCGGCGGCGGTGATCATGGCGCCGTCCGGCGGCTCGCTCCGCGCCAGCGCGACGCCGAGCGCCCCCCGGCCCCAGCCGCCCGCCTCCAGCTCGGCCGTGGCCGGCGGTACCTCGACCGAAGCGATGGCGAGTCCCATGCGCGCGGCGCGGCTGAGCGCGAGGGCAACGCCGGCACGCCCGGTCATCAGGCCGGAATCGACGGCCTCCCCCGACGCCGTCGCGAGCCGTTGCGCCAGGGGATATAAAGCGGCAACAGGCAGACGCGCCGGGTCCAGCCGATGTACGGCCAGGCATGCCAGCAGGCCGCCCGCCAGCCCGGTGGCGAGGCTTGCATCCGCCGCCTCGAGACCAGGCAGCCGCTCGGCCCGCGCGAACGCTACCTCGGCGCACCAGGCGGGCGCGCCGAGACGGGCGAGCGCGGCATGGCCCCAGGCTTCGCCACCCAGTCCCTCCAGCAGGCCCGGCAGGGGCATCACAAGGCTGGTATGGACGGCGGGCTGGCCGCTCGGGCGTAGCGCGGCGAGGGCGCCGTCGCGCCAGGCAAGCGTCTCGGGCATCGGCTGCACCTCGGCCAGGGCGGCCAGGAACAGGGCGATACCGAGCGTGCCGTCGGCGAGTGCGAAATTGAAGCCCAGCAGTTCCATCGCGCCAAGCCGCACATCGTGGCGCGGGCAGTGCCAGGTCAGGCTGCCATCCTGCCCCACCACCGCCGTGGCGCGTAGCCGGCGCGCGATGGCCAGGGCGCCCGCCACCACCGGGGCCGGGGGCACCTCCGGCGGGTCGGGGTCGTCGGGCGTGTGGCCGAGGAGGCGCAGTTGCAGCGCCATCCCGACCTCCCGCCGGTGAAAATCCTCATCCGCCTCGGCGAGGTGGGCGAGGCGCCGTCGCGCGTTGCTCAGCGGGCTGTGCGACGCCATGGCCGGTACCACCACGCCATGCCGGTCGCGCAGCGCGGTGCCCCCTGCGACGAGGTCGAAGCGCGGGATGTCGAGTTCGGCCAGCGCCCGTTTCTCGGCCGTGACGAGGGCAACGAAGCGCGGTGGCGCGGCGAAAGGGGCAAGCATCCGGGCAAGCTGTTCCAGATGCACATCCCACGCCGCTCCATCCGTCAGAAAGGCCGGCTGGAAGGCCGAGAGCAGCAGTTGGGCGTAGATGCGAGTATCGCGGAACAGCAGGCGGGCTGAGGCGGGGGCCAGCGCCGCCAGCGCTCCCTCCGGGGCGGTAAGCGCCGGCGCCGCTTCCCGCAGCACGCGCAGCGCCTGCATGAAACCTGCGTCAAGGGCGGCGTGGTGCTGGCGTAACTCGGCCGCGATCGGGCCAGGCGTCGCGCGATGGATCGCCGCGTCCTCGCCCTGTGCCCCGAAGGCGCCGAAATGCGCGACCTTTCCACCCACCTGGCGAACCAGCAGCGGCAGCATGGCGGTGAGCAGCGGGGTATGGAGCAGAAGGCGCCCCAGCCGCTCCACTGCGCCCTCGCCGGCGGCGGGGATGGGCGGGGGTTCGATCAGCGGGGGGGAGAGCACGGTTTCCAGGTCGATCAGCACCAGTCGATCACCGGCGGCGATGACGTTGCCGGCGTGCATATCGGTGCTGCCAAGCACGGTCAGCACGCCGAGCAGCTGGCCCGCGCGGGTCCAGAAACGTGCGAGCTCGGCCGAATCAGCCGCGTGGCGGTGGTGTATGAACGCCACCCACCCATAACCTGGCCGCGCCAGGCAGCGCGGCACCGCCCCCTCCAGATCGAGGCCGCGGCCGCACAGATCGTCCAGCAGGCCAGCGAATCCGACATCCAGCCGCAGGTCGCGCGGCTTGTAGACCACGCGTCGATCGCCCGCGAAGCGCAGCAGCACCACCATCCGCCCGCCATCATGGGCGTCCGCATCCGTGGTTTCGCAGAGCACGGGCGGGCCGGGGTCAGCACCGAGGAAGTCCGCCAGGACAGTGGAATCGCCCGCCAGCCGGTCCAGCATCTCGGTGATCGAGGCGGTCCAATTGGCGCAGAACCGCGTCAGCAGCCGCGCCAGCACCGGATGCGCCAACAGGGCATGCCGCAACGGCTCCGCCACGCCGGCGACCGTCGCTAGTGCTTCGGCCGCCATCCGGTCGAGTGCGAGCAGCAGATCGCGTTGCAGTGGCGCGAGCGCCGCCGCATCGCCCCCGAGCGCGCGCAGCCGGGCCACCGGAAGGCGGCTGGCGCGGGCGACGATCGGTGCCAGAAGGGTCTCGTGCGGCAGGGGCGCAGTGGGGTCGAGCCACGCGGTGGCCTCGTCCGCGGCGTTACCCAGCAGCCCGAGCAATTCGTCGATCCAGCCGGGCAGCGGCGCGCCCGCGGCCAGCCGCGCCGGCGCGAGGCGCGCAGCGGCCTCCACCGGCTCGAGGCCGCGCCAGCGCAGCACGCGCTCGAAGCGCTCGACATCGCCCTTGGCCACGTTTTGCCGCCACTGCGCCAGGTGGTGGGCAATGGCGGCAGCGTTGTCGGTTTGCTGCAACAGCGGCGGATGCCGTTCCGCCGGCCAACTCGCCGCTGCGGCGAGATGCGCCTTCTCGGCTTGGGAAAAAATCATCGGGGGGCCACGGGCCCCTCTCCGCTTAGCGCCACGCCCAGATCACCTTGCCGAACCGCGCCGGATCGACGAAGGATCGCTCGAGGAAAGCGGCGGGGTCAGCGTCGTGGACGCTGTCGATGACCACTGGCAGGCGGCCGGACTCGTGTTCGGCGCTGGCCCATTGCAGATCCTCGGTCTGGCCGATGCAATTGCCGATGATCGAGAGGTTCAGCATCATCACGCGGGTCATCACCGCGCCCGTGGCCGGCCGTCGGTGTGCGACCTCGCGGGGCACGGGCGACTGGTTCTCTATGCCGCAGGTGATGTAGCGCCCGCCCGGCCGCAATAGCGGAATGGTGTGGGCGAGCCACAGATCCGAGAAGGGATCGATCACCGCGTGGTAGCCGCCCTCGGCCGCCAGCAGCGCACGCACCACCGCCCGTTCCTCGAGCGGCGCGCCGGCCGGGTCATGAGCCAGCAGGTGGCGGACCCCGAGGCTGACGAGACGCTCCGCATGCTGGCCGCGGCTGCTCAGTCCATCCACCACCACCCCCGCCGCGTGCAGCATGCCGATGGCGAACAGCGCGGTGTTGGAGGTCGGCGCCGTCACCAGCACGCGTTCGCCCGGTGCCAGCGCCAGGCGTCTGAGCATCGAGGCCGCGGTCTGCCCACCGAGGGAGAAGCCCGCCGCCGCGGGCGGCGCCATCGAGTGAGGGACCGGCAGCACCTTCGCCTGGTGCAGCACGTGCCATTCGCGGGAGGCGTGGTTGGTCGGGATGCCAGCGGCGACCCCCGCGGCGCCGCTTTCGGGCCAGGCACCATTGCCGATCACGATCTGCCCCGGCACGAGCCACCTCACCGCTGGCCCCACCGCCTCGACCCGGGCACAGAATTCGGAGCCGAGCGCGTAGCTCCAATCCTCCTGCGGGGCGCGGAGCGCCGCCCGCAGGCCTAGCGCGCGGTCACGGAAATTGACGGAGAAGGCCAGCACACGAAGCAGCACCTGCTCGGCCTGCGCCGGGTTCGCCGGGTCGAACGGCGGTCGCGGGCGCTGCAGGATGCCGCAAGACAAAGTCTGGCCGTCCAGCTGGAAAGTACCGTGCCGCTCAACCACTCCCTCGCGCAGGAGGCCGGGGCCAACCAGGGCGAGGGCGCGCATCGTCACGAGACATCTCCGTTCTGCGAGAAGCTTTTGCGGGGTGCAACGGTCGTCAGGCATGCAGTATTCGCTGTCAAGAGCGCTTCCGGTCGGGCGGCGGGTGTCGCAGCGGCCTGAGGACGATCGGATGCGGGCAGTCGCGCCGACTTCGTGATTACCGCGAGGCCTGGGCCGAGATGTTCGAGGCGGCCGGGTTCGGCGCCTCACCCGCCAGTGTCCGACGTCAACGACGCCAGGCTCATCACGCCCACTCACCAGGCAAGAACGGTCCGAACCAAGCGCACTGCGGAGGATTCTCAACAGCGGGGGACTCGCGCCAGCCAACTTGGCAAGGCCCACGAGGCGCAGCACGCCGGCGCCAGCCATGCGCGTCCGAGCAGCAGCGCCGCCAGCGCCGCCCGGAGCAGAGCAAGCCCAGGGAAGATCGCGAGCCGGTGCT
>JBBSCP010000299.1:0-6027 GCA_038250135.1 Acetobacterales bacterium | reverse complement strand
CTCCTTGCCTGACAGCTTGCGCGCCGCACCTGGGCGTGCCTCCTCGTTGAGCGCCAGGTCCAGATTGTCTTCCATGAAGCGGCGCTTGGTCCGGTACACTGGCGAGCCGCTGACCGAGACGCTGCGCGCGATCGCCTCGTCGCTGATCCCGGCGCCGGCGGCCAGCAGGATCTAAGCCCGCTTGAGCTTGCTTGCTGCATGCATGCCGCCGCTCAGCATCGCCGTAAGCTCTGCGCTCTCTGCTTCGTTGAGGTCTACCCGGTAGCGTATGTTCATCGCCGATCCCCAGACGTCCAGGATGATGATGAATCGCGCGGCCGAATCGCCACCAGAGTTCACGCTGAGACAAGGGCAGTATCTCGCGTTCATCCACACCGATACGCTGATCAAACGTCGTCCAGCGGCACAGGCCGACGTGCAATTGTTCTTTCGCGTCACGCCACCAGCGGTCCACCAGATGCTACTCACACTGGAGAAAGCAGGCCTGATTTCAAGACAACCTGACGTGCCGCGCTCTATCGCGGTTCTGGTCGATCGTGACCACCTGCCTCGACTTGATCTCGCCGAGGATCAAACGGTCAAATCCTCTGGGACGAGGTGCTAGCCGCTTTCCTCCGCGAGGAGCGCGGCACATGGGCGCCGATCATCCGCGCCACGGGGCTGTCGATGCACTAAGCGCCTCAGCCGATCAGCGGCGCCGAGGCTTCGATGGTGAAGTTGTAGAGCACGGCGTCGGACAAATTGCCCGCGGCGTCCTCAGCGACCAGGCGCAGCGTGTGGCCACCATCGGCCGGCGCGCCGAATAGCATCGCGATGTCCACCGCGAAGCGGCCGAGGCCGTCCACCGCGATCTCCTGCACCGTCCCGCCATCGAGGCTGACCTGCACGACATCCAACCCGTCACGATTGTCGAAGGCTAGACCGGCCAGGATCGGCGCCGCCGCCAGCACGCCGCCCACGGTGCCCAGCAGCACGACGGGCGCGAAAGTATCGGATTCGGCGATGAGCCGCGTCACGCCGTATTCAGCCACCTGCCGGCCCGTCTCGATGCCATCGACATTGGCGGCATTGAAATGGATGCCGCCATAGATCCGGCTTCTGCCGGCCTCGATCGCAGCCTCGATGAAATTGTCGAAGCTGCGCGTCACGCCAGGCAGGCCCACGCTTTCGTTACTGAAGGCGATTTCACCGAGCAGCATCGTCAGCGCATAGGCCGAGGCCGCGCTGCAAGTCGCGTGGCCGGAAAGATAATCCGGATGGTTCGGCGAGTTGATCAACGGCGTCCAGGTCGGATCGGCTTCGGTCAGCGGGTTGTCATCGGTGTCGGCCTCACGGATCGCGGTGATGGGGCGCCAATTGCTGAAGGTGTATTTCGCATCCCAGGCGGCGATGGCGCCATCGGCCTGGACGAAGTTCAGCACGGCGAGAGTCCAGGCGCTGCTGGCGGTGGAGTAGCCATTGTCCGCCAGCACTTCCTCGGCGATCTGCGCCCAACGCCCGGCCGGGGTATAGGTACCCGACAGATCGCGCCAATAGCGCGCGATCTCGGTCTGGTCCTCGGTGCGCTCGGTCGAGGTGACGCTGCCCAACCGCTTCACCTCATCGAAATCAGCCGCGTACTCAGCGCTGTCGAGCGCCGGCGGACCATCGGGGCGGAACTGATCACCGCTTTCCAGCGCCCAGGTCTGCACGCTTCCCCAATGCGGCTGATGGCCGGGCAGGAAGGCGCTGGGCGTCGGGCGCCACTCGCCGGGCTCGGTGCCGCCGAGATAGGGAGGTAGTACCGTGTCCCAGCCATCGCCAGCGCGCAGCGCCATCACCGCATCGGCGACGGCTCGGCCGAAGGCCACGGCCTCATCCCGCGCCGCGCCTTCCGGCACCTGTGCGAGCTCGCCGGCGAACTTGGCATCGAAGATCGCGGCCTGGGACGGGTAGATGGTGCTCAACACGCGATGCGCCGCCGCGGCGACGGCCGCCGTGGAGGAGATGCCCTCTGGTGCGTCGAGCGAGACCATCAGCGTGCGCGTGCCATCGATCGCCGCCAGCGTGTCGAGCACCGCCGCACTCTCGATGCCGAGCACGCGCGTGGCGAGGGAGGTGATGGAGCCTGCGGTCCTGATCGCCTCAAGCGTCGCGTTGTTCCAGGAGATCACGGGGTCGGCGAGCGTTGCCTCCTCTCGCACCACCTCGATGATCTGGCTGGCGCTGTTCCCTGCCGCATCGGTGACGCTGTAGGTGAAGCTGTTGGCACCGGCGGTCAGCGCGATGTCGGTCAGCACGAAGCGGCCATCCGCGCCGACCACTACCGTCTCGCCGGTATCCACCAGCAGCACGGTGGCACCAGCCTCCGCCGTGCCGGCGAGGTTGACGAAAGCGAAGCCGGTGCGCGCATCCCCCACCGCGCCCGAATCGGAAGAAGCGGCGAGCCGCAGCGTCGAGCCCTCGGGCGCGGTGCGGTCGATCGCGATCACCAGCGGCGCGGCGGGTTCGCTCGCCTGGCCCCGCCGGCCGATCGCCTGAGCGGTGTAGCTGTAACTGCCGTCGGCGAGACCCTCGCCGCGTGCATCCTGGAACTGCCAGTTCCCGTCCGAATCGGCACGGGTCCGGCCGATGCTCTCACCATCGCGGAAGATTTCAACCCAAATCCGCGCCGTTGCGGTGCCGGTCAGCACGGGCGTGGCATCGGCGGTCAGGCCATCGCCGACAATGCCGGTATCCTCGGTGAAGCCGGTGATGACGGGGGGTGGCGGCGTGCCGGGCACGAAGGTGCTGTCGGCGAAGCGCAGCAGTTCGATGCTGCGAAGGGTGTCGGTGCCATCGGCGAGGCCGGCGCCGGCGATGCCGCGCACGAGGAAGCCGTTGCCACCGAGATCGACGATCTCGTAATCCGCGCGCCGCCCGGCAAACTCGGCCACATCCTCGCCGTCGCCGCCGCGCAGCATGTCGTTCCCGGCGCCGCCGACCAGAACGTCATCGCCATTGCCGCCATGCAGTTCGTCGCGGCCGTCGCCGCCGAGCAGCGTGTCGCGGCCATTGCCGCCGTGCAGATAGTCATTCCCGCCATTGCCGATCAGCAGATCGCGGCCGTCATTGCCGAACAGGAAGTCGATGCCGGCGCCGCCGCCCAGCGTGTCATTTCCGTCATAGCCCCAGAAGGTGACAGAACGGGTGGTGGTCTCATCGACGACGTAGCGATCGGCGCGCGGGGATCCCAACCTGAACAGGAATGTCACGATCGTCTCTCCTTGCGCCCTTCACAATGGGGCGAGCGGGAGGCAGGTAACAACAACTTGAGGGGAGTTGGGAAGCGATCAATGCAACCAAAAGGCGTTAAATTTTTGCGTAGAGGCTCGCCGAACGGTTTGGGGTGCCTGTCTTTCCCGTAACTGGAAGCCTCCGCTGCCAAAATGCGCCGCACCCGCCAGGACGCGGTTCGTGCTTCCGTAAGCGTTGAATCCAGATCAAGAAACGCGCTCTGATGATTTATGGCACCTTCGGTTCGCCCTGAAACAGGGCGAACAGACCCCATGCCATAGCTTCAATGGTTTATAGAGCGCGAGATCGATCCGAGAGGATCGATCGGGCTCTGGTCTGCACGCATCTCGCTCTGAGGAAATCGCATGCCCGCCCTTCCTGGTGTCTATCGCGCCCGCGTCATGAACACCATGGACCCGACCGCGGCTGGCCGCGTGCAGGTCTCGATCCCGGCCCTGGCCGGCGCCTCGCAGACTTGGGCGCCAGTCTGCGCGCCCTTCGGAATCGTGTCCAACGGACCGCAAATCGGCGCGACGGTGTGGGTGGCATTCGAGGGCGGGGACGCAAACCGGCCCGTGGTGCTCGGCACCTCGCCCTGAGGCCTCTTACAGGCGCAAATCCAGGCCGGCATGATGCGCGCGCTGGCCCTGGGCACGCCCTAGAGCACGATCGACCCTCTTGGATCGATCTCGTGCTCTGGAAACTATTGAATCTACAGCACGAAATCCGATCACATTGAATCTACAGCACGAAATCCGATCACACTGATTCAGTGTGAACGGATAGTGCTGTAGCGCCTGTCCTGGCTTCCCAACGTGCCGACAATGACGTTGGTCGGCCTGCCGGGTGTGGATGCCAGCCACCGGCACTGGCTGGTTGCCTCTGCCCGCATCCCAGAGGCATCGCTTGCCACGCTGCGCCGTGCGGCGATCGCGGCACTTCAGGAAGCCGAGGTGCGCGTGATGCTGACCGCGCAGGGCGCCAACCCGGGCGGCAACAGGGATGAGGTTCGGCGCCCTCCTGCGCAGCGAGAACCAGAAATGGGGCGAGGTCATACGCCCGCGACAACATCACGGCGGAGTAGCGCGCCTCAACGCCGATCGGTGCGGGGATCCAGCGCATCGCGCAGCCCATCGCCCATCAGGTTGAAGGCGAGCACGACGACGAAGATCGCCACGCCTGGCGCGATGGCGAGCCAGGGCGCGGTGTCGAGGAAGCGCTGCGCACTGTTCAGCATGCTGCCCCAACTCGGCTGCGGCGGCTGCATCCCCAGGCCGAGGAAGCTCAGCGAGGCCTCGGCGATGATCGCCTCCGCGATGGCCAGCGTCGATTGCACCAGCAGCGGCGGGATGATGTTGGGCAGCACATGCACGATGGCGGTGCGCCAGGGCGGATTGCCGAGGCTGCGTGCGGCCTCCACCCAATCGGTTGATTTCGCATCCAGCGCCATGCCGCGCGCGAGGCGCACGAAGACCGGACTGGCAGTGATGGCGATGGCGAGCATCGCGTTCTCCAGCGCCGGGCCAAGGAAGGCGGCCAGCGCAATGGCGAGGATCAGGAAGGGCACGGAGAGCATGGCATCCGCGATGCGCGAAATCACCGCATCCACCCAACTCCCGGACAAGCCCGCGATGAGACCGATCGGCACGCCTATGGCAACCGCGCCAAGCACCGAAATCACACCCGCCATCAGCGAGGCGCGCGCGCCCCACATCAGGCGTGAGAGCACGTCTCGCCCATTTTCATCCGTGCCCAGCCAATGCAGTTCGGAGGGCGGCTTGCGGATACGCACCCAGCTTGTCGCAATCGGGTCATAGGGCGCGATCCAGGGCGCCAGTACGGCGATCAGCACGAAGGCCACCACCACAACCAGCCCGGCCACCGCCAGCCTGTGGCGAAAGAAGCGGCGGATGGCGCGGCGCGTCGGGCTCACGCCCTGTACAACGGCGGGCGTGGCGTTGAGGGTCGTGGTGCTCATGATTGGCGCAGCCGCGGGTTGATAAGCATGTAAAGGACATCCGCCAGCAGGCTCAGCGCCACGAAGATCAGCGCCGTGGCCAGCACCACGCCCTGCACCACGGGGTAGTCGCGGTTGAACACCGCATCCACCACCAGCTTGCCAAAGCCCGGGATGGTGAAGATCTGCTCGGTCAGCACCGCGCCCGCCAGCAGCCGGCCGAATTCGATGGTGCCCAGCGTGACCACGGGGATCAGTGCGTTGCGCAACGCGTGCTTCCAGATCACGGTGCCCTCGGGCAGGCCCTTGGCCCGCGCGGTACGCACGTAATCCTGGCTCATCGCCGTCAGCATCGCAGCGCGCGTGTGGCGCATCAGCACGGAGGCCACGCCAGTGCCCAGCACGAAGGCCGGCATGATGGTCGTGGCGAGGCTCTGCACCGGGTCTTCCCACAAGGAGACATAGCCCGAGGGCGGCAGCCAGCCGAGATGCACGCTGAAGAACAGAATCATCATGATGCCGAGCCAGAAGTTCGGCGTGGAGATGCCGAACAGCGCAATTCCGTTCGCCGCCCAATCCGTCGGCGTGTCGCGCTTCACGGCGGAGAGTATGCCCAGCGGCACGCCGATCACCACCGCGATGATGAAGGACATGGTGGCCAACTGCGCCGTGACCGGCAGCTTCTCGAGAATCAGGTCCGAGACCGGCACGCGGATGCGCCAGGAGAAGCCGAAATCCCCCTGCACCACATTGCCGATCCAATAGACGTATTGCGACCACAGCGGTTGATCGAGCCGAAGTTCCGCACGGATCTG
>JBBSCP010000298.1:0-6060 GCA_038250135.1 Acetobacterales bacterium | reverse complement strand
GCCGAGGCCGTGCAGCGTATTCGCGAGCCAGCCCAACTGATGCAGGATCGCATTGTTCGGAATGGCCCGCAGCTGCGAGGGATGCGTGATCCGCACCGCCCCCCCGCTGGCATCGGATTGCCGCGCCGCGGGGCGTGAGCCCGTGCGGTCCAGCAACCCCGGCCCAAAGGCGCCGAGCAGCGCGGCGTAGCCCGGATCCTCGACCAGCTCCTGCATCTCGCGCCGCATGGTGGCGAAGAAGTCCGTGCCCCAATCGCTCTCGGCATAGATCGGGTCGGGCTCGCTCGCCGGTTCGGCGAAGGCGTGCTCGGCGATGCGCGCGATGGTCGCCTCGGCGAGTTGCGGCGTGCCGTACAACAGATAGCCATCGCCGCCCTGGAAGGACGTCTCCTCGCGCAGCCTCAGCCCCGCGCGGCGCAACGCCAGGCGCGCCTGCGGCGGCGAGAGGTATTCGAGGCGATCGCTCAGGCTCGCCGGATGCCCGCCGCGGCCGATGCTCTCGCCATGCGTGTCGAACAACACGAGCTCGATATCCGCAAGCCCGTGTCGGCGCAGTTGTTCGACCATGCGCAGCTTGAGGCGTTCGGCGAGGTAGGTGGCCGGCATCTGGCCGACGTAGCGGCCGGAATCCGAGTAGCCGAATTGCAGGCACATGCGGCCATGCAGGCGCAGATAGTCGCGGTAGTGCGGGCTGCGGAGCGCCTCCTCCATCACGCGGTCGCCACGTTCCAGCGCCTCGGCCGTCTCGAACAGGGGCGAGATCTCGACATGCTTCTCGATGCCCAGGCGCCGCGCCAGCCACAGCGCGCCGAGCAGCGTGTAGCCGCTTTCGGTCTCGGCGATCAGGAAGCGCACGGGGGCGGAGGCATCCACATGCTTGGCGATCTGCGCGACCGTCATCATCAGCCGCGCCGCGCTCGCTTGTTCAGCGAGCAGCGCGCCGAAATCGACCGGCTGCGCCTCGACCTCGGCCAGCGCGGCGTTGATTTGGGTGAGCAGCCCGCGGCGGCTCGCCATGTCGTCGGGTGCGGCCATCAGGCCAAGGCGCTGGCGCAGCGCATTGTGGATCTGGGACGCGTTGAGCCTCACATGCGTATGCGCCAGGGCCAGCCCATGCGCGAACAGCCCCGCCCGCGCCACTGCCAGCGCCAGGCGCGCCGCATCATCGTGTGCGGCCGCCATCGCGGCGGGGAACAATTCCAACAGCGGCGCGGGATCGTGCAGCGCGGCGGTGCTGTATTCGACCAGCGCGCGCGCGAAACGCTGCACCTGCGCCGGCTCGGGCGAGGTCGGCAGATGCGCGAGCTGCTCGGCGACCGCAGCCTCGGCTTGCGCCACCCGCGCGGAGATCGGCGCCGCCGCCTCGCCCAGCGCGGCGAGTTGACCGGCCAGGCGCTGCAACTGCAGGCGCTTCATCGTCAGACGCAGCCCGATCGTGTCCCACCAGCCGATATCTGTGCGCCCATCGGTGTCATAGCCGACCCAGGAGGCGAGGATCAGCGGCCGGGGCAGCAGCGCCTGCCAGCGATCGCCCCAGATGCCCTGCGCGGCCGTGAGAAGGGCCGCGTTCAGCGCATCCAGCGCATCCCGACCGCGCGTGATGGCGAGGTTGGCCTGGCGGAACTCCTCGGCAAGGCTGGGCGCCACCGGCCGGTGCTTGAGCCCGCTCGGCAGGGGCGTGCCGCAGGCCGCGGCGGCGAGCGCAGCGCCGGTTTCGGGCGGCAGGGAGAAGGTGGGGTGCGCGGTGAATACCGCGGCAAAGCGCGTGCGTTCGACCGTTTCGCGGAAGGCGGCGAAGGGTATCGGGCTGTCATCCGGGTCCGGCCGGACCAGCCGCGACGCGAGTTCCGCCATCGCATCTGGCGCTGTGCCGAGGCCGACATAGGCGGCCAATCTCGTGGCCCGCTCCGCGGCGGCGGCATCGGCGATGCGCGCGATCAGCGCCGCGATGCCGGCCGCATCGAGCCGCCCCTCATCGACGCGGCGGCTGATCGACAGCGCGATCAGCAGCACCGGGTCGCCGAAAGGATCGGTCGCTGAAGCTTCGCGGGCTTCGCGCAGCCGGGCGAGCAGATCTTGCAGAATGTCGCTGGCGGGATCCGCCATGGAATGATCGGGCATGACCTGGCCATGCTGCACCTGCGAAGCGGCGCTGTGCCAGCGAAGTTTGCGAGGCCAGTGCCGATTCCGCGGCGCGGGACGCGGAATCGGCGCGCAATTGGGCAGATTCGACATCTCGAAGTCCGAGACGCCACGCTCGATCAGCTTCTTCGACTGCTCCGGCCCGCATTCGCGCGCCAATCACCAGGGCTGGTTCTGGCATGGCGAGTTCGTGCAGTTCGTCAGCACCGAGTTCCACCGCTGGGCGGCGGCGATCCGCGAGATCGGCATGGCGCCGGATTGGTTCTCGCCCCGCTACCCCTTGCCCACCTTCTTGCTCCCGCCCGTCAGCCAGTCCAGCAGGCCAAGCACCACGGCGCCGGCCAGGAACATGCCGTGGATCGCAAGCCCCCACATCACGTGGCGGTCGTCATAGCTGCCGACCTCCATGAAGATCTGCAGGAGGTGGATGGAGGAGATGGCGATCAGCGCCGTCGCCAGCTTGATCTTGAGATTGCCTGGGTCGATGTTCGCCACCCAACTGACGGTTTGCTTGTCCTCGTCCTTGGCGAGCCGTGAAACCAGGCTGTCATAGGAGGAGATCGCCACCATCACGACCAGCGAGGCGACCAGCGCCGCATCCAGCAGGTGCAGCAGCGCGAGCAACTGGTCATTGTCGTCGCCGGAGGCGATGTTGGTGGCGAATTTCCACAGCTTCTTCAGGAATCCCACGGCGTAGATCGCCAGCGCCACAGCCAGCCCGCCGAAGAACACCACCAGGATGTAGCGGCTGGCCAAGATGGCCTTGTCGATGAATATCTGCATATCACGCTCCGGGTTGGGGCAGATTTGCCTCGTGTCGCAGCCGGAGGGAAGCGGGATGATTAATCGAATCGCGGAAGAAGATCGGCTTTCTGGCGCCGTGGTGGGAGGCGGGCTGATCTGGCTCGCCGGTCAAGTCGCCGATGACCCCTCCGCCGACACCCAAGCGCAGACCGCGGACATCCTGGCGCAGATCGACGCCCTGCTGGCCGAGGCCGGCACCGACAAGCGCGCACTGCTGAGCGTGACCATCGTACTGGCCGACATCGCCGAGGCGCCGGCGATGAACCGCGCCTGGGATGCCTGGCTCGACCGGACCGCCAAGCCCGCGCGCATGACCATCGAGGCCGCGCTGGTCGATCCGCGCTGGAAGGTGGAGATCACCGGCGTGGCGCTGGCGCCTTGATGGCCGATCGCCTGTCGCGCCGCCGGCTGGGCGCCTGGGGGCGCTCGGTCGCCTTCACCTTGGCGCTGTCCCTGCTGGTCGCCGCAGGGGTGGGCGATGAGGGGCGGCTGCTGCCGGTGACGGTGATGGCGGTGGCGGGGCTGGGCCTGGGCTGCCTCTATCTTCTGTTCCCGCGCGGGCTTCACTTCGCCTTCGGCACGGCTACGGGGTTGGCGCTGTACGCGACGCTGTTCGTCGTGCTCGGGCGCGCGCAATTCCCCGCAGTGCCGGAGGCCGTGCGCCCGGTGGCCTTCCTGCTGCCGGTGCTGGCCTTCCTCGGCACAGTCTGGTGGAGGCGCGTGGAGATGGCCAAGATCGCCGAGCGCAGCCATGGCGCGACGCTGGAGGAGTTGCCGCACGCCGCGCGCTGGCTGGTCTTCGTCGCATTGATCGGGCTGGTGTGCTTCGTCGTGCCGTTGAACCGCCTGGCACCGCTCGGCCAGGCGCTGGCGCTGCTGGCGGCGATGGCGGCGATCGGGGGCGTGGTCGCGATCTCGGCCCGGGATGTGGTGCGGCTGTTGATCGATGTGGCCCTCATCATCGGCGAGCTCTCCGCCCGCGTCCGGCACCTGGCAGTGCCGATGGTGGCCTTCCTGCTGATCTATGCGCTGCTCGTCATCGGCTTCGCCTCGGCCTACCGGGTGGCGGATGCGCTTTCCGTCACCGCGCTGTTCCATGGTCCAGACGGGGCGATCCGGCTGAGCTATTCGGATGCGCTGTATTTCTCGGTCACCACGCTGTCCACCGTCGGCTATGGCGATATCCGCCCCCATGATGACGGCATCCGGGTGCTGGCCAGCATGCAAGTGGTGGCGGGCCAGCTTTTGCTGCTGTTCGGCTTTGCCGAGATCATGCGCAGCCGGCGCGTCCGAGGCGCAAGCGAGCCCCATCTCGACCATTCAGGCCGGTCCGGGCATCCTCCACCGCCTTCCTCACTACCTGGGGAAAGGCCGGCGACGGGCCATGGCGGCGCCGACCAATAGTCGCGCTTCCGCCGCAATCCAACGTCACTACTGTCGCAACAGGAACACAGCATGCGCATTCTTCTGACCGGCGGTCTCGGCTTCATTGGCTCCGCCGTGGTTCGCCGCCTGATCGCCACCACCGACCATGTGGTGGTGAACATCGACAAGGAGACCTACGCGGCGAGCCATGACGCGCTGGCCGAGGCGCGGGCGCATGACCGCCACGTGCATGTGAAGGCCGATATCTGCGACTTGGCTGCGATGAACGCCGCCTTCGCCCAATGGCAGCCCGACGCGGTGATGCACTTGGCCGCCGAGAGCCATGTCGATCGCTCGATCGACGGCCCGGCCGAATTCATCCGCACCAATGTAGTCGGCACGCAGGTGCTGCTGGAGGCCGCGCGCGCCTATTGGTCTGCCCTTGCAGCCGAGCGCAAATCGGCCTTCCGCTTCCACCATGTCTCGACCGACGAGGTGTTCGGCTCGCTCGAAAGCGCGGCGGACAAGCCGTTCGACGAGCACACGCCCTATGACCCGCGCAGCCCCTATTCGGCATCGAAGGCGGCCTCCGACCACCTCGTCAGGGCCTGGTATCACACCTATGGATTTCCGGCATTCGTCTCGAATACCACAAACAATTATGGCCCCTGGCAGTTTCCGGAGAAATTGATCCCGCTTGTTTCGCTCAACGCGCTCGAAGGCCGGCCGCTGCCGGTCTATGGCGATGGCTCCAACATCCGCGACTGGATCCATGTCGAGGACCATGCCGAGGCGCTGTGCCTTGCTTTGCTCGGCCGCGGGCAGCCAGGTGGCACCTACTGCATCGGACCGCGGCAGGAACGCACGAACCTTGAGGTGGTGAAGGCCATCTGCGCCGTGCTCGATCGGCTGCGCCCCGATCCGGCCGGGCCGCGGGAGCGTCTGATCACCTATGTGAAGGACCGCCCGGGCCATGATTTCCGCTACGCAATGGACCCTTCGGGGGCCGAGCGCGTGCTGGGCTGGACGGCGAAATACGATTTCGAGAGCGGGCTGGAGCAGACGCTCCGCTGGTATCTCGACCACGAATCCTGGTGGGGCCCGATCCGCGCGAAGCATTACGCGGGCGAACGCCTCGGTCAGATGGGTTGACGCATCCGATCGGTGGAGGGCCGAAGGGCCCGAAGCCGTGAATCGTCCGCGTGTTTGAACGAAAGACAATCAAATGAGTGAGTGGCGCGGCAAGCGCGTGTTGGTGACGGGCGGGGCGGGCTTCCTCGGCAGCGGGCTGTGCCACGCCCTCTCCGCGGAGGGCGCGCGCGTGGTGGCGCTGGACGCGATGATGCCCGATGGCGGCGCAAGCCCGCTCAACCTCGAAGGCAGCAACGTGATGCTGGTGCGCGGCGACATCCGCGACGCCGAGCTGCACAGCCTGTGCAGCGGCATCGACGTGTTGTTCAACCTCGCCGCACAGACCAGCCATATGGGCGGGCAGCGCGACCCGGTGGCCGACATCGCCATCAACGCGGTGGCGCAGGTGCGCCTGATTTCGGTGATGCGCGAGGTCGCGCCGAAGGCCGCGGTGGTGCATGCCTCGACACGGCAGTTCTACGGCCGCCCGCAATACATGCCGGTCGATGAGAAGCACACGGTGAACCCGCCGGACGCGAACGGCGTGTCGAAATGGGCGGGCGAGCAGTATTGGCTGCTCGAATCCCGCGTGCATCACCGCCCCGTCGTCTCGCTGCG
>JBBSCP010000297.1:0-6067 GCA_038250135.1 Acetobacterales bacterium | reverse complement strand
GGCCTGCATCAGCTTCACACGCTCCGGCCAGCGGTCCAGCGTGTTGAGGCTTTCCAGCAGGTCGGGGGCGAATTTCGTGATGGCGAAGAACCACTGGCTGAGCTTCTTCTTCTCGACCAGCGCGCCGGAGCGCCAGCCGCGGCCGTCGATCACCTGCTCATTCGCCAGCACCGTGCCGTCCACTGGGTCCCAGTTCACCCAGGACTCTTTGCGCTCCACCAAACCCGCTTTCCAGAAATCCAGGAAAAGCGCCTGCTGCTTGCCGTAATAGGCCAGGTCGCAGGTGGCGAATTCGCGGCTCCAATCCAGGCCGAGGCCCATGCGCTTCAGCTCGGTGCGCATGTTGGCGATGTTGGCGTAGGTCCATTCGCCGGGGTGGATGCCGCGTTCGCGCGCCGCGTTCTCGGCCGGCAGGCCGAAGGCGTCCCAGCCCATCGGGTGCATCACCAGATGGCCGCATCCCCGCTTGTAGCGGGAGACGACGTCCCCCAGCGTATAGTTGCGCACATGCCCCATGTGGATCTTGCCGGAGGGGTAGGGAAACATCTCGAGCACATAGTATTTCTTCGCCCCGGGCGGCGGCACGTCCGGCGCGTCGAAGCAGCCGCGGGCTAGCCATTCCGCCTGCCAACGGGGCTCGGCGGTGGCGAAGTCGTGCCGCAGGGGCGTGGCGGGAGTGATCTCGTTCATGGTGCTGCACTGCAAGGGCTGAATGATGCCCCACGCTTAATGCCAGCCGCCCGCCCTGCAAAGGGGAAGGGAGAGACTACCGCGCTGCCGCCGTGGATTGCGCGCGGAGTTCGCGGGCGCGGGTCAGCACCTGGTCTTCCATCTCGGCATTGGTGCTGGCGCTGACCGGGACATCGACCCAGTTGTTACCGCGCTGCTCCTGCCGGAACAGCGCCACGCGCACGCCATCCGAGCGCAGCTGCCGGCCAAGGATAAAGGCTGTGGCGCGAAAGCGTTCGCCCGACGTACCGGGCGGCGTGTACCAATCGGTGATGACGACGCCGCCGAAGGGGTCGGCCGAGGACAGCGGCATGAAGGAGAGCGTGTCGAGCGTCGCGCGCCACAGGAAGGCGTTCACGCCAAGCCCACCGCCGCCTGCGCCATCGGCCCCGGCGCGAGAGCGTTCCGTGCCGAACAGGAGAATGCCATCCGTGCCGCCAAGCCGCCCGCGCACGCCGTCACGCCGGCTGCCGCTGTTGTATTCGTCCTGGCCCGGCACACGAAAATTCTCACCGGTGCAGCCCGCCAGCAATCCAAGCGCCAGGACGCCGCCCACGACGAGGCGCGCGAGATAAGTGTTGGCTTGCCGGTTCATGTTTCTGTCCGTCCTGAACGCCGTCTTCCGAGGCCGTTGGAAAGCGGCCCGCGGCGTCTGTGTAGCGCCCCGGCCGGGCGGGCGGAAGCGGGTCGAAAAAGGAAAGGGCGACGGGTTGCCCCGCCGCCCTCCCTCAGCCTCGATCCCGAAGGATCAGAAGGCGATACGCGTGCCCAGCAGGACCACCGAGGCGTCGCGGCTACGCGCGATCGCGACGGTGTTCGGGTTGCCGAAGCCCGCGTTGTTCTTGTCCGACAGGTCACTGTAGCTGGCATAGACTTCCAGGCCCGGAGCCACGGTGTAGGCGGCGCCGACGCCCCACACCGTCTGCTCGCGGTCCCGCACGCCCGCGCCGTTGTCTTGCGTGCCGATGCCGAAGAAGCCACCGACCGAAATCGCGCCCGTGACATAGGTCAGGCCGAGAGCATAATGGGAGGAGGCATCGCGGCCCTGCGCCAGCGGGGCGCGGCCAACACCGGCGCCGGAGTAGTTGCCCCAGGTATACTCGCCACCGAGCGTGAAGCCGAAGGCCGAAACCTGCGCGCCGGTGGTATAGGCCGTCACGTCACGGGCCGCCGGCGTGAGCGGGATGCCAGCGGCGGTGGAGCTGGCGCCATCGGCGCGCATCGCACCGAAGCCGACCTGCAGGCCGACGTTGCCGAAGCTGCCACGGTAGCGAACGCCGCCCGACAATTCGTTGGTCAGCGTCACCGGGTCACGCTGCACGCTGGTCGGCGCCAGAATGCCCGAAAGGCTGTCCACCGCGCGGCCGGCGATGATACGGTCGCCTTCGTTGGAGTTCGGCGTGTAGCTGAGGCCGAAGTCGAAGCCGAAGAACTGCGGCGACAGGTAGATGATCTTGGTGCTGTCGTTGCCGTCGTTGATGCCGGTCATGAGCGAAGGGCCGCCGCCGGTGAAGGCGGCAGAGCTGAGCAGGCCGTCATCCCAGTCGCCATCGGCGCCCATGCCGGTGATCGCCGGGTGGCGAACCTGCAACAGGCTGGCGCCGCTGTCTTCTTCGCCGAAACGCACCGAGCCGAGCGTCGGCGAGGAGACGAACACATAGGCTTCGTCGATGTCGAAGATCGTGCCGCCGGTGCCGTCGTTCTGGATCTCGATCACCGCGCCGTAGGACAGGCCATTGGCCGCCTTGCCGGTGACGAAGACCTGGATCTCGACCTCATTCTTGAAGTCGATCTTGTCACGCGAGACGCGACCGAGGCCGCCAACGCCAGTCGGCGGCAGGCCGGTGGCCTTGTCGAGATCATCGTCGTTGTAGTTCATCTGGGTCACCATGAAGCCGCCGACGCGAACGGTCGGAGCCGTCTGCGCTTGGGCGGCGGTGACGCCGAGCAGCGCGGCGCCGACCACAGCGGTCGTGCCAAGCAGAATCTTGCGCATCGTTAAAAACCTCCTCCTGTACCGGGTGGCCCCCGGCATGCGACGACCCGCCTGCCCCCCTAGGCAGGTGGCCGACGCGGAGTTTCCCCCCCGCCGGTCAGGCCTGGCCAGACTATTGGCTGGCGTCCGTCGAAGGAGCAACCGCGCTTTGGCGCTCGGCGCGACTTCATTGAAACACTGTGGCGGCAGAGCAACAGGGGATTTCCGGTTATTTCAGTGCTGAAGTGCGCCGATCGCGGCCAATCCCGCAGTCCATCGTCGGGCCAGCCGCCCCGCGCGGCCCGGCGCCACACCGCCCAGCGCCACCGCCGGCAACGCCAGCGCCCGCGCCAGCGCCGCCCAACGTAGCGGGCCGAGCGCCGGCGCCCCCGGATGGCTCGCGGTCGGGAAGGCGGGGGAGACAAAGCCGAGATCGGCGCCGAGCCGGCGCGCGCGTGCCAGCGCCACCCGGCCATGCACTGCCAGGCTCAGCCGCGCCCAGGGCACGCCGCGCCGCCGCGCCAGCAGAAAGGGGAGTGAATGCGTGCAGGGGGCGCGATCCGGTACATGCAGCCCGGCCCGGGCCGCCAGCGCGGCGCGCCCATCGCCGCCAACCAGCAGCACCAGGCCGCGCGCCCGCGCCAGCCGCGTCATGGCGCGACGCACCGCCGGCGCGGCGCCGCGCAGCAACACGCCGGACCCACGCGGCAGCCGCGCCGCGGCCGCGCGAGGATCTGGCAGCCGCACCGGGTCGGAGACCAGCCAGAGGCGCGGAATGTCTTTTGCCGGCTTGAGCCGCCTGCTCCACGCCTCTAGCGTCCGCGCCATGAACGAGCACCCTATCGCCGCCAATCTGGCCGCTGTCCGGAACAGCATTGCGGAGGCTTGCCGGCGTGCCAATCGGGACCCCGGATCGGTCACGTTGGTCGCGGTGTCCAAGACCAACCCGGCGGAGGTGGTGCGGGCCGCGCTGGCGGCCAGGCAATGCACGTTCGGCGAGAACCGGGTGCAGGAGGCTCAGGGCAAATTCCCGGACCTTCGCGCCGCGCATCCGGATTTGCGCCTGCATCTGATCGGCGCGTTGCAGACCAACAAGGCACGCGAGGCGGTGCGCGTAGCCGACGTGATCGAAAGCCTCGACCGCCCGAAACTCGCCGTGGCGCTGGCAGAAGCGATGGCGAAGGAAGGCCGCCGGCCGCGCCTGCTGGTGCAGGTGAATATCGGCGAGGAGCCCCAGAAGGCCGGCATCGCCCCCGCGGCCTTGGCCGAATTTCTCCTGTTCTGTCGCGAAGAACAGGGCTTGGCGATCGACGGGTTGATGTGCATTCCCCCCGCCGAGGGCGACGCCACGCCGCATTTCCGCGCACTCGCCGCCATGGCCGCGTCGCATGGGCTGGCCACGCTTTCGATGGGCATGAGTGGCGATTACGCCGCCGCCATCACCGCGGGTGCGACGCATGTGCGCATCGGCAGCGCGATTTTCGGATCCCGCGCCGCGGCTTGACGGCAGGTCCGGCACCCCACAAGCAGCACATCCTGATCGGAGCGAACCCGCCATGACCCGCGTCTTCTCCGGCATCCAGCCCTCCGGCGTGCCGACCCTCGGCAACTACCTCGGCGCCATCCGCAACTGGGTGCCGATGCAGGACACGCATGAGGCGATCTATTGCGTCGTTGACCTGCACGCCATCACCGCCTGGCAGGACCCGCGCGAGCTCGCGCGCCAGACCCGGGAAATGGCGGCGGCGCTGATCGCCTGCGGGCTCGACCCCAGGCGCTGCACGCTGTTCATTCAATCGCATGTGCACGCGCATGTGCGGCTGGCCTGGATCTTCAACTGCGTTGCACGGCTGGGCTGGCTGAACCGGATGACGCAGTTCAAGGACAAGGCCGGCAAGGACCGCGAGGCAGCGTCCAGCGGCCTGTACGTCTATCCGAACCTGATGGCGGCCGACATTCTCACCTACCACGCCACCAAGGTGCCGGTCGGCGACGACCAGCGGCAGCACCTGGAGCTCGCCAACGACATCGCCCAGAAGTTCAACCATGATTACGGCGTGGCCTTCTTCCCGATGATCGAGCCGCTGATCCAGGGCGTCGCCGCGCGGGTGATGAGCCTGCGCGACGGCACGAAGAAGATGTCGAAATCCGACCCCTCGGACCAATCGCGCATCAACCTGACCGACGACCACGACACGATCGCGCTGAAGATCCGCCGTGCGAAGACCGACGCCGAACCGATCCCCGAGCATGAAAGCGGCCTGGAAGGCCGGCCCGAGGCGCGAAATTTGGTCGGCATCCTGGCCGCCATTACCGGCACGCTGCCGGAGAATGTGCTGCGCGTGCAGGCCGGCAAGGGTTTTGGGGCCTTCAAGGACGTGCTGACTGAGGCGCTGATCGCGCATCTTGATCCCATACGCACCGAGATGTCGCGCCTGCTCGATGACCCCGCGACGCTCGATGCGCAGCTTCGTCTCGGCGCCGACCGGGCAGACGCCATCGCCACGCCGATCTGTGACCGCGCCGAGGAAATCGTGGGCTTCCTGCGTCGGCGCTGAACCTACCCCGCCAGCACCCCGTGCTGGCGCAGGAAGCGAAACAGAGGCGTCAGCGGCAGGCCGAGGATGGCGCTGTGCTCGCCCTCGACCTTGGCCATGAGGTGGACGCCAAGCCCTTCCAGGCGGTAGGCGCCTACGGCGGTCAGCAGCGCTTCCCCTTCCAGGGCGAGATAGGCGTCGAGGAAGGCTTCGGAAAAATCGCGCATCGTCAGGCGGGGTGTGGTGACGTCCTGCCAGATCCGCTGGCCGCCGCGCCAGCAGATGGTGGCGGTGACCAGCTCGTGCCGCTTGCCGCGCAGCCAGAGCAGGTTTTCGCGGGCCTGGGCGACGGTTTCGGGCTTGTCGAACCAACGCCCCTCGCAGACCAGAAGCTGGTCGCCGCCGATCACCAGCGCGTCGGGCATCCGCCGCGCCACCCGTTCGGCCTTGGCCTCGGCGAGCATCAAGGCGGCGTCGGGCGGAGGGATGCCTTCGGCCTGGGCGGCCTGCTTGATGGAGGCTTCATCGACCGCCGCCGGATGCGCCTGGAAACGCAGCCCCGCATCGTCCAGCAGGGCGCGACGGGTGGCGGAGGAGGAGGCCAGCACCAGGGCCGGCGCGTCGGCCTGTAACATGCTCAGGCGCCGCGCGGCTTTTCGGGCAGGGCGGCGGGCGCCTTCACGGTGCGCCTGGTGTGCCAGGCTTCCATCAGTTGCAGCACGGTTGCGGCGGTTTCCTCGATACTGCGGCGGGTGACATCGATCACCGGCCAGCCATGCGAGGTGCAGAGCCGGCGCGAGGCCTGGATTTCGGCCTTCACCGCCTC
>JBBSCP010000296.1:0-6084 GCA_038250135.1 Acetobacterales bacterium | reverse complement strand
CCGGCATCGAGATCGCGTAGGTTCACCGTGCCGGCCGCCACTTCCTCCGCGCCCAGGATCAGCGCAGCGCGGGCGGCGAGCTTGTTGGCGCGCTCCATCCGGCGCTTGAGGTTGCCCTTGTAGGCGATCTCGGCCACCACGCCGGCGCGGCGCAGTACCAGCAACAGGCCCAGCGCGGCGACTTCCTGCGCCTCGGTCACCGGAATCACTGCGACCGGGCGCGGTGCCGCGGGGCTCACGGCAAGCAGCATGGCGAGGCGTTCCATCCCCGCGGCCCAGCCGACGCACGGTGTCGCCGGCCCGCCCATCTCCTCCACCAGCCCGTCATAGCGCCCGCCCGCCATGACCGTGCCCTGCGCGCCGAGGCGATCGGTGACGAATTCGAAGGCAGTGTGGCTGTAATAGTCGAGCCCGCGCACGATCCGCGGATTCTTCCGGTTTGGCACACCAAGCGTGTCGAGGTGCCGAAGTACGGCTTCGAAAAAGGCCAAGGCCGCTGGCGTCAAATGCCCCTCGATGGTCGGCGCGGTGGCGACGATGCGGCGGTCGCCCTCATCCTTGGAATCGAGGATGCGCATCGGGTTCTTCTCAAGGCGCACCAAGCTGTCCGCGCTGAGCTGGTCGCGATGGGCCTCGAAATGCGTGACCAGCGCGGCGCGGTAGCCCTCGCGGCTTTCGGAATCGCCCAGCGTGTTGATCTCCAGCACCACGCCGTCATCGATGCCGAGTGCCTGGATAATGTGCCAGCCCGCCGCGATCACCTCGGCATCGGCCAGCGGCTCGGCGGCGCCGAGAATCTCGCAGCCGATCTGGTGGAACTGCCGGTAGCGGCCCTTCTGCGGGCGCTCGTAGCGGAACATCGGCCCAGCGTAGAACACCTTGCGCGGCAGGTTAGATTGCGTAAGCCCGTTCGAGACCAGCGCGCGGCAGACACCGGCCGTATTCTCGGGCCGCAGCGTGAGGGAATCCCCGCCGCGATCGGTGAAGGAATACATCTCCTTTGCCACGACGTCGGAAGTCTCGCCGAGGGAGCGCGCGAAGACGCGGGTTTCCTCGAAGATCGGCGTCGCCCATTCCTCGAAGCCGTAGAGCGAGGCGACATGGCGCGAGGTTTCAGCGACGTGGTGGTGCCGCCGAAAATCCTCGCCGATCAGGTCTCGTGTGCCGCGGACGGGCTGCATCTGGCTGGACATAGGCTGGCGCGTATCGCTTGCCGCTTCCCAGGGCAAGGGCCTGCCCGACGCGAGGGCGTCGCCGCCTACTCGGCCGCCTGCTGTGCCGCCTCTCGCGCCGCCTCGGCATCTTTCGCCGCCTGCAGCTGCGTCGCCTTGGCTTCCACCAGGCTCACGATGTGCTCCACCATCTCGTCGGTCTTGATGGTGTGGCTTTGCTTGCCCATGCCGTAGATCATGTGGGTGCCGGCGCCGCCGCCAGTCAGGCCGATATCGGTCATCAACGCCTCGCCGGGGCCGTTCACTACGCAGCCGATGATGCTCAGCGAAATCGGCTGGATGATGTGGGCGAGGCGATCCTCCAGCTTCTCCACCGTGCGGATCACGTCGAACCCCTGCCGCGCGCAGGAGGGGCAGGAGATCACCTTCACGCCGCGATGGCGCAAATGGAGCGATTTCAGCATCTCCCAGCCGACGCTCACCTCCTCCTCCGGCTCGGCGCTCAGCGAAACCCGCAGCGTGTCGCCGATGCCCGCCCAGAGCAGTGAGCCCAGGCCGATGGCCGATTTCACCGTGCCCGCGCGCCGCCCGCCGGCCTCGGTAATGCCGATATGCAGCGGGTGGTCGCATTGTTCGGCCAATTGCTGATAGGCGGCGACGGCGAGGAAGACGTCGGAGGCCTTCACGCTGATCTTGAACTCGTCGAAGCCTTCATCGAGCAGGTGCGCCGCGTGCCACAGCGCGGATTCCACCAGCGCCTCGGGGTTGGGCTCGCCGTATTTCTCCAGCAGGTGCTTCTCGAGGCTGCCGGCATTCACGCCGATGCGGATCGAACAGCCATGGTCGCGGGCGGCCTTCACGACCTCCTTCACCCGCGCCTTGCTGCCGATATTGCCGGGGTTGATCCGCAGGCAGGCCGCGCCGGCCTGGGCGGCCTCGATGGCGCGCTTGTAGTGGAAATGCACGTCGGCCACGATCGGCACGTTCACCTCGCGCACGATTTCGGCCAGCGCGGCGGTGGCCTCCTCGGTCGGGACCGAGACGCGCACGATATCGACGCCCGCCACCTCCGACCGGCGAATCTGCGCGATGGTCGCCGCGGCGTCCTCGGTCGGCGTATTGGTCATGGTCTGGACGGAGATCGGCGCGTCGCCGCCCACCAGGAGCTTGCCCACCCGAATCTGGCGGGAGCGACGGCGGAGGATCTGCTGGTAGGGCCGGTAGGACATGCGCTTCCCGTTCGCTTTGACGTTCAACCCAGAATAGGCGCTCCGAACGGCTTCTCCCAGGGGGGAGCCGCTTCAGTTCGGTCGGGGAGTTGCCACTGCAGCAGTGGGGGCGGCGATGGGGGCGAGGGGCTGGCGCAAGCGGTCCGGGTCGAGGCCGACGTTGCGGCGCACGCCAACCAGCCCGTTGAGCGCCGGCGAGGCCTGGCCATCCACCAGGATCTCCAACCCATCTGCCTTGCCGGTATCGAGCAGCAGCCCGTCCCTTATCGGGGCGGGCCAGGCCTCACCCGGGCGCAGCACGCGGTTCACCAGGGACTGGCCGGAGCGCGGGTCTCGCACCTGCACCCAGGCGCCCTCGGGGCTGGTGACACGGGCGCGGAGCACCACGCGCGTGCCTTCCGGCAAGCCCGGGATGGCGACAACCGTCGGGGCCGGCGGTGTGGGCGGAGCCACGACCGGCGGCGGCGCGGCGGGCACGACGGCGGCCTGCGCGGCGGTCGTGGGCGCCGGCGGTGGCGCGGCCGCAATGCCGCCCGGCGGCGGCAGGGCGCCGAGCGGCATGGCGCCAGGCGCGGCGGCGCCTTCCCGGCCCGGAAGCTGGGAGCGCCCCTGCTCCACCGCGGCTTCGAGGCGCGGCGGCACCGGCGGCACGACATCGACGGTGCGATTGCCCGCCCCAGACCAATTGTACCAGGCGACATAGGCGCCAATCGCCAGCACGGCGCCCACCGCGACCACCGCGCTGGCCGGCATGCCGCGCTCCGGCACCGGTTCGGGGAACACCAGCTTCGTCTTGCGCGTCGCCGCAGCGCCGGAGAGGTCGCGGAAGCGCCGCACCATGTCGTCGGCGTCGAGGCCGAGCGCGGTGGCATAGGCGCGCACGAAGCCCACCGCATAGGCGGCGCCAGGCAGGTCGCGCACGCGCCCTTCCTCCAGCGCCTCGAGATAGGGGCGACGAATACGGAGCTGACTCGCGACTTCCTCGATCGACAGGCCGAGGGCGACGCGCGCGTCGCGCAGTTCCTCCCCTACCCGTGCAACTTCACTGCCAGTGGGATCGGCGGGACGGGCGATGCGTTTCAAATCATTGGGCACGGGGAGACACCTACCGCGCGGCCCCAAGCGCCGCAAACCGAATCGCGCGGAAAGGCGCTCCTGTCATCGCCCTGCCACTGCGAATTTCAGCTGCGCCGCGCGGTGAGCGCTGCGGCGGCCTGGGTCATCAACTCCTGCACGATCTCGGCGACGGGCTGTTCGCGCGTCACCATGCCGACACTCTGCCCGGCCATGAGGGAGCCGTTCTCGACATCGCCGTCGATCACCGCCCGGCGGAGCGCGCCGGCCCAGAAATGCTCGATCTCGAGCTGCGCGGCGCCCTTCTCGACCTCGCCGGCCAGGAAGCGCTGGATCACCATGGCCTGATGCTCCAGGAAGCGCTTCGTGCCGCCATTCTGCAGCGCGCGGACGGGGATCACCGGAAAACGCTCATCGAGTTGCATGGTCGGCAGCGCGTCGCGCGCCGCAGCGCGCATGAAGGCCAGCTTGAATTTCGGATGGGCGATGCTTTCCGTCGCGCAGACGAAGCGCGTGCCAAGCTGCGCGCCGGCGGCGCCCATCTCGAGATAGGAAAGGATCGCCTCGCCGCGGCCGAGCCCGCCGGCCACAAACACCGGCACATCCTTGATGAAGGGCAGGATTTCCTGCGCCAGCACGGTGAGCGATACGGGGCCGATATGCCCGCCGGCCTCGGCACCCTCGATCACCAGGGCATCGGCGCCCGAACGCACCAGCTTCTTCGCCAAGGCGAGGGCAGGGGCGAAACACACCACCTTCGCACCACCCTCCTTCGCCGCCTTGATGGCAGAACCGGGCGGGATGCCGCCAGCGAAGACGATATGCGTGACCTTGGCGTCCAGGCACACCTGCACCAGTTGGTCGAGCCGCGGATGCATCGTGATGAGGTTCACGCCAAAGGGCTTTTTCGTCAGCGCCTGGGTCGCGGCGATCTCCTCGGCCAGGCGCGGCGGGTCCATCGCGCCACAGGCGATGACGCCGAAGGCGCCGGCATTGGACAGCGCGGCGACCAGGTGGCGCTCGCTCACCCAGGACATCGCCCCGCCCATCAGCGCGTAGCGGCTGCCGAAAAACGCGGCCCCGCGCGCCATCAGCGCATCCAGCGTGGCGAAGGCTTCATGCGGCGGGGGCGACAACGGCGCGGTGGCGGGGAGGGAATCCATGGGCATCAGCCTTCCGCCCGCCGCGCGGGCTCCGGCCCATCGAGGCCATAAGCGGTGTGCAGGGCGCGCACCGCAAGTTCGGTATAGTCGGCGGAGACGAGCACACTCACCTTGATCTCGCTGGTCGAGATCACCTGGATGTTGATGCCCTTCTCCGACAGCGTCCGGAACATCGTCGCCGCCACGCCCGCATGGGTGCGCATGCCAATGCCGACGACGCTGATCTTCGCCACATTCGGGTCGGCGACCAGCGCCTCATAGCCGATGGCGCCGGCCTGCGCCTCCAGAACGGCGCGGGCGCGCGGCAGGTCGGCGCGGGACAGCGTGAAGGTCATGTCCGTGCTGCCATCGGCGCCGATGTTCTGCACGATCATGTCCACATTGACGTTCGCCGCCGAGAGCGGCCCGAAGACCGAGGCCGCGATGCCCGGCCGATCCGGCACGCGGCGCAACGTGAGCTTCGCCTCGTCGCGCGAATAGGCGATGCCGGAGACGATGGGCTGTTCCAAGATTTCGTCCTCATCCACCACCAGGGAACCTGGCTTGTCCTCGAAGCTCGACAATACCTGAACGCGCACAAGCTGCTTCATCGCGAGTTCGACCGAGCGCGTCTGCAATACCTTGGCCCCGACCGAGGCCAGTTCCAGCATCTCCTCATAGGAGATTTTTTCGAGCTTGCGGGCGCGCGGCACGATGCGCGGGTCGGTGGTGTAGATGCCGTCCACATCCGTATAGATGTCGCAGCGATCCGCGCGCACCGCCGCCGCGATGGCGACCGCCGAAAGGTCGGACCCGCCGCGCCCGAGTGTTGTCACGCGATTGTCCGGCGCGATGCCCTGGAAGCCGGCGACCACGGGCACCTGGCCCATCTGCATGCGCTCGATCAACCACGTGCCCTCGATCGACTCGACGCGCGCCTGGCCATGCGCGGTATCCGTGCGGATCGGCACCTGCCAGCCCTGCCAGGAGCGTGCATCGACACCGATGGTCTGCAACGCAATGGCGAGAAGCCCAATCGTCACCTGCTCGCCGGTCGCGACCACGGTGTCGTATTCGCGCGCGTCATGCAGCGGCGAGAGCTCCTGGCACCATTTCACGAGCTGGTTCGTGACGCCCGACATGGCGGAGACGACCACAGCCACCTCATGCCCCGCCTCCACCTCACGCTTCACGCGGCTGGCGACGTTGCGGATACGGTCGAGATTGGCGACGGAGGTGCCGCCGAACTTCATCACGATGCGGGCCATGGGCGGGAATTCGGGGCCTTGAGGTGCGGTTTGGCAGGGTGGTTTAAGGGGGGCGCGCGGTTGCGGGCGGCGCCGGTGCGGTCACATAAAGGGGGCGCGCGTCGCGGGCAACCGGGCGGCGCCGAGGGAATGAGCATGGCAGGCACGGCGGTCGAGGCGGAAATCCGGAAATTCGGCGCGCTGGCGGCGCGCTGGTGGG
>JBBSCP010000295.1:0-6106 GCA_038250135.1 Acetobacterales bacterium | reverse complement strand
GGCCTGCGCCAGTTCGGCGAGCAGGGCGTCGAATTCAGCCTTCTTCGCGAGGAAGGCGGCCAGGCTGTTTTCCTGGTTGCGGGCGGTGCGGGCGGTGCGGTCGGTCATGGTGGTCTCCGTCTGTTGCTGCAGGGCATCCCCTGCGTGTGACGGACCATTCGCGCTGCGCCGCGCACGAGCCAAGCAAGATGCGACGTTATGGATTTGCTATGATTCGGCGGCCTGGATCACATCATGATCGACGACACCACGCGCCACCGCGATATCGGCAAAGATACGATCTTCGCTCTCCAGCACGGCGGCTTCGCCGGTCGCCTCCTGCCAGCGCCGAACGATGACGTCGGCATAGACGGGATCGATCTCCAGCAGCACGGCACGCCGCCCCGTGCGCTCGGCGGCGATCATCGTGGTGCCTGCCCGCTCACGCCACGAGGCTGACCTGCCTTGACAGAGCGCAGAAGCAATGATCGTTTACCACATAAATAATATCAGACCGGCCATTGGTGTGCACCCCGCCTCCGCTGCCGGTCCGGTCGGTCTAGGAGGACTCAATGGCAAAAAACCTCGGAATACTGACGTCTCGTGTTGATCAGGTCGGCAGTCTGTTGCGCCCCGCAGCGCTGATCGCGGCGTTCCTCGCCTGCGCGCGGGGCGACATGGACCACAGCGAGCTGGAGCCGCTGCTGGACGAAGCGGTGCGCGAAGTGGTCGCCAAGCAGGAGGCGATCGGCTTCCCCATTTTGACCGACGGCGAGTATGGCCGCATCAACTGGCACCAGAGTTTTAGTGAGATCGAGGGCTGGCCCCTCGCCGAGGCGACTTGGCGCGCATTCCTCGCCAACCCCTCGATGCGCCACGAACACGAGCACGCCAACACGCGCGGCGCCGACGCGGTCGAGACGTACAAGACCCCCGCGACAGCGAAGCTGGCGTTGCGAGCCAATTTCTTGCTGCAAGAGTACCGCCGCCTCGCAGCCGTGGCGCAGAGGCCAGGCAAGGCCATGCTCATGGGGCCCGAACGCGTGTCGCAGATGTGCGACCTACCCGGCTCTCAGCCGCACTATGCCGACGCCGAGACCTTCCTCACCGACGTCGTCACGATCCAATCCCGCATGGTCGGCGAGCTGGTGGATGCAGGCTGCCCCTATGTGCAGCTCGACGAGCCGAGCTACACTGGCTACGTGGATCGCACGACGCTCGAGCGCATGCGCGCGCGCGGCGAGGATCCGCTGAATAACCTGCGGCGGGCCATTGCAGCCTCGAACGGCGTGATCGCCGCGCATTACGGTAGGGCGGTATTCGGCATCCATGTCTGCCGCGGCAACCGTGCCAGCATGTGGCACCGCGAAGGCACCTATGATGGTATCGCAGAGGAGCTGTTCGCCACGCTGCGCTTCGACCGACTGCTGCTGGAATACGATACTGAGCGCGCCGGCGGCTTCGAGCCGCTGCGTTTCGTGCCGAAGGGGTCGATCGTCGTGCTGGGCTTGGTCACCACCAAGACCGGCGAGGTGGAAACGGTCGAGGCGCTGATCCGCCGCGTTGAGGACGCCGCGCGCTTCATCGACATCGGCCAGCTCGCGATCAGCCCGCAATGCGGCTTCGCCTCGGGCCTTGCTGGAAACGACCTAAGCGAGGACCAGCAATGGCGCAAACTCGAGGTTCTGCTGGAGACGGCAAGGCGGGTCTGGGGAGCGTGAGGGCGGGCGGAGCGCCTGAGCCGCCGGCCGCTGCCTGCCCGCCGCCTCTCGCTGACCTGCTGGGCCATCTCCTGCGCAGGGGCCATCTCGCCGCGCAACGCCGCTTCGCCGAGGCCTTCGAAGGCGCCGGCCTTTCCGCCCTACAATACGCGCTGTTCTGCACCATCCGCCACCGGCCGGGGATTGGACACAGGGAGCTGGCGGAGGCGGTGGCGGCGGCGGGCTCAGTTGTCACCACGAGCCTCAAGCCGCTGGTCGCGGCGGGGCTGGTGCTGGATCCTCGCAACCGCAGCGACGCGCGGCTGCGGACCTACCGGCTCTCGGCCCACGGCATGGCGCGGCTTGCCGGCCTCGGCGACCGCACCGTTGCATCGGAGCGCCGGCTGGCATCGGCCCTGACGGAGGCGGAGGCGGCGCAGCTCCGGACGCTGCTGCGGCGTCTGATCGCCGGCACGCCCTATGGACCGCCATGAACGGCGATCGTTTTCTTGACACCGCGAGAGGCCGCGTCATTGTTCAGGACCTAAACGAGAACGCTGGCTACCGCAGCCAGCCGCAGACAGGAGGATGTCCCATGGCCATGTTGCCGCCTGCCGGTCGCCGGGCGCTTCTCGCCGCAGCAGTCACCGGCTTCGCGGGCACTGCCTTAGCGCAGGCCGGGCGAGTCACGCGCCTTCTGGTGCCGGTGCCGCCTGGCGGGGGGATGGACGCGTGCGCCCGCTTGCTGGCCGAGTTTGCACCACGAGATTTGATCGGCACCACCATCGTCGAGAACCGCCCCGGCGGCGCGCTGCGCATTGCGATCGAGGCGGTGCTGCGTGCTGAGGCCGACGGGCGTACGCTGCTCTTCGCGCCGGCCTCGGTCTTCACCATCTACCCGCATATTTACCGTAGGCTATCCTACACTATGGAAGATAGTTTCAGCCCGATCTCGACCTTCTGCGAATTCGAGATCGGCCTCGCTGTGCCCGGCGGCAGCCCGATCACCAGCCTCGAGCAGTACCTGGCTACTGTTCGCCGGGAGGGCGGGCGAATGGCGGTCTTCGGCGTCCCGGCTGCGGGCTCGGCGGCGCATTTCGCGGGCGCTCAACTCGCCGTGCTGGCGCGGGTGCCGCTGGAGCACGTGCCCTATCGCGGCTCCGCGCCCGCGATGCAGGACCTGATGGCTGGCAATCTGCCGGCGCTGTTTAATGTGGCGAGCGAGTTCGTACCGCTTCGCGGCACGGGCCGCGTGACGGTGCTCGCCACGAGCGGCCCACGCCGATCCACCTTCATGCCGGATGTGCCGACCTTCACAGAGCTCGGCTATCCCGACATCATCGTCAGCGAGTGGTTCGGCCTGTTCGCCCCGGCCCGCACGCCGGCCGCGGTCATAGAGGGTCTCAACACCGCCGTCGCAGGCGCTCTCATGCGGCCGGAGGTACAAGCCCGGCTTGCCACGCTCGGCTACACGCCGAGCCACATGGCCGCAGCCGATTTTGCGCGCCGCATCGTGACCGAGCGAGAGGGCTGGGGCCCCGTCGTGCGAGCCACGGGGTTCACCGTCGAAGAGTGATCGCCGAGGCCGAGGGGGGAGTCATGCTCGGCCGCATTCCGTCCTGAACCGCTATGATGCATAACCATGTACGTCACGCATATTCGGACCCAGCCTGCTGGTTCCGCAGCACCGCCGACATCATACGCGTCGCTGTCGCGTTGAACGCGGTGCGGAAATCGAAGCTGGCTTCCACCCCGGCCGGACCCTCAATCGGTCTTTTGGCCAAAGCCAAGTAGACCTCGTGCAGGGTGATGGTCAGCCTGCGGTTGGCGTCGATGGTGAAGGCCAGCGCGAACTCCGCCGAGGTGCCGGCCGGCGCCCGGGCGAGGAGCGTGGCGGCGAGCGCGAGCGCGGACAGCGCCTCGTGCGCCGCGGCGACATGGATAAGGTTCGGCACCGCGGCAGAGTGCCACGGCACCACGCCGCGAGACAGACGGGCGGACCCTGCACATGGACGCCCGTTCATGTAAGCTCGCCGCCACCAAGCAACCAGCAACGGAGGTCACGTCCATGCATCTGTCCCGTCGCAGCCTCGGCCTCGCCGCCCTCGCCGCACCCTTCGCCCCGCGCCTCGTCACCGCCCAGACCGTCGCCCGCCAGGGGCGCATCCTGGTCGGCTTCGCGGCCGGCGGATCGAACGACATCATCGCGCGCCTGCTGGCCGAGCGGCTGGCCGGCACCTACGCCCCGAGCCTGCTGGTCGAGAACCGCACCGGCGCCTCCGGGCGGCTGGCGATGGAGGCCGCCCGCGCGGCCGAGCCCGATGGCGGCGTCATGGTCCACACGCCCGCGAGCGTCGTCACGGTGCAGCCGCATCTGACGCCGAACGACACGCGCTTCGACGTGTTCGCCGACTACGCGCCGGTCAGCACCACGGCGAGCTTCGCCTATGTGCTCGCGGCCGGCCCGGGGGCGCTCGGCATCACCGATTTCGCGTCCTTCCTGGCCGCGGCGCGGCTCGGCGGCGGCCTGCCCTTCGGCACGCCCGGCAGCGGTACCGGCCCGCATCTGACCGGCATCCAGCTCGGGATCACGACCGGCACCGAGCTGACGCACGTGCCCTATCGCGGCGGCGCGGCCTCGATGGCCGACTTGGTCGGCGGGCAGATCCCCGTCAGCATCAACGTGCTCGCCGAGGCGCTGCCGCACGCGCAATCCGGGCGGATCCGCCTGCTGGCGGTCAGCTCGGCCGAGCGGCTCGCGCGGCTGCCGGACGTGCCGACGCTCGCCGAACTCGGCGCGCCGGCCGCCACGCGGGAGGATTGGTTCGGCGTGCTGCTGCCGGCCCGCACGCCGGCACCGATCGTCGCGGCGCTGAATGCCGGCATCGGCCGGGCGCTGGCCGAGCCGTCGATGCGCGATCGGATGCAGGCGCTCGAACTCACGCCGCTGCACGAAACCCCGCAGGCCTTCGCGGCACGGCTGCGGCGCGACTTCGACCACGTCGGCGCGCTGGTGCGCGCGGGCCGCATCACGCCGAGCTGACCGGTCAGGAGGCCGGCAACAGCCCCGACACCTCGGCATAGACCGCCTGGACCGCCGCCGCCCCATGGTCGCGTTCCAGGCGGCGCAGCACGAAATGCCCACGCGCCGCGCCGCCGTAGTGCGACAGGAACACGAGGTTCACCGCCACCCCGCCCGCCGCGCCGATCAGCGGCGCGGCCTGGGCGGCGAGCTTCGTCGCGACCGGCCCGGTGAAGCGCTGCGCGACCGCGCCCACCAGCCCGGGCAGCACGCCGGCGGCGGCCTGGGCCAGCAGGCCGGGCCCCGCCTCGGCCAGGCGCGCGAGCGGGGCCGGCAGCCCGGTCACAGGATGAAGCGCGACAGGTCCGCCGAAGCCGCCAGCGGCGCCACCTTCTCGCGCACCATCGCCGCATCGACGGTGACATGGTCGCCGGCGCGGTCCGACGCCCCGAAGGACACTTCCTCGAGCAGCCGTTCCAGCACCGTCGCCAGCCGCCGCGCGCCGATGTTCTCGACGCGGGCGTTGATGTCGGCGGCGGTGTCGGCGATCGCCTCCACCCCGTCGCGCGCGAAGGACAGCGACACGCCCTCGGTGCCGAGCAGCGCGACATACTGCTTGATCAGGCTGTGCTCTGGCTCGGTCAGGATGCGGCGGAAATCGTCCCGCGTCAGGGCGGCGAGCTCCACGCGGATCGGCAGGCGGCCCTGCAACTCGGGCAGCAGGTCCGACGGCTTGGCCAGATGGAAGGCGCCCGACGCCACGAACAGGATGTGGTCATCTTGACCGGCCCGTGCTTGGTGTTGACCGTCGTGCCCTCGATCAGCGGCAGCAGGTCGCGCTGCACGCCCTCGCGCGACACGTCGCCGCCGCGCACGCCGCCCTCGGTCGTGCGGACGCAGATCTTGTCGATCTCGTCGAGGAACACGATGCCGTTGTTCTCGGCGTTCGAAACGGCGTCGCGCGTCAGCCGGTCCTGGTCGAGCAGCCGGTCGGCTTCCTCGGCGGTCAGCGCAGGCGCCGGCACATGGTGCATGATGTAGCCAAGCCAGTTATTGCCGCTTTCCGTGTTGTGCGTCGGGATCCAACCCTCGCCGCAGAGATAGAGGTGATGAGATGGACGGCCCCTACGCGGCATCTGTGTGCCAAGCTCGGAGCTGTTGAAGGCATCGAGCGAAAGGAGCCGTCCACCATGAAGACTATCGCAAAGGCGATCCCTGTCACCATCGGCCTCGACATCGCCAAGAACTTCTTCCAGGTGCATGCTGTCGATGGTTGCGGCCAGGTCGTGCTGCGCCGCAAGCTCAGCCGCGGCGAGGTGCTCGGCTTCTTCGAGACGCAGCCCAAGGTGCTGGTCGGCATCGAGGCGTGTGGCACCGGCCATTACTGGGCACGCGAGATCGCCGC
>JBBSCP010000294.1:0-6111 GCA_038250135.1 Acetobacterales bacterium | reverse complement strand
CCTTCGGCTTCGGCGGCACCAACGCCACCGTGCTGATCGGCCCGCCGCCCGCCGCCCGTGCCCGCGTACCCCGCGCCGCCGCCGCGATGCCGCCGCTGCTGCTCTCGGCCCGCAGTGCCGCCGGGTTGGCCACGCTTGCCGCAACCTGGGCCGAGCGTCTTGCCGGCACCACCGCGCCAGATGCCGCCGCCCTGGCGCGCGGCGCGGCGCGGCATCGCGACCTGCTGGGGCATCGCCTGGCGCTTCGCGGCGCCGATGGCGATGCGCTGGCCGCTTCACTCACCGCCTGGCGCGCCGGCGCCAAGCCCGCCGCCTTGCACCTCGGCGAGGCCCTGGCCCCCACGGAAACCGGCGGCCTCTGCTTCGTCTTCAGCGGCAATGGTGCGCAATGGCCCGGCATGGCCCAGGCCGCCCTCGCCGCCTCGCCTTCCTTCCGCACTGCGCTGGGCGAGGTCGATGCCGCGCTTGCCCCGCATCTGGGCTGGTCCGCCCAGTCGATGCTCGAAGCCGGCGTTACGTCCGAGCAGCTCGCCGCCACCGACATCGCCCAGCCGCTGCTGTTTGCCATCCAGGTGGCGATGCTGCCGGCACTCGCCGAGCAGGGCCTCCGCCCGGCGATGGTGCTCGGCCATTCGGTGGGCGAGGTCGCGGCCGCCCATGCCGCCGGGCTGCTTGCCCTGGACACCGCCGCGCGCCTCGTCGTGGCGCGCAGCCGCCAGCAACACCGGCTGCGTGGCATCGGCCGCATGGCGGCGCTGGCCGCCACGCCGGAGGTTGCCGCCGCGCTGATCGCCGAGATCGAGCCCGGCGAGGCGCCCTCGCTGGAAATCGCTGCCTACAACGGCCCCGCCGCCGTGACCCTCGCCGGCCCGGCCGAGGCGCTGGCGCGGCTCGGCGTACTCGCGGAGTCACGTCGGCTGAACTTCGTGCCGCTCGACCTCGACTACGCCTTCCACAGCCGCGCGATGGACCCGGTGCAAAGCGCGCTGCTGGCCGCGTTGCGGGATCTGCCGGTGGCGGCGCCGCGCATCCCCTTCCTTTCGACCGTCACCGGCGCGGCACTCGATGGAGCCGCCACCGACGCCACCTATTGGTGGCGCAACTTGCGCCAGCCCGTGCGGTTCCATGACGCCGTGCGCGCCGCGCTGGGCCAGAGGGCGCGGCTGTTCCTGGAAATTGGCCCCAACCCGGTGCTGCAATCCTATCTGCGCGAGGCCGGCCGCGCCGCTGGCCATCCGGCGACGCCGCTCGCCTCGCTGAGCAAGCGCGAAGCCGCCAATCCCGACTCACCGGCCGATCCCTTCCCCGGGATGGCCGACCGCGCCTTCATCGCCGGCGCCGATCCGCGCAGCGGCCCCGCCTTCCAGGGAAGCGCCACGCCGCGCCTGCCGCCCACCCCCTTCGACCATCAGCCGAGCTGGTTTCTCAAGACGCCCGAAAGCCGGCGGATGAGCGACCCGACCCTCGACCACCCGCTGCTCGGCTTCCGCCAGGGTGCCGAGCCAGGTCAGTGGCGCCGCGCGTTGGACACGGAACAGATGCCCTGGCTCGCCGATCACCGCCTCGGCCCCGATGCCGTGATGCCCGCCGCCGGCATGCTGGAGATGGCGCTTGCGGCCCTCCAGGCCCGGCATCCGGAGGCCGTGGCGCTCGAACTGCGCGAGTTCCGCATCCTGCGCCCCCTGACCCTGGAGGCAGGTCGTGCGCGGGAAGTGCGCAGTGAGCTCGACCCGGATGGCGCTTTCCGCCTGGAATCCCGCAACCGCCTGTCCGACGAATCCTGGGTGCTGCATGCCGAGGGCGTCACCGCCACGGCCACGACCGCCGCCCTCACCGCACCGCCGGTGCCCTTCACCGCCGCCGCCGAACGCGATGGCACCTCGCTGCGCGCCATGGCGCTGGCGCTCGGCCTGACCTATGGCCCGGCCTTCGCGGCGGTGCAGCGGGTGGAAATCGACGCCGAGGGCCGCATGGCGCGCGTCAGCCTCGCCCTGCCGGAGGCCGCGCCAGGCGATGGCGAGGGCTTCCTGCTCCACCCCGCCCGCCTCGATGGCGCCTTCCAGGGGCTGTTCGCGATGCTCGCCGGCGCCGGCGACGTGGACCTCGCGAAGCTCGGGGGTACGGGCTTGGTCCCGGTGCGCTTCGCGCGACTGGTCGCCGCCAGCGGCGCCGCGCCGATCGTGGCGGCGGAGCTCACCCTCGTCCGGCGCGGCACGCGCAGCGCCCGGGTGCATCTGGTGCTGCGCGACGCCGCCGGCCGCGTTGCCGCGCGCATCGAGCACGCCACCTTCCAGCGTTTGCCTTTGCCGAGCACGAGCCCGGCCGATCACGGCTGGCGCATCGCCCTGCTGCCCGCCGCCAGCGGCCCCGCCCCGGCGCCCGCCTTGCCCGCCGCCCTCGCCGCCGCCCGCCGTGCCTCCGACCGCCTCGACCTCGGCGAGGCCGCGCTGCTGCTGGAGGCGCATGTCGCCGCGGTGGCGCAGGAGAAGTGGGAGGAGGCGCTGGCCCTGCCCGCCGCGCCGGAGGCCGCGCCCTACCAGGCCTTCCTGCGCCGCGCCCTGGTCGAGGATGGCGCGGCCGGCATGGGTCCGGGCGGCATCTTCCTGCTGCCCGAGGCTGCCCTGCCCGAACCCGCCGCGATCTGGCGCTCGGTGCTGGAGGATCATCCGGCGCTGGCGCTCGACCTCGCCTGGATCGCGGAGGCCGCGGAACGCCTGCCGGAAGCGCTGCGCGGCGCAACGCGCTCCGGCGTCACCGGCGCGCCACCGCCGGCCCAGGGCGAGGCCTTCGCGCGCCTCGCGGCCACGCTCGCCGCTGCCGTCGCCGCCCTGGCCGCCGCCTGGCCGGAGGAGCGGCCGCTGCGCATCCTGGAAGTCGGCGCCACCGGCGTGCTCGCCCGGCATGTGGTGGCCAAGCTGGCGCCGCTCGGCCGGCAAATCTCCTACATCGCTGCCGGCGCGCAGCAAACGGCGTTGCCGCCCACCAGCGAGTCGATGGCGCTGTCCAGCCTCGTCTGGGACCCGCTGCTGCCTGGCGGTGCCGCGCCGCCGGTGGTGGACCTCGTCATCGGCCTCGCCCCCGCTGCGCGAAGCCGGGGCGGCGCCACTCTGGCCGCCGCGCTGCGGCCCGCCCTGGCCGAGGGCGGTGCCCTGCTGCTCGCCGAACCGCTGCCCGGCCGGGTGTGGACCTTCGTCTGCGGCCAGGACCCCGCCTGGTGGACCGGCCTGGGCCCGACCGCGGAGGGCGGCGCGGAATGGGGCGCGCTGGCCGAGGATGGATTGTGGCTCGCGCGCCTGACCCAGGCCGGCTTCCGCAGCCCCGCCACCACGCCGATCGGCGCCGCCCCCTGGCCCGCGGTGCTGATCGCCGCCGAAGTCCCGCCGCTGGCCATCGCGTCGCCTGCCGAGGCCGCCCCCCTACGCCGGCTGATCCTGGCCGATGCCCCAAGCCTCGCGCTGGCCGCAGCGCTGGCCGCGCGGCTGGGCCGGCAGCAGGGCGACCAGGGCGGCGCTCCCCCCACCATCATACCCTTGGCCGAGGCACCCGCGCCGCGCGCGCTGGCCGGGCTGCACCTGATCGTCCTGGCGCAGCCCGATGCCGTGTCGCTTCCGGCGACGCTGGCCAGCGTGACCCGTTTGGCCGAGACCGCGACCGGCAGCGCCACAAGCTTCACCCTGGTCACGCGTGGTGGCGCGCAGCCGGAAGCCGGCCTGCATGCGCCGGAAGCCGCCGCCTTGCTCGGCCTCGCCCGCGTGCTGAGCAACGAGATGCCGGCCCTCAAGCCGCGGCGCCTCGACCTCGCGCGGGACCTTGCCCCAGATGTCGCCGCGCGCCGCCTCGCCGCGGAGCTTGACGGCATCGAGCCCGAGGTGACCCTTGCCCCGAATGGCCGCCTGACGCCGCGCCTCATCGCCGGCCTGCTCGCGCCGCCGCCGGGGGGCGCGCTCGCGCTGACCGTGGCGCAGCCCGGCCGGCTCGGCACGCTCGGCTGGACGCCGACCACGCTGCGGGCCCCCGGACCGGGCGAGGTGCTGCTGCGCATTGAGGCGGCCGGGTTGAATTTCCGCGACCTGATGTGGGCCCAGGGCCTGCTGCCCGAGGAGGTGCTCGAAGCCGGTTTCGCCGGCCCGACGCTCGGCATGGAATGCGCCGGCGTGGTGGAGGCGGTGGGCGCCGATGTGGCGCTACGCACGGGCACGCGAGTGTTCGGCTTCGTCCCCGGCGCCTTCGCCGGCCGCGCCATCACGCGGATTGAGGCGCTGGCCCGGCTGCCCGACGGCATTGACCCGGTCGCCGCCGCCACCATGCCGGTCGCCTTCATGACGGCGCTGCATGGCCTCGAAGGCTGCGCCCAGCTTCAGGCGGGCGAGAGCGTGCTGATCCATGGCGGCGCAGGGGCCGTTGGCCTCGCCGCGCTGCAACTGGCGCTGGCCGCCGGCGCAAGGGTGGCGATGACCGCCGGCACCCCGGCCAAGCGCGCCTTTCTCCGCGCTGCCGGCGCCGAACTCGTGCTCGACAGCCGCGACCCGGGCTTTGCCGATGCGCTGCGCGCCGTCTGGCCCGAGGGCGTGGACGTGGTGCTGAACAGCCTGGCCGGGGCGGCGATGGAACACAGCCTCGGCCTGCTCAAGCCCTTCGGCCGCTTCGTCGAGCTCGGCAAGCGCGACTATGTCGAGAACACCCAAGCCAGCCTGCGCCCGCTGCGCCGGAATGGCAGCTATTTCGCCGTCGATGTCGATGAGTTGCCCGCCGCCCGCCCGGCGCTGGCCGCGCGGATTCTGGGGCGCATCCGCGACGGGCTGCAGGACGGCACGCTCCGCCCCCTGCCGGCCGCGGTGTTCGGGCCGGAGGAGGTGGAGGCCGCCTTCCGCCAGCTCCAGGCCTCGGCCCACATCGGCAAACTCGTGATCCGTCCCCCGGCACCCTGCCCAGCCTCGGAAAAACCCTGGGCGCCGGACCCCTCGCAGACCATCGTCGTGATCGGCGGCACGCGCGGCTTCGGCCTGGCCTGCGCCCGCTGGCTCGCTCGGCAAGGCGCGCGGCACCTGGCGCTGATCGGACGTCGCGCGCCCGACGACGCTTCGGCACTGCGCGACCTCGCTATTCTGGGTGCCCAGGCCGCGCTGCACAGCTGCGACGCCGCGGATGCAACGGCCCTGGCTGCGACTCTAGCAAAAATTCGGGCGGTTCGGCCAATCGGCGGCGTGGTGCATGCCGCCGGCATCCTCGACGATGGCGCGGCCATCGCGATGAATGAGGCGCGTTTTCGGCGCGTCCTCGCCCCGAAACTGACCGCCGCCGAGAACCTCGACCGGCTGACGGAAGGCGACCCGCTCAGCCTGTTCCTGATGTTCGGCTCCGCCACCACGGCCTTCGGCAATCCCGGCCAGGCGAACTACGTCGCGGCCAACATGGCGCTCGAAGCCCTGGCTCGCCGCCGCCGCGCCCAGGGCCGCCCGGCGCTGACGGTCGGCTGGGGCCCGATCGCCGATGTCGGCATGCTGGCCGAAGACCGCGCAACCGCCGAAAAACTCAACCGCCGCCTCGGCGTCACCGCGCTGGAGGCCGAGGCCGCGCTGGCCGCCCTGCCGGCGCTGCTGGCGCAGCCGCATGCCTCGCCTTTGTTGCTGCGCATCGCCCCCGGCGAGGCGCGGATCAACTTGCCGATGTTGGCCGAGCCGATGCTGGCCGCGCTGGCCGGCGCAGCACCCGCGGCGGCTGATTCCGGCGAGCTCCGCGCCCTGCTGCCGACCCTGCCCCGCGCCGAGGCCGAGGCGCTGATCCTGGCCGTGGTGGCGGAGGAGATCGGCCGCGTGCTGCGCCTGCCCGCCGCCGCCATCGGGCCGGACCAGGCGGTGGTGGGCCTCGGCCTCGACAGCCTCGGCGCGGTGGAGCTGCGCGGCGGGCTGGAACTGCGGCTTGGCCTGCAAGTGCCCATGGCGGCGCTGACGGAGGAGCTCACGGTGGCCGCCCTCGCCCGGCAAATCGCGGCGGTGGCGCTGTTGCCCACGGCCGCCGAGGCCACCATGTCCTCCCTCGTCGAGGGGTTCGAGCCGAACTCGGCCATCCAGGCCGCGGAATAGGTTGGTCCGGCGCGGGGGCAGCCGCCCT
>JBBSCP010000293.1:0-6138 GCA_038250135.1 Acetobacterales bacterium | reverse complement strand
CCATCAGCAACCCACTGCGCCTGCATGCAAAGCCGCCGAAGACGCGGCGGCATTGGGGCGACATCCACGCGCAATCCTCCAGCGGCTGTGGAGCGCGCTCAATCGCCGACTATTTCCGCCATGCGCGCGATTTCGCGGCGACCGATTTCGGCAGCCACCAGGCCAATTGCTTCATGGTGACGCGGGATGAGTGGGCCGAGACCGGGGCGGTGACCCAGGCGCTGCAACAGGATGGCCGCTTCGTCACACTGCTCGGCGTGGAATGGTCCGGCGCGCCGGAGGTCGGCGGCGACCACAACGTCTACTTCCCCGGCGATGCCGCGACGCTGCACCGGTGCAGCCACATGCTGGTGGCCGATACGTCGGACATCGACACCGACCTGCCGCATGTCACCGACCTGCACGCGCACTACCGCGATCAGGACGTGCTGCTGGCCGTGCATGTCGGCGGCCGCACCAGCAACCTCGCCTGGCATGAGCCGCGCAACGAACGGCTGGTCGAGGTGCATTCCACCCACGCCACCTCGGACTGGATTCTGCTGGAAGCGCTGGCGCGCGGCTGGCGCTTCGGCGTCACCGGCGGCAGCGACGGCGTGGACGGCCGGCTGGGCGCCAGCCATCCTGGCCGCCAGGCCGTGCGCAACCTGCGTGGCGGGCTGACCGCCGTGGACCTGCCGGAACTCAGCCGCGCCGCGCTGTGGCAGGCGCTGCGCGAAGGGCGGACCACCGCGACCAACGGCCCGCGCATCCTGCTCGACGTATCGCGTGAGGCGGCCGGGCGTTTCAACGTCGTCGTCGAAGGCACGGCGCCGCTGGCCGCCATCACGCTGTTCCGCGGCGCGGAACCCGTGGCGCACGCGAAGCTGGTGCCGGAAAACCCCGCACCATCGGGCTGGTTGCGGCTGCGCTGGTGGGGCGCGGCGGCGCAGGGCAATTGGTCGCAGACGCGCGTGGTGTGGGATGGCCGTGCCGAGTTCATCGGCGCGCAGCTCGCCGAAGCCGCACCCTGGCGCTGGGACACGCCGGCCGAGGGCATCACGGACCGCAGCGCGCAGACCGTGGCCTGGCGCTCCCTCACGGCCGGGAGTTGGGATGGCGTGCTGCTGCGCCCGGATGCGATCCACCCGGGCGCCCTGCTGCACGTGCGGAGCGCCGGGCTCGATGCCGATTTCGCGCTGGATGCGCTCGCCGCCGGGCCGGTCGAGGTGGTGGCCGAGGGTCGCCGCCTGGTGCTGGAGGCGCTGCCACGCCGCGCCGCCGCCATGGGCTGGGCCGGCAGGCTCACCGATAACGCGCCCGGCGACGCCTACTGGGTGAAGGTCGAGCAGGAGGATGGTGGCATCGCCTGGTCCAGCCCGCTTTGGCACGACCCGCCGTGACGCAGGGCGCGGCCATCGACGTGCTTGGCGTCGCGAAGCGCTTCGCCACCGACCCACCGGGCGCCCCCGCGGTGCTGGGCGGCGTCGATCTGTCGATCGGCGCGAATGAATTCGTCGCCCTCGTCGGCCGCAGCGGCTGCGGCAAGACCACGCTGCTCAACATCATCGCCGGGCTCGAGACGGCGAGCGCGGGCGAGGTGCGGGTCGGCGGCACGCGCGTCACCGGGCCGGGAGGTGGCAAGGGCGTGGTGTTCCAGCAGAACGCGCTGTTTCCCTGGCTCACCGCCGCGCGCAACATCGCCTTCGCGGCGCGCAACCGTGGCCTCGATGCGGCCGCGGCGGCGGCCCTGGCGGCGGAGTTGCTGCGCCTGGTTGGCCTCGACGGCGCGGCCGCGAAGTATCCGTGCGAACTCTCGGGCGGCATGCAGCAGCGCGTCGCCATCGCCCGCGCTCTGGCGCTCGACCCCGCCATCCTGCTGATGGACGAACCCTTCGGCGCGCTCGACGAAATCACCCGCACCGAGATGCAGGAAGAATTGCTGCGGGTGTGGGAGGCGCGGCGCAAGACCGTGGTCTTCGTCACCCACAGCATCACCGAGGCGCTGCTGCTGGCCGACCGCATCATCGTACTCGCACCGCGGCCCGGGCGCATCGTGCTGGAACTGCGCCCGGGCCTGCCACGCCCGCGCCGGCGCAGCGAGCCGACCCTCGCGCGACTGCATGAGCAGATCTGGGACGCGCTGCGCGACGACCACGCGGCGACCCGCGCATGAACGCGCGCCACGCCCTGCCGCCTCTGGCGCTGCTCGCCGCGCTGTTGCTGGGCTGGGAGGCCGCGGCGGCGGCCGGCTGGCTGACGCCGATCCGCTTCCCGCCGCCCTCGCGCCTTGCCACCAGCTTTCGCGAATTGGCGCTGGAGGGCTTCCCCTTTGGCGCCTTCCTGTCCACCCATGTGGTGGCGACACTGCGCCGCGTGCTCGCCGGCTACCTCATCGCGGTGGCGCTCGCCGTGCCGCTCGGACTGCTGATCGGCGCCTCACCGCTGCTCGACCGCATGGCCTCGCCGGTGGTGGCCTTCGGCCGCTCGATCGCCACCCTGAGCCTGCTGCCGCTGGCGCTGGTGTGGTTCGGGACGGAGGAAGCGCCGAAGGTGTTCCTGATCGGCTTTGGCTGCTTCTGGGTCATGCTTTCCAACGTCATCGCCGCCATCAAGCTGGTCGATCCCGTGCTGCTACGCGCCGCGCGCAGCATGGACACGCCGCCGCGCGACATCTTCCTGCGCGTCATGCTGCCGGCGGCGCTGCCGCGCATCGCCGCAGGGGCGCGCATGGCGCTGGGCATGGGCTTCGTCGTCATCGTCGGTGCCGAGATGATCGGCACCTCGATCGGCCTCGGCGCGTTGATCATGGAGGCCCGCACCTTCTATCGCAGCGACATCACCATGGTCGGCATGGCCTGCATCGGCGCCATCGGCTTCGCCCTCACGGCCCTGCTCGGGCTGTTGGAAGTGCGGCTGATGCCCTGGCGTCGGGGGCGGCAGACGTGAGCGGTGCCGCCATGGCGCCCCCGCTGCGCGCGCGCCTCGCGGCCTCGCCCGCGCTGGCCGGCGCGCTCGGCGTGGCGTTGTTGCTGCTGGCGTGGGAAGTCGCGGCGCGGCTGCTGTGGCGAGACCCGGCGACGCTGCCCGCGCCGAGCGAGGCCGTGCTGGTTGCGTTGCGCCTGCTCACGCCGGGCGAGATCGCGATGCATGTGCTGATCAGCCTCGGCCGCATCCTTGCGGGCTTCACGCTGGCCGCGGTGGCGGGGATCACGCTCGGCGTGCTGTGCGGCCGCGTTGCCGCCGTAGAACGCCTGCTGCGCCCGTTCGTCGAGGCGTTTCGCCCGGTGCCGCCGCTGGCCTGGATCCCCATCGCGATCGTGTGGTTCGGCCTGGGCGAGGCATCGAAGGTGTTCGTGATCTTCCTTGGTGCCTTCTTCCCGATCTGGACCAGCGCCTGGCGCGGTGCCGCGCTGGTGCCGCAAGTGCTGCTGGACTCAGCGCGCAGCATGGAGGTGCGCGGCCCGGCGCTGCTGTTGCGGGTGGTGCTGCCAGCGGCCTTGCCCGACATCGCGGTGGGGCTGCGCGTCGCGCTCGGCCTGTCGTTCGGCGTGCTCGTGGCGGCCGAGCTGATCGCCGCCGAACGCGGCATGGGCCGGCTGGTGATGCAGGCGCGCGAGCTCGGCCAGATGGGTGTGGCGATCTTTGCCATTTTTCTGATCGGCATCGTCAGCCTGCTCGCCGACCAGCAGCTTTCTGCCATCATCCGCCGCAGCGTCGGTCGCTGGCGGCCCGTCTGAAACAGGGAGAGCGCAACATGCATAGAAGACACCTCATCGCGGCCAGTGGCGGCCTGACAGCAATGGCCCTTTCGGGCCGCGGCGCGCAGGCGCAGGCACGGCCCGAAACGCCGCGCCTGGCCCTCGGCTTTGGGCTCGACCCGGTATTCGCGCCGCATATCGTTGCAATGGAGAAAGGCTGGTTGCGCGAAGCCGGGTTCACCGAAGTCACGACGCGCAGCTTCGCCGGCGGCGCGCTGGCCGGCGAGGCGCTGATCGCCAACGAGATTCACCTGTGGACGCCGGGCAACCTGCCGCCGATCTCGATGGCGCATACCGGAATTCCCATCGTGATGTTGGGCACGAACTGCATCGCGACGGAGGCCGAGAAGCTCGTAGCGCGCAAGGACGCCAACATCCGCGCGCCGGAGGATTTGTACCGCATCCGCATCGGGCTGCTGGCGGGGTCCACCGCCTCCGCCACGCTGTCGAATCTGGCGAAGCGCTACAACCTTGAGGAACGTCGGCTGCAGGTGGTGAACATGCCGCCGCCGGAACAGCTTGCGGCGTTGAACGGCGGGCAGATCGGCGCGCTGCTGTGTTGGCAACCCTGGGGCTTCAACGCCTTGCAGAACACGGGCAACGAGCTGATCCACAACGGTACGCACAGCAACTTCGCCCAGAATCGCGGCCAGCCGGCGCAGATTTCCGCAACGCGTTCGGTCTTCGTCGCGGGCCAGGACTACGTACGGCGCAACCCGAATGGCGTGCGCGCGCTGATGGCCGTGCTGGTGCGCGCCCAACGCTACGTGGTCGACCCTGCCAATCGCGCCGAGGTGGTCGGCCTGGTCGCGACGCAGACGCGCCAGGATCGCGCGCTGGTCGAGGCGATCTGGGGCGAATACGTGTTCAACCCGGCCTTCGATGCCGCCTATGTCGCCGATATGCAGAACATGACTCAGTACCTCGTGACCTCCGGCCGCGTACGCCAGGCCCGCGATCCGCTGGATTACACCTTCAGCGATCCGGTCGCCGCGGTGGATCCCGCGCTGGTGACGGTGCCTGGGCGCTGGCGCGGCTGATGTCGGCGCCGATCGGTGTGGCGCTGGTGGGTGCGGGCTTCATCGCGGACTACCATTTGGCCGCGCTGCGTCCGCTGCCCGGCGTCGTGCTGCGGGCCGTGGTCTCGCGCGATGCGGCGCGCGCCGCCGCCGCCGCCGCGCGCCACGGCGTGGCGCAGGCGGGCACCGATATGGCCGAGGTGCTGGCCCGCGACGATGTGCAGGCGGTGGTGGTGGCGACGCCGGATGATACGCATGAGGCCCTGGCCGGCGCCTGCCTGCGTGCGGGCAAGGCGGTGCTGCTGCAAAAGCCGATGGCAACCGATAGCGCCGCCTGCCGCCGGCTGATCGCTGTCGCGGCCGGCACCGGCGCCGACCTCCAGGTATCCTGGATGCATCGGCATTTCGAGGAAGTGGCGGCGGCGCGCGAATGGATCGCCTCGGGCGCCATCGGCCGCGTCACCTCGGTACGCCTGCGTAACGCAACGCCTGGGCCCGATTGGGGGGCCTGGTTCTTCGCGCGCGAGCGTGTCGGTGGTGGCGTCGTGCTGCAACTGGGCGCGCATGGCATCGACCTGGCGGAGCATCTGTTCGGCCCGATCGCCACCGTCAGCGCCCGTACCGCCACGCTGGTGCCGCAGCGCCACCTGGCTGACGGGCAGGTGGTGGATGTCGAGAATCCGGACAGCGCCTGGGCCACCTACACGCTCGCCGGCGGCATCGTGGTGAGCCACGAGATGTCGATGGTGGAGCAGGCCGGCTGCGATCGCTTCCGCATGGAGATCTACGGCACCGGCGGCACGCTGTGGCTGCGCACGGAACGCGGGCGCCTCGCGGTCTTCGCGCCGGCACGGCTCGGCGCGCGCGGCTGGTTCGCGCCCGCGCTGCCGGAAGCACCGCCCGGCCAGCGCCACCACGCGCAGTGGATCGCCGGCCTGCGTGGCGAGTTACCACGCGAGGATACCGCACGAGCCGGCCTGCGCGGCCTGCTGGTGGCCGAAGCCATCGCAGGCTCCGCCGCCGCCGGCGGTGCCGAGCTTGCGGTGAAGGAGGGCTGAGATGCCACGCATCGCCCTGCTGTCCTTCGCGCATTATCACGCGAATTTCTGGACCGAGGCCTTTCTCGAACAGCCCGGCATCACGCTGGCCTGCATCTGGGACGACGACGCCGCGCGGGGGCAGGAGGCCGCGGCGCGATTCGCCCTGCCGTTCGAGCCCGACCTCGACGCCGCCATCGCCCGCGCCGATGCCGTTGCCATCTGCTCCGAGAACAACCGCCATCTGCCCCTGGCGATCCGCGCTGCGCAGGCCGGCCGCGCCATCCTGTGCGAGAAGCCGACCGCCCGCACCGTGGCGGAGGTGGATGGCATCGCCGCGGCGGT
>JBBSCP010000292.1:0-6150 GCA_038250135.1 Acetobacterales bacterium | reverse complement strand
CGATCATCGACTATAACAAGATCCAAAGCTTCGGCACCGTCGCCGAGGTCAGCGATCTGCACCCGCTCGCCGACAAGTTTCGCGCGTTCAACTGGGGAGTGATTGAACTCGATGGCCACGACCATGCGGCGCTGCTCGGTGCGCTGAGCGGGGCGCCCCCCCTGCCCGGCCGGCCCACCGCGATCGTGGCCCACACGGTGAAGGGCAAGGGCGTATCCTTCATGGAGGGCAAGCTGCTCTGGCACTACCGCAACCCCGATGCCGCGCAGCTTGACGCGGCGCTGGCGGAACTCGGCGCATGAGAACCGAGACGATCGAAGCACTCACCGGCTACGCGCGCACCAACCCCGACGTGATGCTGCTGACCGCCGATCTCGGCTATTCGGTACTGGAACGATTTGCCGAGGCGCTGCCTGCGCAATACGCCAATGTCGGCGTTTGCGAGCAGGCCATGGTCGGAATCGCGGCGGGTCTCGCGCTATCGGGGCGGCGGGTGGTGCTGTATTCCATTGCCAACTTCCCCACACTGCGTTGCCTGGAACAGCTGCGCAACGATGTCTGTTACCATGATTTGCCCGTGCTGGTGATCTCGGTCGGCGGCGGCTTGGCCTATGGGGCGCAGGGCTACACCCATCATGGCGTCGAGGATCTCGGCATCATGGCGATGCTGCCGAACATGGCGGTCGCCTGCCCCGCCGATCCGCATGAGGCGATGGCGCTGCTGCCGCAGTTGATGGACCGCCGCCGCCCTGGCTATCTGCGCCTCGGCCGCGCTGGCGAGCCGGTGCTGCACGCGCCGGATACGCCCGTGCAGCTCGAACGCGCCATCACGCTCAAGCGCGGCACGGACATCGCGCTGCTCGCCACCGGGCCAATCCTCGGCCGCGCGCTGGCCGCCGCCGAGGCGCTGGCGGCGCGCGGCATCTCGGCGAGCGTATTGAGCTTTCCCGGCTTCCGGCCGCTCGATGAAAACGCCGTGCTCGCCGCAGCGCGCGGCCATCGCGCGATCCTGACGATCGAGGAACACAGCGTCGCCGGCGGCTTCGGCACGCGCGTGGCCGATGTGTTGCTCGGCGCGGGCCTCGCGCCCCGCTTCGGCAAATGGGGCGTCACTGACGCGCTGCGCGGCAAGATCGGCAGCCAAGCCTGGCTCCTCGATCGGCTCGGCACGATCGAAGACCACGCGGCGAGCCTGCTGTGAAACTGTTGCTCACCGGCGCCTCGGGCTTCGTCGGCGCGCAGACGCTGCGCCTCGCGCTGGAGCAGGGGCATGAGGTGGTCGCACCGCTGCGCCCCGGCTTATCCGCGCCGCGCCTGGCCGCCTTCGCCGGCCGCTTCACCCCGATCGAGCTCGATCTGCGCGATGGCGAGGGCCTCGTGACAGTGCTCGCCGCGCATCGGCCGGACGCCGTGCTGCACCTCGCCTGGGCGGGCGTTGCGAACGCTGCGCGCTTCGATCGCCGCCAGATCACCGACAATGTCGAGGCCGCCTGCGCGCTGGTCGAGGCTGCCGCCGCCGCGGGCGTGAAAAGCTTCGTCGGTGTCGGCAGCCAGGGCGAATACGGCGCAGGTTCCGCCATGCGCGAATCGAGCCTGCCCGCGCCGACCACGCTCTACGGTGCTGCGAAGGTGGCCACACTATTTCTGACGCGCCAGCTCGCCGCGCAATCTGGCATGCGCCACGCCTGGCTGCGCCTGTTCTCGACCTATGGGCCCGACGACAATGATGGCTGGCTGATCCCCATGCTGATCACCGAGATGCTGGCCGGTCGCCGCCCGCGCACCACGCTCGGCACGCAAAGCTGGGATTGGCTGCATGTCGAGGATGTGGCGCGTGGCATCCTTGCTGTGGCCACAACGGACGACGCCGAGGGCGTGTTCAACCTTGGCTCCGGCAAGGCGGTGCGCGTGCGCGACGTGGTCGAGCGCATCCGCGATCTCGCCGCGCCAGGGATGGAGTTGGTGTTCGGCGAGATCCCATTCCGCCCCGACCAGGTGATGCACATGCAGGCCGAGGTCTCGCGCCTGTGCGAGGCGACGGGCTGGGCGCCGCGCATCGCGATCGAGGACGGGCTGGTCGGCGCCGTCGCTTGGTATCGGGCCCGCGGCGCATGAACGCCGAGATCTGGCGCGTCGCTCGTTTTGTCGCGGTTGGCGGGCTCAACACGGCCTTCGGCTACGCCAGCTACGCCGGTTTCGTGCTGGTGGGATCGCCGCTGTGGCTTGCGGTCGGCGGCTCGACGTTGCTGGCCTTCCTGTTCAATTTCTTCAGCTATGGTGGGCTGGTGTTCGGCAGCACCTCGCGCCGGCTGCTGCCGCGATTCCTGCTGTTCTACCTGGCGTTGGGTAGCCTGAATTTCGCGCTGTTGCGCGTGCTGGGCGGCCTCGGATTCGGGCCGCTGGTGGCGCAGGCGGTGTTGCTGCCGGTGCTGGCGGGGTGCGGCTATCTCGGCCTGCGTGGCTTCGTCTTTCGTGGACAGGCGGCGGCGGTTGGGACATGACGGCGCCATGAGCACAACGCCGATCGCTGAGGAATTCAAGCCGATTCCCATTCGACGGGGGGAAGGCGCGCTCGGTCGCGCCGGCTTCGCATTGCGGATGGTCGCCGATCTGCAATTGCTGACCTGCATGCGCTTCCTCTCGCCCGTGCTGGCGCGCCTGCATGGCGAGGTGCTCGATGTCGGCTGCGGCGAGATGCCGTTCCGCGGGCTGCTGCCGGCAGGCGTGCGCTATCGCGGGATCGACGTCCCCGTCGCCGATGATTTCGGCATGCGCCGGCATCCCGACATCGTCGATTTCGACGGCCTGCACATCCCCTTCGCCGATGCCAGCCAGGACCATGTGCTGTGCACCGAAGTGCTGGAACATGCCGAGGACCCCGTGGCGCTGATCGCCGAGATGCATCGTGTGCTGCGACCGGGCGGCACGCTGGTGGCGACCGTGCCCTTCTCGGCCCGCGTGCATCATGCGCCGCACGACTATCACCGCTTCACGCCCTATCGCCTCGCGCGGCTGTTCGCCGCGTTCGAGGACGTGACCATCGAGGAACGTGGCGATGATCTCGCCGTCATCGCCAACAAGTTGATCGTGGTCTGCGCGCGCCTCGCCAACCCGCGCCGGCCGCTGCGCCTGCCGTTGCTGCTGCTGGCCGCGCCGCCGGCGCTGCTCGCACTCGGCGTAGCGCATCTGTCGCTGTGGTTCGGCTGGGGCTCGAAGGCCGATCCGCTTGGCTACGCCATCATTGCGCGGAAAGGCTGAACGCCATGTCACGCATCGCCCTCACCGATGAGCGGGGCTTCAACCAGGTGTTCGCACCGGTCGGCTCCACGCCGCTGCGCATGCGCCGGCGGAGCGACTGGTTCGTGGACCAGATCGGGCGGCTCGGCGCGCAGCGCGTGCTCGAGATCGGCTCGGGCACCGGCGAGACCGCCGCCCATCTCGCGGCCCATACGCCGGCCGAGATTGTCGCGGTGGACATCAGCCCGGCCTTCATCGCGGAAGCCCGCGCGCGCCACCAGGCGCCGAATCTTCGCTATGAATTGTTCGACCTGCTCGGCGAGGTACCGCTCGCCTTCGGTCAGTTCGACATGGTCTGCGGCAATGGTATTTTGCATCACCTCGTGCTGCGCCTGCCTGAGGTGCTTGGCGCGCTGCACCGGCTGACCAATCCTGGCGGTGGCCTCGCCTTCATCGAGCCCAACTTCCTCAATCCCTATTGCGCCTTCATCTTCGGCACGCGCATTGGCCGCCGCTTCGCCAAGCTTGAGCCTGACGAGATGGCCTTCACCCGAGGCGAACTGCGCACCGCGCTGCCGGCGGCGGGATGGCGCGAGGTGCAGGTCGCGACGCGCGACTTCCTGCTGCCAGGCCTGCCCGAATTGCTCGTGAAGCCAACGCTGGCCGTCGAGCCCGCGCTAGAGGCAACGGCGGCGACAAGCTGGCTCGCGCAATCGCATTTCATCACGGCGCGGGCCTGAGCCATGGCACGCATTTCCATCATCTCGCCCTGCTACAACGAGGAGGAGAATGTCGAAGCCTGCTACCTTGCGGTACTCGCGCTTTTCGCGCCCGGCGGGCCGCTCGCGCATCATGAGCGGGAGCACATCTTCTCCGACAACGCCTCGGAGGATGGCACGGTGGCGATCCTGCGCCGCCTCGCCGCCGATGATCCGCAGACGAAGGTGATCCTGAACGCGCGGAATTTCGGGCCGTTCCGCTCCAACTTCAACGCGCTGCGCTACGCCACCGGCGAGGCCATCCTGGTCTTCCTGCCGGTCGATCTGCAAGACCCGCCCGAGATGATCCCGGAGATGGTCCGCCACTGGGAAGCAGGGATCGAGGTCGTCGCCGGCGCGCGCGCGAACCGCGAGGAAACGCTGGCGCTGCGCAGTTGCCGGCGCATCTTCTACCGCATCGTCAACACGCTGTCGGACTTCGAGATTCCCGAGAATGTCGGCGAATTTCAGCTGATCGACCGCAAGGTGTGGCAGGTGGTGGTCAGCCATCGCGACCAATACCCCTTCATCCGCGGCATCATCGCCTCGGCCGGGTTCCGGCGGCTGATCCTGCCCTATACCTGGAAGGCCAGGAAGCGCGGCATTTCCAAGAACAATGCGCTGCGTCTCATCGACCAGGCGATGAACGGCATCTTCTCCTTCACCGATGCGCCGATGCGCTTCGCGAGCTTCGCGGGCTTCGCCATTGCCGGGCTTGCGATGCTCTACGCCGTCATCACCCTGTTACTGTCGCTGGTGATTCAGGGCATGGCGCCGGCGGGCACGCAGACGATCATCGTCGCGTTGTTCTTTTTCTCCGGCGTGCAACTGATGTTCATCGGCATGCTCGGCGAATACATCACCGCGATCCACGCCCAGGTGCGCCGCGGCCCGATGGTGGTGGAGCGCGAGCGCATCAACATCGCCGACGCGCCGCCTGCGCCACGCCGCAAATGAGGCTACCTGCCCGGATCGCGCTTGCTGTCCCCGTGGGCTTGGCTCTGCTCGCAGCCCTGGCCGGTGCCTGGCTGCTGGTCGGGCTGCGTCAGACCAACCATGACGACCATTATTTCGACCTTCTGGCGCATAACCCGGACGTGCGGCTGTGGGAGGCCACGCTCTGGGTCTCGGGCTTCGGGCGTCGGCTCGCGCATCTGTTGAACGTGCCCTCCGCCGTGCTGACGCTGCGCGTGATGAACCTGCCGGTGATCGGCGATATCGCCCTGCTGGCGCAGCTTGGCGTTATCTTCGGCGGCTTCGGGCTGCTGCTGTGGCGGCTCGCTGGCGGGGCGGCGGCGGCTGGCTGGGCGATGCTTATGGCGGGCGGATTCGCGCTGCATTGGTATTTCATGCCGCCGCTGGCCTATCCGCTGCACGGGCTGAATTCGGTAATGCTGCTGGCGCTCTCGCTGCTGGCCCTGCAGCGCCATATCGAGCGCGGCGGCTGGATCTGGCTGGCGCTGTCGCTATTGGCTTCGAGCGTCGGCATCCTTTGGCCAGAATTCAACTTCATCCTCTACCCGATCGCGACCTTCACGCTGATCCTGCTGGGCCGCGCAGGCAGGCGGGCGAGGCTGCGTACTGCCCTGCCCTTCGTGCTGCTGTGGTCGGCGCTGGTGCTGGCGATGCTCGCCTTCCGGGTGCTGACGCCGGTTGCGGCGGATGAAGCGCGCATGACGGCGGTGCTGGACGTCACCGCCTGGGCGGCCGCGCTGGGCACGCTGCTCGGCAAGGGGCTGCTGCCAACTGCCTTGCTGCTCGGCATCGAGCTGCATCTGGCCGCGATCCCGGGCATGCCCGCCTGGCCACGCCGTGTGGATGCGGCGCTGATCGGGCGGATCACCGCGGCTGCGCCCTTCGGCTTCGCGGTAGCGGTGCTGCTGTGGAGTGCGGGCTTCATGGTCGTGCTGCACCAACTTGCGCCACGGCGCGGCGGGCTGTGGTTGCTGCTCTGCGCCGGACTTGCGGTGATGCTCATTCCGGTCGGGGTCGTGGCGCTCTCGGCCGAGTACCAGCGCATCCTCCGGCTCGGCTATGTGCAGGGAGCTGTGGCGACGGCGCATGCGCAGGCCGGCTTCCTGACTGCGCTGTTCGCGGCGATGGCGCTGTTGGCGCTGCGCTGGCCGCGGTGGCCTCTACAGGGCGCCTTGGCGCT
>JBBSCP010000291.1:0-6151 GCA_038250135.1 Acetobacterales bacterium | reverse complement strand
GGCGTATTCACGCTCGGCCAGCTGGCAAAGCGGCTCGGCCACGCCGACCCAGTCACGCCAGGTGATGATGGCGGGCGGGCCATCTTCCAGCTGCGTCACCTCGAAGCGCGGCAGGCCGGGTGCACGGAAGCCTGACAAGGCCGCAGCTATCCCCAGGGTGCAGGCTCGGCTGCTGTTCGGGTTCACCACCAGGATGCGTTCGCTCATGCCTTGCATCATCGACCGAGAGGACCAGGAATCGCAAGTCTTGATCGATGACGTCTTGAGTCTCATGATGCATCGCACAACGGCGGCTACGACACTATCGGTTCACGTTGAATCAAGGTGAACGGATTTGGTGTGGTAGATTCAATAGCCTCCAGAGCACGACATGCGTTCAATCGAACGCATGGCGCTCTGGACTGCCGAAAGGAACGCCTGCCATGCGCTGGGAGCCCGACCGCTCGGCACCCGCTTTGCCTTACGCCAAACCCGCCTCCTTGTGGATCGCCGTCTCCCGCGGCGCGCGCAATCGCTGCCCGGCCTGCGGTGAGGGGCGGGTGTTCGCCGGCTATCTCAGCGTCGTGCCGAAGTGCAGTGCCTGTGCGGCGCCGCTGGGCCGGCTGCGCGCCGATGACGCACCGCCCTATTTCACGATCTTCATCGCCGGCCACCTCCTGGTGCCGCTGGTGCTGATGGTGGAGCGGCACTGGATGCCGCCGATGTGGCTGCACATGGCGCTGTGGCTGCCGCTGTTCACCGTGGTCTGCATCCTGCTGCTGCGGCCCATCAAGGGGGCGACGATCGGCTGGATGATGCGGCTCGGCTTCACCGGCGCGGAACATGGGCCGGAGGAGCCACCAGCGGCGAAGCCCGATTCGCGCCATGGCTGAGCGCGACCTGATCCGCGTGGTGCTGCCCGACGCGCAGCCCTTGCCGAGCCCCTATGCCGAGGCGGACCGCAACCAGGCGGTGGCGGATCTGCTCGCCGGCAATCTGTTCCGCCCGAAGGGCCTCACCGGCCCCTTCGGCGTCGCCATCGCGGTGCGCGACGGCCGGCTGATGCTCGAAATCCGCAATGAGGCGGACGAGGCGCTGCACGCGCTGGTGCTGGCGCTGGGCCCCTTCCGGCGGCTGATCAAGGACTATCACCTGGTGGTCGAGAGCCATGAGAAGGCCGTCGCCGATGGCGGGTCCGAAGCCCGGATCCAGGCGATCGACATGGGTCGGCGCGGCCTGCACAACGAGGGCGCGCACCTGCTGACGCAACGCCTGGAAGGGCGGATCGAGATCGATTTCGAAACGGCCAGGCGCCTGTTCACGCTCGTCTGCGCGCTGCATCAGCGTATCTGAAGGGCGCGCCCCGCATGAAGATCCCCGCCCTGCCCTTCACCGTCACCGATTGGTCCGCCGTCGCGCCCACGACCCACCCGGGCGAGACCGGGCAGGCGGAATGGCGCACGCTCGACATCGGCGATCTGCGGGTTCGAATGGTGACCTATGCGCCCGGCTACCTCGCCGACCATTGGTGCGACCGGGGTCATGTGCTGTTCGTGGTGGCGGGGCAGCTCGACACCGAATTGCGCGATGGGCGGCGCTTCACCCTCACGCCGGGGATGAGCTACCAGGTCTCGGATTTCGGCGATGCGGCGCACCGCTCCTCGACCGCCATCGGTGCCACGCTGTTCATCGTTGATTAGGCGCCGGTTCCATGAAGATCGAGGGCATCAGCTACCGCAGCATCTGGCTCGACTCCGATGGCTGGTCGGTGCGCATCTTCGACCAGACGAAGCTGCCCTGGCAGGTGGCGCAGTTGCGGCTGCAAAGTGCCGCACAGGCGGCGCACGCCATCCGCTCGATGCAGGTGCGTGGCGCGCCGCTGATCGGCGCCGTCGCGGCCTATGGCGTGGCGCTGGAGATGCGCGACAAACCCCCAAACCTCCACGCCATCGCCGAGATGCTGGGCGAGACGCGGCCCACCGCGATCAACCTGCGTTGGGCGCTCGCGCGCATGGTCGCGCGGCTGGCAAACCTGCCCGAGACCCAACGCGAAGCCGCCGCCTATGCCGAGGCCGCCGCGATCTGCGACGACGATGCCGAGACCTGCCGCCGGATCGGGGAGCACGGCCTGCCCCTGCTGCAGAAGATCGCGGCGGGCAAGTCGCGCCAAAAGCCGCGCGTGAATATCCTCACCCATTGCAATGCCGGCTGGCTGGCGACGGTGGATTACGGCACCGCGCTCTCCCCCATCTACCAGGCGCATGACCTTGGCCTCGACGTGCATGTTTGGGTGGATGAGACACGGCCGCGCAACCAGGGTGCGGCGCTGACCGCCTTCGAACTCGGCGCGCATGGCGTGCCCCATACCGTGATCACCGACAATGCCGGGGGGCATCTGATGCAACACGGCGAGGTCGATATCGTCATCGTCGGCACCGACCGCGTGACACGCACCGGCGATGTCGCCAACAAGATCGGCACCTACCTCAAGGCGCTGGCGGCGCGCGACAATGGCGTGCCGTTCTGGGTGGCGCTGCCGCATTCCACGCTCGACATGCAGGTCAGCGACGGCGTTGCCGAAATTCCCATCGAGGAACGAGCGGCCGCCGAGGTCACCGACCTCACCGGCCGTACCGCGGATGGCAGGATCGAGACGATCCGCGTCGTCGCCGCGGGTAGTGGCGCGGCCAACCCGGCCTTCGATGTCACGCCGGGGCGCCTCGTCACCGGGCTGATCACCGAGCGCGGCCGCACCGCCGCCACGGCCGAAGGTATTGCCGGCCTCTACCCCGAGAAGGTCTGACCTCGCGACACCGCCGGCTCGATCCGCCACAGGCCAAGCACCAGCAGCAGGCCCCCAAGCCCCGCCAGGCCGGCCGTCACCAGCGGCGGCACGCGGCCTGAAAGGTTGGCATCGCCAATCACCAGCACAACGGTCGCTAGGATGGCCAGTAGGCCCAGAAAGATGGAGGCGAGGGCGAGGCGGGGCATGCTTCCCGGTCCTGATGCTGTGCAGAGGCGCCTTTAGTATTCCCGCGATGCGGCGCAGCCTTGCCCTCCCCAAGGCGTAATTGTGGCAGCCGTGCCGTGGCCATGGCCGCCTTCGATCGTGGCAGATGTCGCCGCAACGCTGGCGATCGCGCCATCTTCTGTCGCGTCTGTCGCCTTTTCTGCACGAACCAGGGTGGCGTGCGGCGCCAAGCAGTGGGAACCTCCCGCCACAACACCCTGCCCCCGGAGGCTTCGCGCCATGCGCCGTGCCCTTGTCGCTGTCTGTCTTCTCGCCCTGACCGCCACCGGCGCCGCTCAGGCCCAAAACACCACCGCGCCCCTGCGCTGCGCCGTCGATGGCACCTTCGCGCCGCACGCCTTCCCGATCCTCTCGGGCGGCGTGCAGGGCTTCAACATCGACCTGTTCCGCGAGGCCGCGAAGCGCCTAGGCCGCGAGCTGACGGTGGACAGCGCAAGCTTCGCGGGCCTCATCCCCGCGATGAATGCGGGGCGCTACGACTTCCTCTGCGCGCCCGTGACGGCCACCGCCGAGCGCGCGCAGAACATGCTGTTCACCGAGGGCTACCTCTATACCGCCTTCCAGTTCGGCATCCGCCGCGGCTCTGCGCCCATCCGCACCACCGAGGATCTGCGCGGCAAGGCGATCAGTGTGAACAAGGGCAGCGCCTATGACGCTTGGGCGCAAGCCAATGCCGCGCGGCTGGGCTTCACGGTGCAGCCCTACGACACGCAGACCGATGCGGTGCAGGCGGTGGTGTCGGGCCGGGCCTATGCCAATCTGGGCGGCAACACCGTCGTGCGCTACGCCGCCACGCGCACGTCGCAATTCGTGCCCGACCTGGTGATGACCGATACGCGCGCGCATTGGTCCGCGGTTCTGCCGGTGGGCGCCACGGCGCTGCGCGAGCAGTTGGAGAACGCGCTGGAATGCATGAAGCTCGACGGCACCATCGCGCGCCTGTCGCAGCAATGGTTCGGCGCGACGCCGGCGGCCGATGACGCCGAGAACACCGTATTCCCCGGCACCGGCGTCCCCGGGCTGAACGGCTACGACCCGGCCCCCCGCACGCCGCGTTGCTGAAGCTATTTTTGGTGCCCTCAGGCGCCGGGCGCGCGCATCCGCGCGCTTGGCTCGCCGGACTTCCGGCGGCGCCCTTCGGGTGCCATCCCTCATCCGAAGCAGTCTGATCGGTGACAGGCTGGGACGGTTTCGTCTTTTCGTTCTTTAACGCGCGGGTCGCGGCCGACTACGCGCCGAAGATCGTCGAAGGCCTGCTGCTGACCATCTGGTTGGCACTTCTGGTGGTGCTGAGCGGCCTGGCACTTGGCCTGCTGCTCGCCGTGGTGCGGGCGGCGGGAATCCGCGTGCTGAACTGGGCGATCATCTTCACGGTCGACGTCTTCCGCGCCCTGCCGCCGCTGGTGCTGATCGTGCTGATCTATTTCGGCCTGCCGGCGGCCGGGCTCGACCTGTCGGGCTTCGGCGCCACCTGGCTGGCCCTCACCCTGGTGCTGATGGCCTTCGCCGAGGAAATCTTCTGGGCCGGAATTTGCGCCGTGCCGAGAGGGCAGTGGGAGGCCGGGCGCGCGCTGGGCCTGCGCTTCCTGCCGACGCTGCGCCGCATCGTGCTGCCGCAGGCGATCCGCATCGCCGTGCCGCCGCTGACCAACCGCACCATCGCCATCACCAAGGGCACGGCGCTGGGCTCGGTGGTGGCCGTTTCTGAGATTCTCGGCGCCGCGCAATCGGGCATGTCCTTCTCCGGCAACCCGACGCCACTCACGCTCGGCGCCATTGCCTACCTCATCCTGTTCCTGCCCGTGGTCATTGCCGGGCGCTGGGTCGAGACGCGGTTCCGGTGGAAGCGATGAACAATTTCATCGAGGCCTTCCTCAACGTCGAGATCGCCGTCGCGGCCTCCCCGATCCTGTGGATGGGGCTGGTGCAGACCGTGCTTCTGGCGCTGATGACGGTGCCGCTCGGCATGATCGCGGGGCTGATCCTCGCCGTGCTCTCGGCGCAGGAAAGCCGCTGGGTGCGCTGGCCGCTGATCGGCTTCGTCGATTTCTTCCGTGCCATCCCGCCGCTGGTGCTGCTGATCTTCCTCTATGCCGGGCTGCCCTTCGCGGGGCTCGACCTCGGCGCCTGGGGCGCGGTGGCGCTCGGCTTCCTGCTCAATACCGGCGCCTACTACGCCGAAATCCTCCGCGCCGGCATCGAGAGCGTGCCGAAGGGCCAAAGCGAGGCCGCGCGCGCGCTGGGCCTGCGCCGCTGGCAGGTGTGGATCTTCATCGTGCTGCCACAGGCGGTGCGCAACGTGCTGCCGGATTTGGTCAGCAACACGCTTGAGGTGGTGAAGCTGACCTCCATCGCCAGCGTCGTCGCCGTGCCGGAGTTGCTGTTCCAGGCCCGCCAGGCGCAGAGCGTCACCTACAACGCCACGCCGATCCTGATGGCGGCCTTGGCCTATTTCATCCTGCTCTGGCCCTGCGTGCGGCTGCTCTCGCGGCTTGAGAACCGTCAGATCGCCGGACGGCGCTGAAGTGCGAGGCGTTGCGGGACGTCATCGACTTGCGCGGCGCCAAAGGCTTCCGTCGTCTCCGCCGGCCAGGGCGCAACGCGGCGCGTGTCGAGATCGACACAGACGAAAAGCACCTCATTCTCCGCCGAAAGCCAGCCCTCCTCGGCGTGGTACAGCCGGTGCCGCAGCAGCAGCCGCTTGGCATCGAAGCCGAGCACCGCGCTCTGCACGGAAAGCGGCGCATCGAGCACCACCTCCCGCCGATAGCCTTGCCAGGATTCCACCGCGAAAGTGCCGAGCCCGCGCGCACGGAACGCCGCACCGAGCTTCAGCGCCGGCCAAAGCTCATCGGTGGCGAGGTCGAAGGCCACAAGATAATAGGCGAGGTTCATGTGGCCGTAGTGATCGACCCATTCGGGGCGCACGCGGGTCAGCATTGGCCTCACCAGCATTGGCCTCACCAGCATTGGCGTCAATGGATTTCGTCCATCCGCGCGATCGCCTCATGCAGTTTCGCGACGCTGAAATGCGGGTCCTTGCAGATGTCGAGGATCACCTTCTCGCGGCGGGACAAAAGCTCGATCGCCGCGGGAATCTGGCGCACCGCGGCGTGCGGGATCACCACCGCGCCGTGCCGG
>JBBSCP010000290.1:0-6164 GCA_038250135.1 Acetobacterales bacterium | reverse complement strand
GTGCCCATGGCGATGTTGGTCACCTTCTCCAGGATGAATTCCAGCACCACGGGCACCTGGTGTTCTTCCATCAGCGCCGTGGCGCGGGCGAAGGCGTCCTTGAACTCGTTGGGCGACTTCACGCGGATCGCCTTGCAGCCCAGCCCCTCGGCCACCGCCACATGGTCCACGCCATAGCCCGGCACGGCGTCCGGATCATCGGCGTTGTTGATGTTCTCGAAGGCGAGCGAAACCTCGAAATCCATCTGGAAGCCGCGCTGCGCCTGGCGGATCAGCCCGAGATAGGAATTGTTCACCACGACATGCAGGTAGGGCAGCTTGTGCTGCGCGCCGACGGCGAGTTCCTCGATCAGGAACTGGAAGTCGTAATCGCCCGACAGCGCCACGATCTTGCGCGTCGGGTCCGCCGCACGCACGCCGAGCGCCGCCGGCATGGTCCAGCCGAGGGGGCCTGCCTGACCGCAATTGATCCAGTTGCGGGGTTCGTAGACGCGCAGCATCTGCGCACCCATGATCTGCGAATTGCCGATGGTGGTGACGAAGCAGGTGTCGCGCCCGGCCTGCTCCAGCATCTCCTCGAAGACGCGTTGCGGCTTGAGTGGCACCTGATCGAAATGCGTCTGGCGCAGCATCGTGGTCTTGCGGTGCAGGCATTCGCCGGCCCAGACGCCGCGGTCGCGCAGACTGCCGGCCGCGTGCATCTGCTCCGCCACCTCGACCATCAGTTCCAGCGCCGCATGGGCATCCGAGACGATGCCGAGATCCGGGCCGAAGACCCGGCCGATCTGGGTCGGTTCGATATCGATATGTACGAATTTCCGCCCGGCGGTGTATTTCTCGATGCTGCCGGTGTGGCGGTTGGCCCAGCGATTGCCGATGCCGAATACGAAGTCGGATTGCAGGAAGGTCGCGTTGCCGTAGCGATGGCTGGTCTGCAGGCCGACCATGCCGGCCATGAGGCGATGATCGTCCGGGATGCAGCCCCAGCCCATCAGCGTGGGGATCACCGGCACGCCTGTGATCTCGGCGAAGCGCACCAGAAGCGCCGAGGCATCGGCGTTGATCACGCCGCCGCCGGCCACGATCAGCGGGCGCTCGGCGCGCTGCATCATGGCGATGGCGCGCTCCACCTGCCGGCGCGAGGCCGCTGGCTTGTAGGGCTTCAGCGGCTCGTAGGTGTCGATGTCGAACTCGATTTCGCCAAGCTGCACATCGACGGGCAGGTCGATCAGCACCGGGCCCGGGCGGCCGGAGCGCATCAGGTGAAAGGCCTGCTGGAAGACCTGCGGCACCAGCGCGGGCTCACGCACCGTCACCGCCCATTTCGTCACGGGCTTGGCGATGCTCTCGATATCGACGGCCTGGAAATCCTCCTTGTATAGCCTGGCGCGTGGCGCCTGGCCGGTGATGCACAAAATTGGCAGGCTGTCCGCCTGTGCGGTGTAGAGGCCGGTGATCATATCGGTCCCGGCTGGCCCGGAGGTGCCGATGCATACGCCGATATTGCCGGCCTTGGCGCGGGTATAGCCATCCGCCATGTGGCTGGCGCCCTCGACATGCCGGGCCAGTATGTGGCGGATTGAGCCGCGCTGGCGCATCGCCGAATAGAAGGGGTTGATTGCCGCACCGGGCACGCCGAAGGCGCAATTCACGCCTTCCCGTTCCAGCACCAGCACCGCCGCATCCACCGCCCGCATTCGTGCCATCGCCAAAGCTCCCATTCCTGAACGGGCCGTGAATGCGCCCGGCGACAGATAATTTCAATTTTTTCGAAATAATTTTCAGCACTGCGGTAGAAAAATTCCAAACTACTGAGCCAGCTTGTCTTTCACGTTTCCATTGACCGCAACCGCCACACCATGGAAAAAAATTGCGGGAGAAATCGACATGTCCGAGGCCGCCAACCGCCGCCGTGGCCGCCCCCGCACCAGCGATCCTGCAGGTGAGGACGCGCCCGTTCAGTCGCTCGACCGCGCCATGGCGCTGCTTGGCGCGCTGGCTGAGGGCGATGGCCAGACGCTCACCGAAATCGCCTCTCGCGCCGGCCTGCCGCTTTCCACCGCCTACCGCATGCTCGGCACCCTCGCACGGCGCGGCATGGCGGAGTTCGAACCGGCCACACAGCTTTGGTTCGTCGGCGTCGAGACCTTCCGCATCGGCAGCGCCTTCCTGCGTCGGCGCAAGCTGGTGGACCGGGCACTTGGCGCGATGCGGGACCTCATGGCCGGCTGCGGCGAAACCGCGAACCTCGCCGTGGCCGAGGAGGATGGCGTGGTCTTCATCAGTCAGGTCGAGACGCATGAGGCTATCCGGGCCTTCTTCCGCCCCGGCACGCGCGCGTTGTTCCATGCCTCGGGCATCGGCAAGGCCATCCTCGCGCACCGCACGGCGGCGCAGGTGGCGGCGAGCCTGAAACGCACCGGCCTGCCACGCTTCACCGACCGCACGCTGACCACGCTGCCCGCCCTGCTCGCCGATCTCGCCGAAGTACGCGCGCGCGGCTATTCGATCGATGACGAGGAACGAAACCCGGGCATGCGCTGCGTCGGCGCGGCGATCTTCAACGAGTTCGGGGAGGCGATCGCGGGGCTGTCCGTCAGCGGACCGACCGTCAGGATCACGCCGGAGAGCCTCGACCGCTTCGGCCCCCTCGTGCGCGAGGCGGCGGATGCCGTGACGTATGCGATTGCCGGACGAAGGCCCTGACAGGTTGCGGAAATAGTCTGCCCGAATCGGCTGTGAACGGATTCGCTGGTGGTCCGATCCCAACGCTTGCTTCCCAAGCGTTGGGTTAATCGGCCCACCAAATCAATGCTCTAGAAGTAATTGAATCGACGCCGCGAAATCCGTTCCTACCGATTCACTGTGAACGGATATTGCTGCAGAACAAAATGCGTTCAGGCATTCCACTCGGTGCGATCGGAGCGCCAATTGATGGAACAGACTACCTGCAACATGCTGTGCTGCTGGTTCGTTGGCGTGTCGACGGACGCGGCCGAGCGCGCGCAATGGGCGTACCGCCGCATGTGGCGCAGCACAGGAATGGGCGCGCCGTAAGGCAAATCCGTCCCTTCGTTGCCGTTCGGCGGGCCCGCGCCACGGCCGCCTTGCAGCAGGTTGCCGACATTGCTGCTGAACGACGAATCATCGCCCTCCACACCGGAGAGGATGACGGCGCCGACGCCGGAGGCCGCGACGAATCGTCTTCCGCGGGAATGCGCTCGGCGATGTCGCAGGATCGGCAGCCCCGCGCCATGCGCCAGTTCATGGGCGATGACCGAGAACGCCAGGTTCCCCCTGAAGTCCGCGACAAAATCCCCGCGGTGTCGGCGGGGGCGGTTGCGAAACACGCGATCACTTTCATGTACCCGCCTTGCCCATCCACGGCGGCAGTCGGCCGCAGGCCCGTATTGGCAGCATTGGCGCAGCTTGGGTTTCGCGGAAGCTTTGCCGATGCAGCCGGCAATACGTGGTCGCGAATCGCGCTTGAGCTGTCCTCAAGCCTGGTGGCGGGCGCCAGCGCTCAACCCAGCGGTGGTGGCGAGCAGGTCCGCCGCAGTATCCACATCGCGCAACGGGCGCAGCAGCGCCACGGGTCGCTTGCCCAGACTGGCGCCAAGGCTCGCGATGGAATCGACCAGCGCGTGTTCGCCAGACCAGCGCACGCCCGAGAAGGGCCGCGCAGCACGTCGTGGGCCAAAGCCGACCAGCCAATACCCGCCATCCTCGGCCGGGCCGAATACCACGCCCGCCCAACCGAGCGCGCGGAAGGCGGCGGCGACGTCGTCGCAACGGATGCCGGGAATGTCGCTGCCGATCAGCACGACGCGCCGGTGCGGACGCATCGCGCGCGCCATGCGTTGGCCGAGATCTCCCCGCCCCTGGTCGCGCACCGACACCCGACGTGGCCAGCGTACCCGCGCACGGTCTGGCGTCGCCACCAGTACGGTCCGCCAGCGCCGATCGCGCGCCACCTCGTGCAGCAGCGCGGCGAGTTGTCCGCGGTAGAAGCGCAACGCCGCACGCGCCCCGATGCCCTTTGCCAGCCGCCGCTTCACCGTGCCCAGGCGCGGCGCGCGGGCGAAGATCAGCAGCGTATCTTTAAGCCTCATGCGCGGCCCCGATACAGGCGCTGCAGGCGCTCGGGCGGGATACCTACGAACCACAAGGCCAGGCAAAGCAGGTTGCGCGCCGATCTCGGGAAATAGCCCTCACGCTGCCAGCGTGCCGCGCTGGTGACGGCCGCCACCGGCAGCGCGCCGACCCGCTTGCGGCCGAGGCGGCGCATGAGGTCCACATCCTCCATGAGTGGCACATTCTTCACGCCGCCGACCTCCGCCAGCAACGCGCGATGGATCAGCAGCCCCTGGTCGCCATAGGGCAGGCCGAGCACGCGGCAGCGCCAGGCAACGGCGCCTTCCAGGCGTTTTGCGGCAGGCGCTGCGTCGTCCAGCGCGAAGCGGAAATGCCAGGCACGCGCCGAGCCATCGGGCGCCTGCATCACCGCCGCCACCGCCTCCGCCCAACTCGGCTCAAGCCGCGTATCGGCATGCAGGATCAGCAGCCACGGCCCCGCTGCCGCCGCCACGCCGGCCGCGATCTGCCCGCCCCGGCCCCGCGGGGCCTCGACCACCCGCGCACCCCACGCCCGCACCAAATCTGGCGTGCCATCGCTGCTGCCGCCATCGACCAGGATGATCTCCGCCGGTGCATCGCCCAACGCGGCAAGCGTGCCGCGAAACCCCGCCGCCGCATTCAGCGCCGGGATCACGACGCTGAGTCCCACCATCGCCGCCATGCACGCTCCGTCCTTCGCCGACGCTATAGCCCATCGAGGCGGCGCGGCGGTAGAAGCGCCGCATGCTCGACGCCAGTGCCACTCCCTCCGGGCTCGACGCGCTGGAGGCCCGCCTGCGCCAGGACCTCGCCTGGCTCGAACTGCCGGCGCGGTCCTGGGTGCCGCCGCGCGCGCGGGACGGGCAGAGCGTGACGGATGTGGTGATCATCGGCGGCGGCCTCTGCGGACTGGTGGCCGCGGCCGCGCTGCGCCTGCTCGGCATCGAGCGCATCCGTGTGCTGGACCGCGCGCCAGAGGGCCAGGAGGGCCCCTGGGTGACCTATGCGCGGATGGAGACGCTGCGCTCCCCGAAGTCCCTCACCGGCCCGGCGCTCGGCCTGCCCGCGCTGACTTTTCGCGCCTGGTTCGAGGCGCAGCAGGGCACCGATGCCTTCGCCGCCCTCGGCAAAATTTCCCGAGTCATGTGGATGGAATACCTCATCTGGTATCGCCGCGTGATGGGCATCGCCGTGGAGAACGGCGTGAGTGTCACGCTGATCCGGCCCGAGGGCGAGCTTTTCGTGGTCGAGACCGAGGGCGCGGGCGTCATCGCCTGCCGACATGTCGTGCTCGCCACCGGGCGCGACGGGCTCGGCGGCGCGTGGATGCCGCAGATCGCGCAGGCGCTGCCACCCACGCTTCGCGCCCATGCGCGCGACACCATCGATTTCGCGGCGCTGGCCGGCAAGCGCGTCGGCGTGATCGGCGCCGGCGCCTCGGCGATGGACAACGCGGCCTCGGCGCTCGAGGCCGGCTGCGCGCGGCTTGATCTGTTCGTGCGCCGGCCGGCCCTGCCGCGCGTGAACAAGTTCACCGGCATCGGCAGCCCCGGCGTCGTGCATGGCTTCGCCGGCCTGCCCGATGATTGGAAGTGGCGCTTCCTCGACCTGGTCTTCAGCAGCCAGACGCCGCCGCCACGCGAGAGCACCCTGCGCGTCTCCCGCCACGGCCACGCGCATCTGCATCTCGGCAGCCCCATCCGCGACCTCACGGCGCAGGGCGGCGTGATCCGGCTGACCACGCCGCACGAGACTTTCGCGCTCGACTACCTGATCTTCGCAACCGGCTTCCGCGTCGACCTCGCGCAGCGGCCCGAACTCGCGCTGCTCGCGCCGCATATCCGCTTCTGGGCCGACCGCTTCCCCGCGCCGCCAGGCGCGCCGAACGAGGAACTCGCCACCTCGCCCGACCTCGCGGCTGACTTCGCCTTCCAGGAGAAGGCTACGGGCGCCTGCCCCGCCCTCGCGCGCCTGCACTGCTTCAACTACCCGGCGACGCTGAGCCACGGGAAGCTCTCGGGTGACATCCCCGCGGTCAGCGCCGGGGC
>JBBSCP010000289.1:0-6193 GCA_038250135.1 Acetobacterales bacterium | reverse complement strand
GACGTAGACACTGCGCCGCGCGATTCGACAGGCCGGCCAGATGCCGGTCGGCGCCTCCCGGATGAAGCCGGCGATGACCACCGATTCTCCGCCAGCGATCGGTATGACCACCAACGGATTGCCGCTGCTGCCCGGGAGGTCGTTGCGGTGCGCCTCGATGGCGGCGCGTCGATCGGGGCGAAGGGAGGGGGTCAACGTGGCGGCCCGGCCAAGATGCAGGCCGGCTCTGCGCGACGGGGGCCAACCACGACCGGCTGACGGTGGGCAAAGGAATTCGAAGTCTGGTGCGCCGTAACCTTCCCCGCCTTCCGGCCGTATGCGTTCATGGAGGCAACATGAAAGGAACTCCATCTATGTCCATCATCACATCGCGTCGTCGGCTTGGCGCGCTTTCCCTGCTTGCCGGCGCCGGCGCCGCGGCCAGCCTGGCGGGACTTGTCACCCCGGCCATCGCCGGCAACCAGCTTGCCGTCGCCATCAGCGGCTTTGACGCGACGTCGTTTCACAGCGGTACGCCGGAGCGTGGCATCCCTCGCTTCAATGCCTTCTTCAATGGCGGCATCTGGTACTTCCGCTCCGAGGCCACGCGCGACCTCTTCGTGGCCGATCCCGCGCGCTATGCGCCGCAGTTCGACGGCTATTGCTCCTGGGCCGCGTCAGAGGCCCGCAAGGCTCCGGGCAATCCCGAGTTCTGGCGCATCGTCGATGGCAGGCTCTACCTCCAGGTGCATGAGCAGGCGCAGCAGAATTGGCTGCGCGACATCCCGGGCAACATCACCAAGGCCAACACCGCCTGGCCGCGCGTTCACCCGTTCTGAGCCGCAGCCGTGACTCCGCCGGCCGGGCCCCGCGCCCGGCCGGATCCGGCCGCGCGTCATCGCTTCAGGACATGCGGCCCCGCCACCGTGATCACCACCACCCCATCGGCCAGCCGCCGGCCCACATGCAGCACCATCCGCTCATACTGAATCAGTGGGAGCGGTCATTGCTCGGCGCGGATCCCAGCCTCACGCACCAGGCGGCCCCAGCGCTCGGTCTCGGCGGTGACGAAGGCCACGCTGCGCGGCTCATCCCAGCCGAGCACATCAAAGCCGGCCTCGGCCGCGCGGCCAGCGGTCTCGGGATCGGCCATGGCCATCGCCGCCGCCTGGGCGATGCGGCTGCGCAGCGCCGCCGGCACCGCGCTGGCGGCGACGAGTGCGGTCCAACTGCCGATCTCGAGCGCCGGAAAGCCGGCCTCCGCCACCGCGGGCACCGAGGGCAGCAGCCGGTGCCGCACCGAACCGGTGACCGCCAGCGCGCGCAACCGCCCGCCCTGCACCTGGGCCAGCGCGTCGGGCAGGTTTGCGAACATGAAGTCAAGCCGCGCGCCGAGCAGATCGGCGATGGCCGGCGCGCCGCCGCGATAGGGCACGTGCTGCAGGCCGACTGCGCCCGGCACCTCCCGCCGGAACAGTTCCAGCGCCAGATGCGCCGGCGTGCCGCTCCCCGAGGAGCCGCCATTTAGTGGCCGCTGCCGCGCGAGCTGCGCCAGATCGGCCAATGTGGCCGCCGGCGAGCCGGCCGGCACCACCGCGACCAGCGGCAGCGCGCCGAGCAGCGTCAGCGTCGCTGCGTCGGCGCGGAAATCATAGGGCGCGTCGGGTACGAGCGTCGCGTTGATGGCATGGGTGGAGGTGATGGTGAGCAGGGTATGGCCATCTGGCGGGGCGCGCAGGGCGACCTCGGCTCCCAGCAAGCCATTGGCGCCGGCGCGGTTCTCCACCACCACCGCCACGCCCCAGACGATGCCGAGCCGGCGCGCCAGCAGACGGGCGGCGATGTCGGTCTGCCCACCGGGCGGGAAAGGCACGACCAGGCGAACCGGCCGGGTGGGGAAGCGGTCGGTGTCGGCGCGGGCGGCTGGCATGCCCATGGCGGCCGCCCCGCCCAGGCCCAACAGCGCGCGCCGCGTGGCGCCAGGAGGTGTCAGTGCCATCCGCGTCTTTCCTTCTTCCGGCTTGCTTCGACGTCTCCATTCGCTACGGCGCACATCGCGGTTACGCGGTGGCGGGGCGGCGGTGCTACGCAGGGCGACGAATTCCAAGCGTCGCCCGCCGCCTTGGCCGCTGCCCCTGGGCCACGGGTCTCGTTGGTTTATGCGGCCAACGTAACCCAGCCAGGCACTATGGGCTTGGCATACGCAGCGGACGGCGGACTTGGCCAGACAGTCAAATCCTGACGGCGAATAGGCAACGCTGGCTCGCCAGGCCCTTCCGGTCACCTGCCCCGAGGCCGTGCGCCCGGTGACCGGCCGGTTTGTTCAGGCCCTGGCGATCCAGGTTTCCGTGACTTTCGTGCCCGCCGCCTTCAGCATTTTCGAGACCGGGCAGAAGCGCGCGACGTCTGCCGCGACCCGGTCCAGCTCCGCCTGGGTCGCCGGCCCGTCGGTTTCGATGCGCAGGCGGACGGCGGTGAAGGGCTGGTCCACCTCCTCCTGAAGCAAAACGCCGCGGCGGTCGAAGTCGCATTCCAGCGTCATCGTCGCGTGGCCGATATCCACGCCCTGCGCCTCGGCCACCTTGTGGGCGATGACGTTGGTGCAGCCGATCAGCGCCGCGAGAACGGTTTCGGTGGGCGACAGGCCGCCGTTGGTGCCGCCGCGCTCCACCGGCTCATCGATCACCACCGCGACGTCCCGGGTGCGCACGTCGGCGCGGGCATGCGAGGTGCCGGTGCCGGCAAGCCTGGTCACGACGCTGGTTTTCTGGCGGATGTTCATGGGCGGCCTTTCATTGGGTTTGCTTCGAGTCGCCTTGGCGGCTACTGGGCCGCCAGACCGCGGCTGACGACGAGGTCGCGCCAGACCGCCTGTTCCATCCGCAGCTGTTCTGCCAGGGGTCCCTGGGGCCGCGGCGCGCCGATCGACTGGCTGCGCATGCGCGCCTCGGCCGCCGGTTCGGCAAGCGCCCGGCCGAAGGCGGCGTCGATCTGCTCGGCCAGCGCATCCGGCAGCGCCCGCGGCGCGAAGACGGCCACCCAGCTGTCCACCACGAGCCCGGGCAATCCTGCTTCGGCCGCCGTCGGCACCTGCGGCAGGTCGGACGCACGCACGGCGCCCGACTGCGCCAGCGCGTTCAGGCGCCCGGCCTGGACCAGCGGCTGCGCCATGGCCTGGGTCACCCAGGCATAGTTCACCGTGGCCGCGACCAGGGCGTTCATCAAATCGCCGCCGGTGCGGAAGGAAATATGGTTCATCTCCACCCCGGCCTGGGTCGCCATCAGCGCCATGGTCAAATAAAGGCTTCCGCCGGGCGATCCATAGTCGATAGCCCCAGGCGGCCGCGCCCGGGCCAAGGCGAGCAGGGCGGGCAGCGTGCGCGCCTCGGCGGCCGGGTTGGCGACCAGCACCAGGGGGTTGCTGCCCAGCAGCCGGATCGGGCGCAGCTGGGTCAGGGGCTCGTAGCCCGAGGCGGGCAGCAGCAGCGGCGTCAGGAGCAGGGTCGAGCTGGTGACCAGCAGAGTGTGCCCGTCGGGTGCCGCGCCGATGACGGCGCGGGTGCCGATGGCCCCGGTGGCGCCGACCCGGTTTTCCACCACGAAGGGACGGCCGGTCTGGCGCTGAAGCGCCTCGGCCAGGACACGCGCGACGAGGTCGGGGCTGGTGCCCGCGCCGAGCGGAACCGCCAGGACCACCTGCCGGTCGGGCCAAGCCGCCGCGGGCAGGGCCAGCAGACAAGCCAGAGCGAACGACGCCCAGGCCAATGGTTTGCGCGAGATCCGCCTCTGCGTCTGCACCTTCATTCCCCCTTGTCCAGGCTCTGCCGGCCTTGATGACGACCAAAGTGCATGAATGCTCGACCGCGGCTAGAGGATCGGTCTCATGCCCTAGAAACCATTGAATCTACGGCGTCATCTCGGCAATGGAGCGTGTGATAGCCGCCGCCGCCGCCCGGATCAGCAGGCCGTATCACCGACCACCGCCGCCCTCAGCCGAAGCCAAGGGCGCTGCGCAGCGGTCGGCGGGAGTGAAAGTTAGGGAGCATCGGACGAACATCCCACTTGCGATCGGCCGAAACCGTTTTATATCAACCGCTCTAGAACGCAAGGCCTCCACGCCGCCATGCCCCGCCCGCGAGAGTTCGACGACGCCGATGTCCTGGAGGCCGCAACCAACCAGTTCTGGCGGCATGGCTATGCCGCGACCTCGGTGCGCGATCTCGGCCGGGCGATGGGGCTGGTGCCGGCGAGCCTGTACAACGCCTTCGGCAGCAAGCACGCGCTGTTCACACGCTGCCTCGACCGATATCTTGACCGTAACATGCGTGAGCGCGTGGCGCGCCTCGAAGCGACCAAGTCGCCGCGCGCGGCGATCGAGGCCTTCCTGAACGAGATCGCGTCCCGCTCGCTGGCCGATCCGCGGGGCTGCCTGTTGGTGAACTCGGCGCTGGAGGTCGCGCCGCATGATGCGGAGGTCGGCGCTGTCGTCGCGGCGAGGCTGACCGAGCTTGAAGGCTTCTTCTGCCGCTGCGTCACGGCGGGCCAGCGCGATGGCAGCATCGCTGCCACCCACCCGGCCGGGGACCTTGCGCGCCTGATGCTCACCACGGTCATGGGCCTGCGCGTGCTGGCGCGCGCCCTGCCGGAACCCGACCTGCTGCGCGGCGCGGCGCGCCAAGCCCTGGCACTGCTCGGCCCGCCTGCCACGGAACGCCCAGCATGATCGTCCTGCGCTTCCGAACCTCGCCTAACACCGCACCGGGCGTCAGCGCAGCGGTTCGGCCGGACCGCGGCAACCAACGCCAAGACCTGAAACAGGAGACACGCCGATGATCCGCTTCTATTTCCACCCCACGCCGAACCCCGCGAAGATCGCCCTGTTCCTGGAAGAATCCGGCCTCGCCTATGAGGCCCTGCCGGTGGACACCATGAAGGGCGAACAGCACGAGGCGTCCTTCCGCGCCATCAATCCGAACGGCAAGGTGCCCGCCATCATCGATACCGAAGGCCCGGGGGGCAGCGAGGCGCGGGTTTTCGACAGCAGCGCCATCCTGCTCTACCTCGGTGACAAGACAGGGACGTTCCTGGGCACGCCCGCCGACCGGCCGGAGCTGCTCTCCTGGCTGTTCTTCATCGCCTCGGGCCTTGGTCCCTTCTCCGGCCAGGCGGTGCATTTCCAATGGGCCGCGCCGGAGGGCCTGGACTATGCCCGCAACCGCTACCGGCGCGAGGCCGAGCGGCACTACCAGGTGCTGGAAGATCACCTCGCCGGGCGCGACTTCGTTGTGGGCGAAAGCTACACCATCGCCGACATGTCGGCCTGGGGCTGGATCGATCGCGCCGCGCGCGTGCTGAAGGGCGAGGCCGATCCGCTGGCGGGCTTCCCGAACATCAAGCGCTGGTTCCAGGGCATCGATGCAAGACCGGCGGTGGCGCGCGCGCGGGCTGTCGGCCGCGACCACGCCTTCAAGAAGGACGCGGATGAGCAGACCCGCCGCGCCATGTTCCCCTCCAACTATCCCGCCGCCTGAACCCCGCAACGATCCCGGAGCCCCCGAGCATGACCCAAGCCACGAAACTCGCTGCCGGTGCGGCGTTCCCCGACGTCACCGTGCCGCGCCTCGGCGGCGGCGAGATCGCGCCCGCCGCCATGGCGGGCTGGCGCCTGCTGGTCGTCTACCGCGGCAAGCACTGCCCGCTGTGCAAGCCCTATCTCGGCACGCTCAACACGCTGCTGGATGAGTTCGAGGCCGCCGGTGTCACGGTGCTGGCCGTCTCCGCCGATCCGGAGGAGAAGGCCGCGGCCGACCATGCCGAGTTCGGCTGGCGCTTCCCGCTCGGCTTCGGCCTGACGATCCCGCAGATGCACACGCTGGGCCTTTACGTGTCCAACCCGCGCTCGGCGCAGGAAACCGACCGACCCTTCGCCGAGCCCGGCCTGTTCCTGATCAACCCGGAGGGCCAGGCGCAGTTGATCGACATTTCCAACGCGCCCTTCGCGCGTCCGGATCTGGCGGGAATCCTGCGCGGGGCGAAGCGGATCCAGGAGATGAACTACCCGATCCGCGGCACGCTGGTCTGAGCGGGTCATGCTCACCGGCATCCGCGCCTGCGTGTTCGACGCCTATGGGACGCTGTTCGATTTCGCCTCCGCCGCGGCGGGTTGCACCGATGTGCTGGGCGAGAAAGCCGCGCCGCTGACCGCGCTGTGGCG
>JBBSCP010000288.1:0-6220 GCA_038250135.1 Acetobacterales bacterium | reverse complement strand
CGATAGGGCAGCAACTCCTCCACCGGGAAATCGCCCGGCCTTCCCTGTTCCTCGCGCCGCCAGAAGCGTTCGCCCGGCATGAGCTCCTCGAGCCGCGTGCGTAGCGTAGTGCCGGCGGTCTTCATGATGTGCAGGAAGACGATGCGCGGCGGCGTTTCATCCGGCGCAGGGGCCGCATCGCTCTTGCGTTCCAGCTCGGCGCGCTCGCGCATCTCAGCCAATACCCAGCGGCGCAGCGAGGCCGGCGTGTCGCGCTGCAAAGCGCGGGCGAATTCCGGACTGTTCAGGATCCAGCCGCGCAGCGTCTCCACCGAGCCGGCGGAGAGGCCGTATTCGTAGGCCGCCTCATTCTCCGGCCGCCTGCCGAGCAACAGCCGGTAGGCGAGCTCGACTTCCTTTCGCGTCATGCTCGCCGCCTCAGGCACCGGCGAGCGTCAGGCCTTCGAGGCGAATGCTCGGCGCGTCGGTGCCGCGGCGGAGCTTGAGGTCGTTCGCCACGACGATGTTGCGGAACATGTCCTTGAGGTTGCCCGCGATGGTGATCTCGCTGACCGGCTCGGCCAACTCGCCATGACGGATCATGAAGCCCGATGCGCCGCGCGAGTAGTCGCCGGTCAGGCCGTTCACGCCCATGCCGATCAGGTCGGTGACGTAGAGCCCCTCGGCGATGTCGGCGCGCAGCTCCTCGGGCGAGAGCGTGCCGGCCTCCAGCCAGAGATTGGTGGTGGAAGGCCCGGGTGGCCCGCCTGTGCCGCGGCTGGCATGGCCGGTGGAGGTCATGCCGAGCTGCCGCGCGCTGCGCCAATCCAGGATCCAGGTGGCGAGCACGCCATCCTCGACGATGGCGCGCGCCTGGCCTGCCATGCCCTCGCCGTCGAAGGGGCGGGAGCGCAGGCCGCGCGGCCGAGTCGGATCGTCGCGCACGGTGAGCCCCTTGGCCAGCACCTGCGTCCCCAGCCGGTCGCGCAGAAACGACGTGCCGCGCGCCACCGCCGCGCCGTTGATGGCACTCGACAGATGCCCGAGCAGCGAGGAGGAAACGCGCGCGTCGAAGATCACCGGGATGCGCGCCGTCTTCGCGCGCACCGGGTTGAGCCGTGCGAGCGTGCGGTCAGCGGCGCGCTTGCCGAGCGTCGCGGGGTCTTCGAGGTCGGCGAGGTGCACGACCGAGGACCAATCATAGTCGCGCTCCATCCCCGTGCCGCTGCCGGCGAGCGCCGTGACGGACAGGCTGTGCGAACTGCGCACATAGGCGCCGGCGAAGCCCGCCGAGGTGACGAGCGCGATGCGCACGCGGCCCCAGCCGGCCTCGGCACCTTCGCTGTTCGTGATGCCGGCCACGGCGAGTGCCGCTTCCTCGGCCGCGGCGGCGCGGTCGATCAATTCCTCCGCACTCGGCTCCACGCCATCGTCGAGTTCCAGCGCGGCAACATCGCGAGGTGCCTCGAAGGAATCGCCGAGCCCGCCGAAGGGATCTTCGGGCACCACCTGCGCCATCGCAACCGCGCGCTCGGCGAGTGCGGCAAAGCCGCGCGGATCGGGATCGGTGGTGGAGACGATGGCCTGGCGGCGGCCCACGAAAACGCGCAGCCCGATGTCCATGCCCTCGGCGCGTTCGAGTTGCTCGATCTTGCCGAGGCGGCGCCCGACCGAGAGCGAGGCGTTCTCGACATGCAGCGCATCCGCGCTGTCCGCGCCAGCACGTTTCGCGGCAGCGACGAGGTCGGCAAGAACGTCGAGATTGCTCATGCCGCCAGCTTCTCCACGATCTGATCCAACGCCGGCACCTTGCCCGCCGGGCCGAGCGCGGTGAGCGTCGGCTTGCCGCGGAAGGCGAGGGCGGCCGCCTGTTGAACTTGCTCGATCGTCACCGCAGCGATCTTCGCCTTCGTTTCCTCGACTGGGATGATGCGGCCATGCACCTGCAACTGCCGCGCAAGCTGCTCGCAACGGCTGCCGGTGGATTCCAGCGACATCAGCAGCGAAGCGCGAAGCTGCGCCTTGGCGCGCTGCAACTCATCCTCCGTCACGTCACGCTGCACACGGCGCAGTTCCTCCAGCGCCACGGGCACAAGCTCCGCCGCCTGGTCCTCGCCCGTGCCGGCATAGATGCCGAAGACGCCGCCATCCGCGAAGGGCGAGGCGAAGCTGTAGATGGAATAGACCAGGCCACGCTTTTCACGAATTTCCTGGAACAGGCGCGACGACATTCCACCACCGAGCAGCGTGGAGAGCAATTGCGTCGGCATGTTCAGCGGGTCCGAGACCGCGACCGAGGGGAAGCCGAGCACCACATGCACCTGGTCGAGGTCGCGATCCTCGCGGAACTCGCCGCCGGTGTAGCGCGCGGGCTCGGCGGTCGTCGCGTCCGCTGAAGGCAGCGCGCCGAAATGCGCTTCCGCGAGGCGCAGCAGATCCTCATGTTCCAGCGCGCCGGCGGCGGCGAGCACCATGCGCGACGGTCCGTAATGGCGGCGCATGTAACCGGTCAGCACGTCGCGCGGCATCGCCGTGATGCTGTCCTCCGTGCCGAGTACGGGGCGGCCCATGGCCTGCGACGCATAGGCCGTCGATTGGAAATGGTCGAAGACGATATCGTCGGGCGTGTCGTTGGCCTGGCCGATTTCCTGCAGGATCACGCCACGCTCGCGCTCCAGCTCCTCGGGCACGAAGCTCGAATTGGTCAGGATGTCGCCGATGATGTCGGCGGCGAGGCCGACATCCTCCTTCAACACCTTGCAGTAAAAGGCGGTGTTTTCGCGCGAGGTGTAGGCGTTGAGGTGGCCGCCGACATTCTCGATCTCGCGCGCGATCGCCGCCGCGTCGCGCCGCGCGGTGCCCTTGAAGGCCATGTGTTCGAGGAAATGGGAAACACCATTCTCGGCCGGCACTTCGTGGCGCGTTCCGGCGTTCACATAGGCGCCGATCGAGACGGTCTCGACGCGCGGCATCTTCTCGGACACGACCGTAAGGCCGGAGGGCAGGCGCGTCAGGCGGATGGCGTCGTTCATGGAATCCTTTGCCGTCATGCGGCGTTTCCTAGAGTAATATCGGACCAGATGACACTATCTGATCCGATTTCTTGCTCTGCATTCAATGGTTTCTACAGCACGAGATCGGTCCTTTGGGACCGATCGCGCTGTAGTGTGTGGGCGCGCACGAACTCCTCGACCGCACCCAGCGCATTGGGCAGGCGGGTGAGGCGCTCGGGGCGCTGGTACAGATCGGCGAGGCGCGGTGGCAGGGCCGCGTCGAGCCCCGTGGCGCGCTTCACGGCGTCCGGGAATTTCGCGGGATGCGCGGTGGCGGCGACGATGATGGGAATCGCCTTGTCGCTCGGGGCCACGGCCATGGCGGCGGCGATGCCGATGGCGGTGTGCGGATCGGCGAGGTAGCCGCTCGCGCGATGCAGCCGCGCGATCTCGGCCAACGTCCCGGCATCGTCCAGCGCGAAGCCGCGGAACAATTGCGTGGCGATGCGCCAGGCGGTGTCGGGCACCGGCATGCGGCCCTCGGCGCGGAAGCGGCGCATGGCGTCCGCTGTGGCGGGTGCGTCACGCCCCAGAAGTTCGAACAGCAGCCGCTCGAAGTTCGAGCTCACCTGGATGTCCATGGACGGCGAGACGCTCGGCTCCACGCTGCGCATGGTCATGTCGTTGGCGCTGAGGAAGCGCGTCAGGATGTCGTTTTTGTTCGCACCAATAATCAATTGCGCGATCGGCAGCCCCATGCGGCGCGCCGCCCAGGCGGCCATGACATTGCCGAAATTGCCAGTCGGCACGCTGAACGCCACCTCCCGGTCCGGCGCGCCGAGCGCCAGCGCCGAGGCGGCGTAGTAGGGGATCTGCAACGCCACCCGCGCCCAGTTGATCGAGTTCACCGCGGCGAGGTGCATCTCCGTGCGGAACGGCACGTCGGCGAACATCGCCTTCACCAGATCCTGGCAATCGTCGAAGGAGCCATCGATGGCCAGGTTCGCAACGTTGGGCGATAGCACGGTGGTCATCTGCCGGCGCTGCACCTCGGAGGTGCGGCCCTCGGGGTGCATGACGACGATGCCGATCGCCGCACGGTCGCGGCAGGCCTCGATGGCGGCGGAGCCGGTGTCGCCGCTGGTGGCGGCCACGATGGTCACGCGCTGCCCGCGCCGCGCCAGCACATGGTCGAACAGGGGTCCCAGCGCCTGCATCGCCATGTCCTTGAAGGCGAGGGTGGGGCCGTGGAACAACTCCAGCGCAAAGACGCGCGAATCGAGCTGCACCAGCGGCGCCACGGCCGGCGTGCCGAAGCTTGCATAGGCGCGCCGCAGCATCGGCAGCAGCGTCGCGTGGTCCGGCTGCCCGCCGGTGAACAGCGCCAGGATATGCGCGGCGAGGTCGGGGTAGGGCAGGCCGCGCAGCGCGCGCCATTCGGCGCTGCTCAGCACCGGCCAGGTTTCGGGCATGAACAGCCCGCCATCCTCGGCGAGGCCGGCCAGCAGCACGCCTTCGAAGTCACGGGGCGGCGCTTCGCCGCGGGTCGAGATGTAACGCATCAATCGGGAAGGTAGTGCGTGATGGGTCCGACGGCGAGGGGGGCCAGCCTCAGGCCGGTAGCTTTACCCCGACGCGCCCGTACAGCTCGGTCAGGCGCTTTGCATAGGCATCGGCCCCGAACTTCGCCGCCTGCACCGGCCCCCGCGCGGCGAGGTCGGCGCGCAGCCCGTCATTCGTGTCCAGCGCCTGGATCGCCTCGGCGATCTGGCGCGTGTCATAGGGATCGACCAGCAGCGCGGCATCCCCCGCCACCTCGGGCAGGGAGGCGACGTTGGAGGTCATCACCGGCGTGCCGAGCAGCATCGATTCCAGCACCGGCAGGCCGAACCCCTCATACAGCGAGGGGAAGGTCACCGCCCGCGCGCCACGGATCAGGCTGACCAGCAGGCGGAAGGGCGCGTATTCCAGCATGATCACCTTCCCGCGCAGCTTGCGGGCCAGGGACTGGATGCCGTCCGGCGGGCCGGGGTCGTTCATCACCCGAAAATTATCCTCGTACAGCAGCGCGAGTTCCTGCTTCGACTGCCAGGCTTGGCGGCCGCAGATCACCAACGGGTAGGGGCTGCCGGAGGCCAGATGCGCCTCGATCAGGCGGCTCACGTTCTTCTTCGGCTCGATGGCGCCGAAGAAGAAATAATATTGCTGCCAGTCGAGGCCGAACACGCCCTTCACCTCGGCCCGCGCCAGCGCCTCGGGCTTCTGCGTGAGGGCGGCGGGCAACTCCACCGCCTGGTAGGTGCAGGTGATCCGATCCTCCCGCGCGCCAAGCAGATTGATGATGTCGCGCTTCGAGGCCTCGCTGACCGTCACGATATGGTCGGCATTCGCCACGATCTCCCGGCAGGTGCCGAGGAAGCGGCGCTTCACGTCGAGCGTGGCGTAGGGCATGCGCAGCGGTACGAGATCGTGGATGGTGTAGACGTTCTTGGCACCCTCCACCTTCAGCGGCAGCGGGTAGGTCCAGTGCATCACCTGCGGGCCATCCGGCAGCGTCACCTTGCCGAAGCGGCGCGCGCGGCCGAAGCCGAGGATGCCGGCGCGGAACAGTTCCGGCACATTCCAGGCCATATTGGCATAGGGGATGCGGCTTTCGATGCCGCGCCGGATGACGCGTTCGGTGATCGGCACGGAGGTGGCCGTCACGCCAAGTGAAATCTTGATGCCGCGGTTGAAATCGTCGATGGCGCGGATGATCGGATGCGTGGTGCGCGGCTTGGCGTCGAGCAGCGTAACCTCCCGCAGCAGATCATCCTTGCCCGAGGCCGCGGCGCGCTGGCCGTAGAGCACGCCGACCTCCGCCCCCATGGCGCCGAGCTGGTAGGAGAGGTTGCGGGCATAGGTGGCGATGCCGGTGCCCTGTTCCAGTGTCAGATTATAGCCGTCCAGGGCGATCCGCGGCTTCGACATCGGGGCAATCATCCTTGGTGTGGCGACGTGGGCGGTTGCAGCGTGAGTTCGGGGTTAGGGGCGAGCCGGGGCTGGCGTCAACCAAGGCCGGCGTCAACCAAGGCTGGGATCAACCAAGGCCGGGATCAACCAAGGCCGGGATCAACCAAGGCCGGGATCAACCAAGGCAGGGTGGAGGCGGCGTTACCTTTCTTTTTTCAGATTGCTGCGACATACCACCCCCCGCCCCTTCCCGAGGTCTGAACCGATGCCCTCTGCCGCCGATGCCATCGTCCCGG
>JBBSCP010000287.1:0-6252 GCA_038250135.1 Acetobacterales bacterium | reverse complement strand
CGCCGCGCCAGGTGATGGTCAGCCGCCGCGTGGTGAGGGCCGCTCGCGCGCGCAGCGCATCCGGCTCGGCCGCCAGGGCCTGCTCGACCAACCAGACGCAGGCGCCGCAGGTCAGGCCGCCGACGATCAACTCGAGGCTCATCGTGCCGTCGCGTCCTGGCTGGGCGAAGGTGGCGAAATCGACCGACGTCAGCGCCTCGGGCGGGCGCAGCGTGCCGGCCGTGGTTTCCTGGCGCTGGTAGAATTCGTTGAGGCCGAGGCCACGCACCATCGCGTAGGCCGTGCCGCAGCCATGGCAGCAGAACTCGCCCTGGCCGGGGGCAAGGCTCGCACCGCAATGTGCGCACTTCGCGCGTGAGAAGCCGGCCTGGCCTGCCGCCAATCCTCCGGGCGTGGCGACGGTCAAGGTGCCATCACGCGCTGGCGGATGTCGAAGGCCTGCCCGCCCGGGCCATGCAGCGTGAGCCGCGCCTCCCACTGCCCGGGCTGCCCGGGCGCCACGGCGGCAAGGAAGCGGCCGGCGCCGAGCTCGGCGAAAACAAGCGGCACCGCGGTGCGCTCCAGCGGGCGCTGCAACACGCCTTCGAGACGACCGGGCACGGCCGCGCCGTCCCGATTCGTCACGGCAACGTCGAGCGTGCCCTCGTGCAGCGTCACGCGCGCCTGCCAGCCCAGCGCCGCCTGCCGATCTGCTGCGGCGATCACGTTGTTGTAGGTGCGGCCGCGGTCATAGGATTGGCCGACGGTGACGCCGGTGAAGGTGGACAGCGCGGCGAAGACCAGGCCGAGATTGACCAGCACCACCACGCCCATGGCGCCGACGAAAGCCCAGGGGATCCATCTGCTGCGGTTCGGATCAACGGCGGCCATGGTACTGCTCCTCGCGCTCGGGGCCCAGGAAAACGCTGCGCTCGGTCACCACAACCTGGCCCTGGGCATCGGTCAGGCGGAAGGTGACATGGGCCGATTCACGGCTGCGATGGCCGGGGGGCAGCGTGACCAGCGCGCGCCACTCGGTGATGCCATCGGCGCGCGTCGTGACGCGCCAGGCATTCGGCCCCGCGGGCTGCGCTTCCTGCACCACCAGTTGCAAGGGAAGTTCCGCGTGCAGGCTGAGCGTCAGTGCATCGGTGTTGCGCAGCTTGTTGGCGATCTTGAGCGTGAAGCCGTTGCGCACGCCGCCATCCGAGAGCGAGACGAACAGCGGCGCGCGGTCGCGTATCACCGACAGCGTCGTCGTCTCTCGCAGCAGCCAGGCGCCGACCATCACCGCCAGCACCGCGCCGAGCATCGCCCCGTAGAGGATGGTGCGGGGCCGGATGAATTTCGGGATGTGCCGCACTTCCATGCCGCGCGCATCGCGCGCCGGGCCCGGGGGCATGTCGCGCGTGGCGGCGGCGGAGGTGGCGATGTTGGCCAGCGTCTCGAAGGCGATCAGCCCCTTGGGCCGGCCGATCTTTGCCATGACGTCGTCGCAGGCATCGACGCAGAGCCCGCAGCCGATGCATTCCAGCTGCTGACCGTCGCGGATGTCGATACCGGTCGGGCAGACGGTGACGCAGGCGCTGCAATCGATGCAGTCGCCGATGCCCTCGACCTTCAGCTTGCCACGCGGCTCGCCGCGCCAGTCGCGGTAGGAGACGACGAGCGAGTTCTCATCAAGCATTGCCGCCTGGAAGCGCGGCCAGGGGCACATGTAGGTGCAGACCTGCTCGCGCGCCCAGCCGGCCAGCAGGTAGGTGGTGCCGGTGAAGAGCGCGAAGAAGAAATAGGTCTCCAGGCCGGCACTCCCGGTCAACAGTTCCACCGTGACGGTCGGCGCATCCTGGAAATACATGATCCAGGCGCCGCCCGTGGCCATGGCGATGCCGAGCCAGGCGGCGTGCGTCAGCGCCTTCTTGCGTATTTTGTCGGAAGTCCAGGGGCCCTTGTCGAGGCGCATGCGTTCGTTGCGATCGCCCTGGATCAGGCGCTCCACCCACATGAACAGATCCGTCCAGACGGTCTGCGGGCAGGTGAAGCCGCACCAGATGCGGCCGAACAGGCTCGTCGCGGCGAACAGGCCGACCGCGCCGAGCACCAGGATGCCGGTGAGGAAATAGACTTCCTGTGGCCAGATCTCGAAGAAGAAGAAGAACAGGCGGCCATTGGTGATATCCACCAGCACCGCCTGGTTCGGCGCATTCGGCCCGCGATCCCAGCGGATCCACGGCACGATGTAGTAAAGTGCCAGCAACAGAACGAGCGCCGCCCATTTCGCTCGCCGCACGGGTCCGGAGACAGCCTTGGGGTAGACCTTCTGCCGGTCCGCATAGAGCGGCGGCGGTGGCGCGGGGGGCACGCCGGCCGGTCGCATCTGGGCGGGTTTCTGGACGGTGCTCATTGGCTCAGTTCTCGCCGCCACCCAGCGCGTGGACATAGACGGCGAGCATATTCACCACCGCCGCATCCAGGCGCTGTCCCCAGGCCGGCATGACGTTCATGCGCGGATTGGCGATGTAGGCGGCGATCGCCGCCTTGTCGGCGCCGAACAGCCAGACTTGATCGTTCAGCCGCGGCGCACCGACATCGCGATTGCCCTCGCCGATTTCGCCGTGGCAGGCGCCGCAATTCTCGGCGTAGAGCGTCTCGCCGCGTGCCGTTGCCGCCGCGTCGGTCGAGCGGTTGGTGAGGCCGAGCACGTATTCGGTCGTATCGTTGATCTGTGGCAGCGTGAGCACGCCATCGGCGAGGAAGCGCGGCATCATGCTGACGCGCTCCTCATCGCTTTCGCCGCCGCGCACGCCATGCAGGATGGTGTGGCGAATCGCGTCATGCGTGCCGCCCCAGATCCAGTCATCATCGGCAAGCGAGGGGAAGCCGCCCGTCGCGCCCTGGCCGCCCGCGCCGTGGCAGCCAGCGCAGTTGTTGGCGAAGGCGATGCGTCCGCCGGCCATGGCGAAGCCGCGCAGCGCCGGATCGACGGCGATCTCGGCCGGGCTCGCGGCGCGGATGCGTGCCAGCATCGGCGCCATTTGCGATTGCTGCGCGCGCAGATCCTCGACGATCGCCTCCCGCGCCACCCAGCCGGTGATGCCGGTGGCGCCGCGGATGGGGAAGGCGGGATAGAACATCACATAGACAGCGCTGAAGGCGATGCAGGCATACAGAACATAAAGCCACCATTTCGGCAGCGGCGTGTTTAGTTCCTTCAGACCGTCCCATTCATGGCCGGTGGTCTCGGTGCCCGTCAGGGCGTCCTTCTCGATCTTGGTGGGCATTCGATGCCTCTCCTCAGGACGGGTCGCGGGCGGAGCGGGGGGCGTCGTCGTCGCGCAGCGGGATTTCGCCCGCACGCTCATAGGCACCGCGCCGGCGCGGCGCCAGGACGTAGATCAGGATGCCAATGAACAGCACGAAGAACCAGACGACCCAGAGTATCGAGAAGATCGGTTGCAGTGAGAGAAGGTCCATCTTGCGTGCCTCCTTTATTGCTGCCGCAACTGGTCGGGCGTCACGTCGCGGAACTGCACGAGCGTGCCGAGCATCTGCAGGTACGCCACCAGCGCGTCCATCTCGGTCAGCCGGCGCGTATCGCCGTCGAAGGCACGTTGCGCGGCCCGGGCGTAGCGGGACTGGAAGGCCGAGGCATCCGTGTCCGGGTTCGCCTGCGCCTCGAGATCAGCGCGGGCATTGGCGATCATCTCATCGCTATAGGGCACGCCAACGGCGCGTTGTGCGCGCAGCCGATCCGCGACGTCCGCGGTATCCAGCGGACGATCGAGGAAGGCGTAGGGCGGCATGATGCTCTGCGGCACCACCGAGCGTGGGCTGCGCAGATGCGCCGCCTGCCATGCATCCGAATAACGGCCGCCGACGCGCGCAAGGTCCGGACCCGTGCGCTTCGAGCCCCATTGGAAGGGATGGTCGTACATGCTCTCCGCCGCGAGGCTGAAATGGCCATAGCGTTCGGCCTCGTCGCGGAACGGGCGTACCATCTGGCTGTGGCAGAGGTAGCAGCCCTCGCGCACATAGATGTCACGTCCCGCGAGTTCGAGCGGCGTATAGGGGCGGATGCCTTCCACACGCTCGATCGTGCTCTCCACGGTGAACAAGGGCACGATTTGCGCCAGGCCGCCGATCGAGACGGTGATGAGCGTGAGCACGCCCATCAGGACCACGTTTCTTTCGATCAGCGCATGCTTGCTGAACCAGCTCATTGTCCGGGCCCCCCTGTACCAGCGGTCGCTTGCAGCGACTTGTTGGACTGCTTCATTGCGCTCTCAGGCGCCGGGCGCGCGCTCCGCGCGCTGGGCTCGCTGCACTTGCGGCGGGCCGCCTTCGCGGCCTCGGACCGCGATGCGGTCCACCGCTTGCTCAGTCGGTTCATCGGCGTTACTCGGCCGGAGCCGGGACAGCGCCGCCGAAGGAGGCAACGGGCACGGTGGCCTGCTCCTCGCTCTCGCCGTGCGTCACGGTCATCCACAGGTTGTAGCACATGATCAGCGCGCCGCTGAGGTACATCAGCCCGCCAAGCGTGCGGATGGCGTAGTAGGGGTGCATCGCGGCGACGGATTCGATGAAGGCGTATTGCAGGAAGCCGTTCTCGTCATAGGCGCGCCACATCAGGCCCTGCAGGATGCCCGACACCCACATCGCCGTGATGTAGAGCACGATCCCCATCGTTGCGATCCAGAAATGCCAGGAGATCAGTGTCTCGGAGTACATGCCGCGCTTGTTCCACAGCTTCGGGTACAGCCAATAGAGCGCACCGAAGGTGATGAAGCCGACCCAGCCCATCGCACCGGAATGCACATGGCCGATGGTCCAGTCGGTGTAGTGGCTGAGCGCGTTGACGGCCTTGATGGACATCACCGGTCCCTCGAAGGTGGACATGCCGTAGAAGCCTACCGCGGTGACCGAAAAGCGCAGCCCCGGATTGGTCCGCAGCTTGTCCCAGGCGCCCGACAGCGTCATCACGCCATTGATCATACCGCCCCAGGAGGGCATCCAGAGCATGATCGAGAACACCATGCCGAGCGTCTGCGCCCAATCTGGCAGCGCCGTGTAGTGCAGGTGGTGCGGGCCCGCCCAGATATAAAGGAAGATCAGCGACCAGAAATGCACGATCGACAGCCGGTACGAATAGACCGGGCGCTCGGCCTGCTTGGGGATGAAGTAGTACATCATGCCGAGGAAGCCTGCTGTGAGGAAGAAGCCCACCGCGTTGTGGCCGTACCACCACTGGATCATCGCATCCTGAACGCCCGACGCCAGCCCGTAGGATTTCGCGTGCCCCATGGTCACCGGCAGCGCCAGGTTGTTGACGATGTGCAGCATCGCGATGGTGATGATGAAGGCGAGGTAGAACCAATTCGCCACATAGATGTGCGGCTCCTCGCGCTTCATCAGCGTGCCCGCGAAGGCGACCAGGTAGTGCACCCAGACGACCGTCAGCCAGATGTCCACGTACCATTCGGGCTCAGCGTATTCCTTGCCCTGCGTCACGCCGAAGACGTAGCCGACGGCCGCCGCGACGATGAAGAACTGGTAGCCCCAGAACAGGAACCAGCCCATCGACTCGCCGCCGAACAGCCGCGCGCGGCAGGTGCGCTGCACGACATAAAGGCTGGTGCCGATCAGCGCATTGCCACCGAAGGCGAAGATCACCGCGGAGGTATGCACCGGGCGAAGTCGTCCGAAGGTCGTCCATTCCAGATCGAGGTTGAGCAGCGGCCAAGCGAGCTGGGAGGCGATGAGCACGCCCATCAGAAAGCCGGTCACGCCCCAGAACATGGTGGCGATCACGAAGGCGCGGATCGGCGCCTCCACATAAGGCTCGACACGATGGGCCACGGAGGGCGCGGCTCCTTCGGTCATGTAGCCCGTTGCAACCGCGTTCGCCGCCATCGATCACATCTCCCGACATACTCGCCGCCGGGGCGACCCGGGACATGGCTACAAGACAGGGAACGCGATGTGCCGTCCTTGATCCGGATCAAGTCCTTTTGCGATGCGGAGGGGCTAGGGTGGAGGCCACAACGAGGTTGGGAGTGACCTGCCATGACCACCGACGCCGTGGCGCCAGCGCCAGGCTCTGCCGCCGCCGTCACCATTCATCGCGTGGCGAATGACCGCCCTTGGGTCTGGCTGGCCGCCGGGTGGAAGGATCTGATGGCGGCACCGCATATCGGGTTCTTCTACGGCGGCACCGTGGTGCTGCTGAGCTGGCTGCTGGTGGCGATGCTCGTGCAATTCGGCGCCGGCTGGGCG
>JBBSCP010000286.1:0-6279 GCA_038250135.1 Acetobacterales bacterium | reverse complement strand
GAGGAACACGCCGCCCGCGCCGACCGCTTCTTTGCCGGCTTGGACGCGCAAGACCCGGGCTTCCAGCGCCCCTTCACCCCCCTGACCAAGGCCGGGCCGAACCTTTCCCGCCTGGGTGCGATGTTCGAGGCGGCGGAGCTCTACCCCGGGCTGCGCGTGCTGGATTTCGGCTGCGGCATCGCCTGGCTTGGCCGCGCCCTCGCCGCCGCAGGCTGCAAGGTGGTGGCGGCCGATGTGGCGCCCACCGCGCTGGCGGTGGCCGAGGCGCATGACCGTCGCTTCCGGCCGGAGCTGGCCGGGCGGCTGCGCTACCTGCGGCTGCATGGCACGCGCATCGACCTGCCCGATGCCAGCCTCGACCGCGTGATGTGCCATGAGGCGCTGCACCACGTGGTGGACCAGGCAGCGACCATCGCCGAGTTTCGCCGCCTGCTCGCCCCCGGCGGCCGCGCCGTGTTCATGGAACCCGGGCCGGAGCACTCGGCCGCCACCTCCTCGCAGGATGAAATGCGCCGCCACGGCATCATCGAGCGCGACATCCATGTCGAGGAGGTCTGGGAACAGGCCCAGCGCGCCGGCTTCGCCGCCATGCAGGTCGGCCTGTTCACCGTGCGGCCCGAAATGCTGCCGATCGAGCGGTTCATGGCGCTATGGCGGCACGAACGGCACGGCGAGGTGCCACCCGCCCCCATGCCGGCCGAGACCTACCGCCAGGCGCTGCTGCCGGTGATCGGCGGCTTTCGCATGTTCGTGCTGCACGCCGAGGCGCCGGTAGCCGACCCCGATGACAGCCGCAGCGCCGAGGGTCTGGCCGCGCGGATCGAGCTGCGCCGCGTCGCATGGCAAGGCGATGCCCTGGTGGTGGACCTCGTCATCACCAATACAGGTCAGCGCACCTGGAGCCCCTCCGGCCCCGCCAAGGGGCAGGTCAATCTCGGCCTGCTGCTGCTGGACGCGGCCGGGACCGTCAGCAACCGCAACTGGCGACGCCACCCCTGCATCGCCGAGCGCCTGCCGCCGGGCGGGCAGGTCGCGACGCGCGTAACCTGCCAACCGCCACCAGGCGCGCGGCTGTCGCTCGACCTCGTGGCCGAGCATGTCGCGTGGTTCGGCCAGCCCGGCAGCGGACTGGAAGTGCCACTACCGGGCTGAGCGAGCCCGCGGCGCCAGCCGCCAGTCCGAGCTTTCATCGCGCTTGTAGGCGAGGTCGTCGGCGTCGCCCGCGAAGCTCCGCCAATAGGCGGGCGCCAGCAGCGCCACCTGCCCCGGCATCCGCGCCGCGATCCGGGTGATCAGGCCGGGGCCGTTGCTCACCCAATTCTCCAGGCCAGCGCGGCCGCGCAGCACCTCCCGCAGCAGGCGCATCTGTGCCTCCAGCAGCGCCGCCATCACGGGGCTGCCTGGCGGGGCGGCGAGCATGTAGCTGTGCACGTAGAAGGGAAGTTCGTCGGAGAAGGGCGCGACCAGCCCGATGCCAGGCAGGCGTGCCAGCACCTCATACATCGGCCGCAGGCAACGTTCGTCGGCATCGACCCAGAGCCCGCCCTGCGCCGCGAGAAAGCTGAGGCGCAGCATATCGGACCGCAGCGCGGGATTGTGGCAGGCGTCATAAGCCAGGGCGAGCTTCTGGCCCTGATGCGCCAGGATGAAGTCGCGCGCCGTCTGCGCGTCGAAGCGCGCGAGTTCCAGGTCAGGATGGTGGTGCACCCAACTGTCCATCACGCCGCGGACATCCTCGGGCGGGTTGGCATCGTGCCAGAATTGCACGAGGGCGAGCCGCGGCGCGGCCCCTGCCCGCGGGTCCGGCTCGCGCCCGACCGGCACCTCGCCGGCCAGGACCTGGCAGGTCAGCAGCCGTCGGGCTGGCTCGGTCCGATCGGGCTTGCGCGCGAGCTCGACCGAGCTGAGGGCGGCAAGCTCGGGCAGCCTACCCTGCAACAACAACAGCTTGGCCTGCAGCTCCTGCCCAAGCCGCCCGCCCATCGCATCGCCCAACGCCGCCGCGGCGGCGTCGGTCTCGCCGAGTTCGATCAGCCGCAGCGCGGCTTCCTGGCGCAGCGCCGGGGAAGCGCCGGGCGGTGGCCGCAGTGCCGCGCGCAACGCCTGATCGGCAAAACCCTCCCGGCGGCGCAGCAACAATGCGGCGGCGAGCCAGCGGCGCTCGGGCGTCGGCGGCAGGGCGGCGAGCAGGCGCTGCGCCGGGCCGAGCCGCCCGGCGCGCAGCAGGGCCCGCACCAGCGTATCCGGCGAACCCGCTGCATCGCCCTGGCGCAGAACGGCGATGCCCTGACGTGCCTGGTTCCGGGCTTCGGATAGACGCCGCCCGGCCTGACGCACCAAATCGCGCCACCAGCCACCGACCGGCCCCGGCAGGCGCGCCAGCGTCGCTACCGCCAAATCCGGCCAGCCGAGCTTCAGCAGGGCGCGGCCCAGCAAGAAGCGCGCCTCCGGCTGGGTCGGGCGCAGCGCGAGCACGGCGCGGTAATGCTCCGCGGCCAGCGAATCCTGCCCGAAGCCGGTGCGGATGCGACCCAACGCGGCATGGGCGTCGGCCTGTTCATTGTGCGGCGCCTCGGGGGAGGCCGCGTGCAGCAGATAAGGCAGCGCGCCGAGCGGGTCGGGGCGCTGCAGCCGCGCCTGCCCCTCGGCGAGCGCCGCCGACCAGGACAGCGGCGGCGCGTCGCTCAATCGATCGCGGCCTGGAGCCATCGCGCGGTGCCGAGCAGGCCGGCATCCTCGCCGATCCGCCCGACCAATTGTACGCCGAGCGGCAACCCCTTCGGCCCGGTGCCGGCCGGGATGGTGACGTTCGGGCCCCAAAGGAGGGTCCAAAGCAGGTTGAAGGTGGCCTCGCCGGTCGCGAGGATGCCCTCCGGCGCCTCGCCGGGGGCGGAGGGCGTGAGGATCGCGTCGAAGCCCTGGCTCGCCATGATGAAGGTGCCCATCGCCATGGTTGCGGCGCGGCGCGCCTCGTCCAGCTTGGCGGGGGGGAAGGTGGCGGCCCAATCCATGCGCTCGCGCATCACGGCCGAGACCTGGGCGCGGGCATTCGCCATCTCCCAGGCCAGCGCCTGGCGGGTCTCCATGTTCATCAGCCAGACATGCAGCGCGGCCGCTTCGAGCAACGGCTGCGGCAGGGTGAACTCCACCACATCAGCGCCGGCCTTGCGGGCTGCTTGGGCAGTGCGGGCCATCAGGGCCACGGTCTCGGGCTTCGCTTCGCCGGGCGCCTGGCCGAAGGTGAGGCCCAGCCGCGGCGGGCGGGGACGCTTGGCCTCGGGGTCGCCGTAGTCACGCCCGCTCAGCGCCCCCATAGCCAGCGCGCAATCGGCGAGGCTGCGCGCCATGATGCCAATGGTATCAAGACTTTCCGAGCACACCTTCATGCCGGCGCGATGCAGCGTCCCGAAGCTCGGCTTGAAGCCGACCACGCCGCAATAGGCGGCCGGGCGGATGATGCTGCCGGCGGTCTGGGTGCCGAAGGCCAGCGGCACCATGCCCGCGGCCACCGCCGCGGCCGAGCCGGAAGACGAGCCACCCGGCGTATGTTGATGATTTTGCGGATTGGTCGTGGCGCCCGGGAAGCGGCTGGCGAATTCCGTGGTCACGGTCTTGCCCATGATCACGGCGCCGGCCGCACGTGCCGCGCTGACCGCGAAGGAATCGCTGCGCGGTCGATGTCCCGCCCAGATCGGCGAGCCGTAGCTCGTCGGCATGTCTGCCGTGTCGAGCACATCCTTCACGGCGAAGGGGATCCAGGCGAGCGGCCCCGGCTTCGCCCGCGCCGCCGCGCGGCGGAACTGCGCCGGGTCGAGATGCTGGAACGCCCTCACCACCGGCTCCCGCGCGGCGACCCGCGCAAGGCAGGCTTCGGAGAGGTCGATGGCGGTAAGCCGGCCGGCGGCGATCGCGGCGGCGGCTTCGGAGGCGGTCAGGTCGGCGGGATCGGTCATCCGCGCATCACGCCACAACTGCGCGTGGCTGCGAAGCCGTCGGACGTGCCGCCCGGGTAGCAGCCGCGCGAGATTGCGGCCACACTCTCGCATCATGCTTCACTCTACCATCCTCGCCGCGCCGGCCGCTGATGGCGGATTCGCCCACCTCGTGCCCTTCCCGCCCGAGGCGCTGCCCGCCATTGCCCCTGCCGCGCTGCTTGCCGCCTGGGAGGCGGCGCGCCAGGCCGCCGCGTTCGGGCAATGGGGCGCACCCTGGAGGCTGCCGTTCCAGACGCAGTCCGGCCCGCTTCGCCTGGCCATCGCCGATCGCGACGCCTGCCGCTGGTCAACGGCGTTGGACCGTACCGCCGATCCCGGCACGCTGCGCGGACTGCGTCGTATCGTTTGCCCACGTCGCAGGGTGGCTGAGCCCGCCCTGCGCGCCCTAAGCCGCCCCTCAAGCCACGTGACAAAGGCCCATCCCATGCCCCGCCCGGCCCGCCTCGTCCCCCTGCTGTTGCTGCTGGCGGGGGCCTGTTCCGCGCCGAATTTTTCGCCCCGCCCGGCGCCGGTGGCCCTGCCGGGCGGCCAGGACAACGCCGCACTGGAGGCCTGCCGCGCCGAGGCGACGCGCGTCGTGCAGTTCCGCGACCGTGGCGAGCTGATGCGCACCGACGAGACCGAAGCGAGCCGCGGCACCTTCAGCTCCGCCCCCTTCGGCCGGGTCGAGACCGAGCGGATGGGCCAGCAGATGTCGCGTGACCGGCTGATCGAGGAATGCCTGCGCGGCGCCAACCGCGCCACGCCGGCCGCTGCGGGGGGGGCCTCTCCGGGCAGCGTCGCCACACCCCCCGCCGCAGGCCGCGCCCTGCCGCCGCCAGGGCTGCGTTGAACGGTCACGGAGGGTGGCCTCGTTCGGCGCCCTCGGCCGCGCGCTGTCCCATCGCGACAGCCGGATCTTTTTCGGCGGCTCGGCCTTGGCCTGGACCGGGCTGTGGATGCAGCGAATCGCTGTCTCCTGGCTGGCCTGGGAGCTGACTGGCAGCGCCTTCTGGGTCGGCATGGTGGCCTTCTGCGACCTGGCGCCGGCGGTCATCGTCAGCCCCTTCGCCGGGGCTATGGCGGACCGGGTGGACCGCGTGAAGCTCGCCATGTGGACGCAGCTCGCCATCGCGGTGCAGGCGCTGGCCGTGGCCGGCATCACCGCCAGCGGCCACATGACCATCTTTATCTTGTTGGGCCTCGAGGTGATCGGCGGCATCGCGGCCAGCTTCGCGCAGCCGGCACGACAGACGCTGATGCCAGGGATCGTGCCGCGCGCCGACCTGCCGGCGGCGGTCGCGGCCAATTCGCTGTGCTTCGCCGTGGCCCGCTTCATCGGGCCCGCCTTGGCCGGGCCGGTCATCGCGCTCTGGGGCGTGGTGCCGGCGATTGCGGCCAATGCGGTGGGCTACCTGATCTCGGGCCTGTCATTGCTGCTGCTGCGCGTCGCGGCGGCGGAGCGCCAGGGGCATCCGGCCTCGGCGAGCCTATGGGGCGAGGTGACGGCAGGCATCGGCTATGCCGCGCGGCACAAGGGCCTCGGGCCGCTGCTGCTGTTCGCCGCACTGGCGGCCATCCTGCTGCGCGGCGTGCAGGAAATCCTGCCGCCCTTCGTCGCCTGGGTCTTCGGCCGGGGCGCGGAGAGCCTGGCGGTGCTGACCGCCTGCTTCGGTGTGGGCGCGCTGATCGCCGGGCTGTGGGTGGCGCAGCGTGGGCGGCTGGAAGGCACCACGCGAATCGCCGTTTTCGCCGTGGGGGCGCAGGCCCTGGCGACAGCGGGATTCGTCGCGACGGGATGGTTTCCGCTTGGCATGCTCTGCGCCGCGCTGATCGGCGCCGCGGCGAGCATGCATGGCGTCTCGGCGCAGACGCTGTTGCAGAGCTCGACCGACCCAGCCTATCGCGGGCGGATGCTGAGCCTCTGGGGTCTGATCACCCGTGCCTGCCCGGCGCTGGGGGCGCTGGCGCTGGGGGGGCTCGGGCAGGTTTTCGGGCTGACGACGCCGACCCTGGTGGCGGTGGTGCTGGCCCTCGGGGTGTTCGCCTGGGGCCTGACGCGGCTCAGGCGCGTGGAGCAGGAGCTGGAGGGCGGAGCCGCCTCCAGCGCCAACAGATGAAGGACGATAGCGGATGCTGAAGGCGGGAATCGTGGGCATGGGCCGCTGGGGTCGCACCCTTGTCGAGAGCGTCCAGGGCAAGCAGGGCTGCCGCATCGGCTTCGTCGCCGGCTCGACCCGCACGCCCGACAAGGCGCGGGATTGGGCGCAGGCGCAGGGCATCACGCTGCATGGCAGCTTCGCCG
>JBBSCP010000285.1:0-6294 GCA_038250135.1 Acetobacterales bacterium | reverse complement strand
GGTCACGATGCTGGCGACGCTCGCCGCGGACATCGCGCAGCGGGCACTCGACCCGCGGCTTTCATGAAGCTGTTTCTCGGCCTGCTGATGCTGGCGCCCGTGCTCCTTGGCGCGGCCTTCGCCGGCGCGATCGAGGCGGCGATGGGGCTGGATGCCTTCACACCCGACCTGTTCAACCGCTTCGCGCCAGCCTCCACCAACAACCTGCTCGGCACGGACGACCTCGGGCGGGACCTGTTCCTGCGGCTGCTGCACGGGGCGCGGGTGTCGCTCGCGGTTGGCGTCGCCACGGCCATCGCGGCGACGGTGATCGGCACCGCCATCGGCCTGCTCGCCGCCTGGCGAGGCGGGCTGGTGGATGCGGTGTTGATGCGCCTCGCGGACGGCATGCTCGCCCTGCCCGCGCTGCCAGTCCTGGTGGTGCTGGCGGCGGCCGATACCGGGCGCATCGGCCTGCCGCGTGGCGAGGCCCTGTCCGACATTTTCCGCATCGTGCTGATCCTCGCCCTGTTCGGCTGGGTCGGCGTGGCGCGGCTCGCCCGCGCCGCCGCACTCTCCGTCCTGGCGCGCGACTATGTGCGGGCCGCGCGGGGCCTGGGCGCTTCGGAGGCGCGCATCCTCTGGCGGCACGTGGCGCCCAACATCATGGGGCCGATCCTGGTGGCCACCGCGCTCGCCGTCGCCGGCGCGATCCTGGCGGAGAGCGCGCTGAGCTTTCTGGGCCTGGGCATCGCGCCGCCCGCGGCGAGCTGGGGCAACATGCTGGCGAATGCACAGGATCTGGTGTTCTCCGCACCTCTCGCGGCGGTCTGGCCGGGCGTGATGATTCTGCTGGCGGTTGCCGGCTGCACCCTGGTCGCGGATGGTCTCAGGCGCTGAGCCGCCGCGATCAGGAAGGCGCCCGCCCGGCGGCGCGGCTTTGCCGGCAACGGGCGGGACCTCGGTCACCAAGCGAACGCTGACACAGGACGCTTCCCAAAACCTAACAAGCCCGTCATCATGATCACTAAAGGGAGAGTTTGATTGGCAGAGCTTTGGGAGGAGTGGGGCGCGCTCGCCTATGTCGGGGTCTTTCTCTGGGCATTCCTGGAGGGCGAGACCTTCGTCATCGCGGCGGCGGCGGTCGGTTCGGTCACCGGAGTCATCGATCCCTGGATCCTGTTCTTCGCCGCCTGGTCCGGCTCCTTCTGCGGGGACCAGTGCTGGTTCCTGCTCGGGCGGCGCTTCGGGCCCCGGCTGCTGGCGCGCATGCCGCGCGCCAAGGCACAGTTCGACAAGGCGGCGGTGCTGCTGCTGCGCTACGGCCCGGCCTTCGTGCTCAGCTTCCGCTTCCTCTATGGTGTGCGCAACGTGGCCGCAGCCTCCTGCGGCATGGCCGGCATGCCCTATGCTTACTTCGCTGTGCTGAACTTCATCGGCGCCGGCGTCTGGGCGGCGAGCTTCGTGGCGGCAGGCTGGTTCCTCGGCGCCTGGCTCGGGCCGGAGAATCTCGGCTATGGCATCGGCGCCGTCGCGCTCAGCGTGGTGGGCTTTTTCCTGATTCGCTGGGCGTTGCGCCGGCGGCGCAGGCGCCTTGCGGCCGCCGGCGGAGTGGCCTGAAGCCGGCCTGAATTTCGGGGCAGAGTGTCCACCTTTTTCGGATGGCCGTTCACATCTGTCATTTTTCTGTCTTGTGTTCGACCAAGACGTGACATGGATACCCGCTAAGAAAAGTAAGATTAACTCGCAACGCAGGGATTGACCTCATGCCCGACGATATTCGCCACATGCCGCTCGATGACGTATCGGGCGATGAACTGATTTCCAACACCTCCGCAAACCCCTATTTCGGCGACATCCTGGCCAGCCGCCGCACCGCCCTCCTCGGCAGCATCGGCGCGGCCATCGGCAGCTTCATCGGCACGGCGCCGCGCGAGGCGGCTGCCTTCACCCCGGCACAGGCAGCCGCGGGCGGCCCGACCATCGGCTTCAAATCCATCCCGGTGAACAACGGCGACAGCGTCGTCGTCCCGGAAGGCTATTCGGTGCAGGTGATCCTGCCGCAGGGCACGCCGTTGAGCGGCCAGGTCGCCTCCCGCGCGTTGGTGGACATGACCGGCGCCGACCAGGGCGCCGCCGTGGGCGCGCATCATGACGGCATGCACTTCTTCCCCATCGAGGGGCGCGAGCCCGACGAGGGCAGCAGCACGGACGGCATCCTGGCGCTGAACCACGAATACATCGAACCGCGCTTCATGCATGCCCGCGCCCGCGGCATCTCGCTCAATTCGGGCCGCATGCCTCTGGTTGACGGCGGCAAGCCCGAAGACGAGGCGCTGAAGGAAATCAACGCCCACGGTTCGACTCTGGTACGCATCCGCAAGGGCGCCGACGGCCGATGGGCCGTGGTGGCCGACCCGCGCAACCGCCGCATCACCGGCGCCACGCCCATGGAAATTACGGGCCCGGCTCGCGGCCACGCGCTGCTGCGTACCAAGTACAGCCCTGACGGCACGCGCACCCGCGGCACGCTCAACAATTGCGCGCATGGCGTCACACCTTGGAACACCTACCTGACGGCCGAGGAGAACTGGGCCGGCTACTTCGTCAACCGCGACCAGCGCGACGGCCGCCCCGCCCTGCCGCGCGAACAAGCGCGCTACGGCGTGCCGACCAGCCAGTCCCGCTACAATTGGGATCAGGTGCCCGGCGGAGCTGATGCGTATGTTCGCTTCAACGCCGCCAGCACCGGCGCCGACGCGACGCAGGACTACCGCAACGAGCCCAATAATTTCGGCTGGATCGTCGAGATCGATCCTTGGAACCCGGCCAGCGTACCCGTGAAGCACACCGCACTCGGCCGCTTCGCGCATGAGGGCGTGGTCTTCGCCCAGGCGCGCGAAGGCCGCCCCGTGGTGGCCTATGCCGGCTGCGACAGCCAATTCGAATACATCTACAAATTCGTCTCCGCCCGTGCCTTCCAGCGCGCCACGGCGAACGGCTCGCTGCTGGACGAAGGCACGCTGTATGTCGCGAAGTTCAACGCGGATGGCAGTGGCGAATGGCTGCCGCTGCGCCAGGGCGCGGGCCCGCTGACCGCGGCCAACGGCTTCGCCGACCAGGGCGAGGTGCTGGTCAACACGCGCCTTGCCGCCGATGCGGTTGGCGCGACCAAGATGGACCGGCCGGAATGGGGTGCAGTCGATCCGCGCGACGGCCGCGTTTATTTCACGCTGACCAACAACAGCCGCCGCACGGCTGAGAACACTGATCCCGCCAACCCGCGCGCGCGCAACATCTTCGGCCACATCATCCGCTGGCGCGAGGCCGGTGACGACCACGCTGCCACCGCCTTCGCCTGGGACATCTTCCTCTTCGGCGGCGACGAGGCGACGGGCCGGATCGGCGACAAGCCGCTCACTGCCGACAATGTGGTGGGCTGCCCGGACGGGCTGTGGTTCGACGCCGCCGGCCGCCTTTGGGTGCAGTCGGACATCGGCGAAAGCGAGCAGAACCGCGGCCCGCATGCCGTGTTCGGCAACAACCAGATGCTCTGCGCCGATCCGATGACCGGGGAGATGCGCCGCTTCCTGGCCGGCCCCGTCGGGCAGGAAGTCACCGGCGTGACCACCACGCCCGACATGCGCACCATGTTCGTCAACTTGCAGCATCCGGGGGCCACGACCACGGCCGCCGAATGGGCCGCCGGACGCACCAACTCCGCCTTCCCGGACGGCAACGCCGCCACGCCGCGCTCGGCGACGCTGGTCATCACGAAGAACGATGGCGGCGTGATCGGCAGCTGAACCTGCCAATCCGAGCGAGCATTGGGAGGGCCGCCTTCGGGCGGCCCTTTCCATTTCAGCCGCCGACTGGTGGACCCGCGGTGCGGCTCAGCACCACCACGGCGCTGCGCGGTGGGGTCGCGGCTTCGAAGGCCGGCCAGCGCGTGCCGGGGCGGGCGAAGCTCGCCCCCGGCTCGGCGCCCGGCGTACGCACCACCACCAGCGCGGCGTCCAACTCGGGCGTCAGCGCCACGCCGCCGATGCCCGCCCCGCGCGGCGCGCCATAGGCCGGCAGCACCACGGCGCGGCCGGGACCATCGAGGTCGCAGACAAAAACCGCATCCGGCGCAGCACCCGGCAGGCCGCGCCGATCCGTGCCGATCCACAGCCGCCCGCGCGCATCGAGGCTGAGCGTTGCCGGATGGCGCGGTAGCGTCCCGCCCATCGGCTGGTCCCGCCCATAGCGCCCGCCCTCCCCCGACTCGCCGGCGAGGAACAGTGCCTGCCCCGCGAGGCGTGGCGCCGCGAGGTCGCCAGCGAATTCGAGCACCTGGCCGGGCGAGGCGCCGGCGCGAGGGTGGAAGGCGTCGGTCTCCCCCGCGCCACGTTGGCCGGCGTGGCTGGCGACGAGCAGGCGCGGCCGGCGCGGGTCGAGTGCAAGACCGGCAAGGCTGTCGAAGGCGCTGGCACCCAGGCCCAGCGCCGCCCCCCCCGGGTCCAGCGCGCTGCCCGGCGGCAGGTCGCGCCAGACAATGGCATCGCCCTCGATCCGCGCGACGCTGAGCGTGCCGGCATCGAGCGCGTTGTGCTCGCCGGCCGGGCCGGTGGAGAGGTAGCGGTAGAGGTAGCCGCGTGGCCTGCCATCGGCCATGACCACCACGGCCCGGCCATTCGTCGTGAGCCCCGCCGCCACGGCCACGGCGCCGATGCGCCCCAGCGCGGTGCGCTTGCCCGGCACGCTCTGCGGGTCGAGCGGATCGACCTCCACCACCCAGCCGAAGCGTGCGGGCTCACGGAAACGCTGATCGAGGGGTGCTAGGCGGGTGAGCCAGGGGCCGGGCTCGGGCTCTGGCAGCAGCAGCGTGCCCCAGGGCGTCGTGCCCCCGCCTGCCGGGCCGATCATCCCCTGCACGCTGGCACCGCCGCCGCCACTCGCCGTGGCGATCTCACCAACACCGGGTCCGGTAACGCGGCAGAGTGTCTCCACGCCGATGCGCCGGCTCTGGAACCCGCCATCGACCAGCACCCAGCGACCGTCCTGCTGCTCAAGGTTGATCAGCGACAGGCCCGAGAGCGCCGCCACCAGGGCCGGCCGGTCGCGGCCCGGCGGCAAGGCCATCGCGGCATCGACCTCGGGATGCGCGACCGCCAGCACCAGGCGCTTCACCCCATCGGCGGCGGGCGGCGGCGTGACCAGGCCGGCGAGGCGCGCATCCCAGCCGAATTGCGCGCCGGCGGCCTCGGCGGCGGGGTTGCGCGGGTCCCAGGGTGGCGCGTCGAAGGTCACGCGGTCGCCCCAGCGGATCAGCATGTCGCGCCGATGGCCGGGCGCCACCCAGTCATCGGGGCGCAGCGGCAGGCTGGCGGGGCGGAGGTCGAGCGTGGTGATTTGCGCCTGCGCCGGCAGCGCCGCACCCAGGCTGCCGAGCGCCAGCAGCGCCCGGCGCGTTGGCTGGGTCACGGCGCCTGAGCACCCGGCGGCGGCGCGTGCACGCTGACGGCCGGCAAGGCGCCCTCCCAGGCCGCGATCTCCACCAGGCAGGATTGCGCGGCCGAGCCCTGGCCGAGCCGGGACGTGCCGATATCCCGTGTCAGCACGTTCGGGTTGCCATGCAGGCAGGCGCTGTCGGTCGCACCAGGCGTAGCCGGGTTCCACCAGGCGCCGGTCGCCATCGCCACCACGCCGGGGCGGATGTCGGCCGTGAGCCGCAGCCCGGCGGCGACGGCGCCGCGCGCGTTGAACACCCGCACGATCTGGCCGTCGGCGAGCCCACGCGCGGCGGCATCGCCAGGGTTCATGCGGATCGCCTCTCGTCCCGCGATCTTGTCGGCGGCGGCAACGCGCCCGGGGTCGAGCTGGCCATGCAGGCGGGTGGCGGGCTGGAAGCTCAGCAAATGCAAAGGGTAGGTTTTGGCGAGGGGCGCGCCGAGATATTCCGTGGGTTCGCGCCACACCGCGTGGCCCGGCACCTCGGCATAGCCGAAGCCGGCGATGGTCTCGGAATAAATCTCGACCTTGCCGGAGGGCGTATTGAGCGGGTTCGCCACCGGGTCCGCCACGAAATCGGCGAACTGCACGTAATCCTGGTCGGGCGCGGGAATCTCGACGAAGCCCTGCTCCCAGAACCGCGCGAAGTCAGGCACCTCGATCGCCTGCGCGGCGCAGGCCTGGCGCCAGCGGCCATAAAGGTGTTGCAGCCAGGCCATTTCGTCGCGCTGCTCGGTGAATTGGGCGCGGAAGCCCGCGGCCTCGGCGAGGTCGGCGAAGATGTCCACATCGTTGCGCGAGAGGCCGACGGGCTCGATCGCC
>JBBSCP010000284.1:0-6317 GCA_038250135.1 Acetobacterales bacterium | reverse complement strand
GCAGCACGCAGGACGCGAGCGGCCGGTGAAGGCACCGCTTCCACGCCGCGCGCCTGCACCGCCACCCGCCGCACTGCCGCCGCCTGCTGTGCCGGCACTGAAGCGTCTGCAAGCCAGCTGTGACTTGCGCATCGAGATTGCCGACCCGCAGGCGCTGCAAATCGACGGCGCGGCGGGTGAGCCGGACTGGTTCCGCCTTCGCAGCGAGTTGACCCAACTCAGCCTGTTCGAGGGATTCGACGAGCTACTGTGCCTGCCCGCGCTCACCGGTGTCGAGGCGCACTGGTATCAGATCGAAACGGTACGCAAGGTGTTGAAGCAGTATCGGGGCCGGGTGCTGCTGGCCGATGAGGTGGGCCTCGGCAAGACCGTCGAGGCCGGCATGGTGCTGAAGGAATACGTGCTCCGCGGCATGGTCACGCGCATCCTGATCCTGGTGCCGGCGTCGCTGGTGGGGCAATGGCGCGACGAGATGGCAGGCAAGTTCGGCCTGGATTGCGCGACCAGCCACGACCCGCTGTTACGGAACGATCCGGCAGCATTCTGGGCCCAGCCGCGGGTGATCGCCTCGATCGCCACAGCCCGGCGCAAGGACCATGCGGAGCTGCTTGCCGTCCAGGCCTACGATGCGGTGGTGGTCGACGAGGCGCATCATCTGCGCGACCAGTCCAGCGCCAGCTACCGACTGGTGAACGGCCTGCAGAAGCGCTTCCTTCTGCTGCTCTCCGCCACTCCGGTGCAGAACAACTTGCTGGAGCTGTACAACCTTTTGACATTGCTCAAGCCCGGCATCTTCAAGACGCAGAAGGAATTCCGCTCGGTCTATATGGTGCCGGGCAAGCCGCGCGAGCCGGCCAACCGGGAGCGGTTGCGCGACCTGATGCGCGGGGTGATGGTGCGCAACACTCGCGCGCTGGCTGCCCTGCGGCTGCCGCGCCGGCATGCCTCGACCCTGCGGGCGACCCCTGGGGCGGCGGAGGCGGCATGCTACGGCGAGCTGACCGAACTCGCGCGCGGCCTGGCGGCGAGCGGGCAGCATCAGCTGGCGGTGCAGCACCTGCTGAGCGCGGCCGGTTCCTCGCCCGTGGCGGCGGCGGCGGCGGTGGCGCGTTTCGGTGAGCGGCACCCCGAAGACCCTCGCTGGATGGCGCTGGCGGGGCGCATGGCCGCACTCGGCGCGGGCGCCAAGGAGGCCGCCCTGTTACAGTTGCTGGCGCAGAATCCAGCCGAGAAGAAAATGGTTTTCGTGCACCATCGCGACAGCATGTCGCATCTGGCGGAACGGCTGCGTCGCCAGGGCTCCGATTTCGTTCAATTCGACGGCGGCATGTCCGGCCCCGCGAAGGACTCCGCGGTCGCCGCTTTCCGCGAGAGGGTGCCACTTCTGCTGTGCAGCGAGTCGGGCGGCGAGGGGCGCAACCTGCAATTCTGCAACACGCTGATCAATTTCGACATTCCGTGGAATCCGATGGCCATCGAGCAGAGGATCGGGCGCATCGACCGGATCGGCCAGACGCGCGAGGTGTTTGTGTTCAATCTGGTGACCGCCGATACCATCGAGGACGCGGTCCTGCGTATCCTCGACGAGAAAATCAATATGTTCGAGCTCGTCGTCGGCGAGGTGGGTGCGATCCTTGGCGAGTTCGACGAAAGGCAGGAGTTTTCCACCCTCGTGCTGGAGGCCTGGTTGCAAGGCACGGAGGCAACGCGGGCGGCTGCTTTCGCGCGGCTGGAGGGGCAACTGCTGGCCGCACGGCAGCAATATCAGGGGGCGAAGGAACTGGACGAAGCGTTGTTCGGCAATGATCTGGATGCCGCCTGAGATGGGACGCTTGCAACGCTTCGTGGCTGATCTGCTGACCGCCGAGGGGGCGCTGGTCGAGCCCATCGAACCGGAGGGGCTGGATGTGCTGGCGTTGCCCGCGGTGCAGTCCGCACTCGGGGTGGCGGAGATGTGTCGCTTGGGCTTTGGCACCACGCTGCCGTCGGACGCACAGCGGGTGGGGCTCGAGACCGATTGGCTCGATCGCTTCGCCCGGCTGATGGGCGAGCGTGGACGCTGGGCCCGCCATATCTTGCGTCCGGAGCTGCGCGCGCTTTCCGACCCGGAGCGGGTGCTCGGCCACGAACTGGCGCTCGACAACGCGACGTTCCGGTTGCTCGGCGTGACGCCGGCCTGGACCAGCTATTTGATCCTCGATTTCCATTACTCCGCGGTGTCCGACGACAAGCGCGACGGCGTGCTGCGGTTGGGCGTGAATCAGGCGACCGGTGCACTGCCGGACGCGGTGCTGGATGCGGTCGCGCCATGGCTTGAAGGCGATGACGTGGCACAAGCCGGCCCGGATTTGGCGGACCTGCCGCCCGCCTGGCATCGCCAGCGCGTGCTCGATCTGGTGGCGCACGCGCTGCCGGCGCGGCTCGACACGGCGTTGGCGCCCTTCGTCAAGGGCTTGCAGCGACGCCTCGGTCGCGAGCAGGACCGACTTTATGACTATCACAACGACCTCTATCGGACGGCATCCCGTCGTGCCGCCGGCCTGGCCGAGGCCGATCCCGGGCGGCCCCGGGAGGAACTGCGGATTGCGGCGATCGCACGCGAATACCAGGCGAAGCTCGACGACATCACCAGGCAGTATGCCATGCGCGTGACGGTGGCGTGGACGCAGACGCTGGTGCTGGAGATGCCGGTGCAGCGCTTCGAGGTCCAGATCCGGCGTCGCAAGGCGGAACGGACCATTCTGCTGGACTGGAACCCGCTGGCCCGCCGACTCGAATCACCGGTATGCGAATTCAGCTTCTCGACCGAACGCCCGCGCCTGGCCTGCGACGACGCCGTGCACCTCGTCGCCCCGGCCGGACTTGGCCCCTGCATTGGGTGCGGCAAGCCGTTCTGCCGCGCCTGTCACAGGGGCGCCTGCCCCAAGTGCGGCGCAGCCTCGGGGGGATAAGCCGAAGCGCGGCAGAGGTGATAAGGTGGACGGCCTCTATGCGGCATCAGTTTGCCAAGCTCGCAGTTGTTGAAGGCATCGAGCGAAAGGGGCTGTCCACGGTTGAGACTGCCGCAAAGGCCATCCCTGTCACCATCGGCCTCGACATCAAGAACTTCGTCCAGGTCCATGCGGTAGAGGACGCCGGCCAGGTCGTGCTGCGCCGCAAGCTCAGCCGCGGCGAGGTGCTCGGCTTCTTCGAGGCGCAGCCCAAAGCGCTGGTCGGCATCGAGGCGTGGCCGGAGATTTTCAACACCGACAGTAAGTATGCCCCGGCCAAGTGTTCCCGGGCGGCCTGACGCACAGCGATGGGCCTTCTAGAATGGCTGGTGCCGCTAGTGCCTGGAGGCGAGGACGCCGGAGCAGGCCTATCTCGGTGCCGCGGTGCCGTACCGAGCGGGTTTCGCCCGCCCTACGCGACACCACCGCACCGGCAAGGCATGCATATCAACCGGCAGGCCCTCCACTGATCGAAACCGAAACGATATAGCGACATACCTGCAGTACTATCCGCTCACATTTAATCAATGTGAGCGGATTTCGTGCTGTAGGTTCATTGGTTTCTGGAGCGTGAGATCGATCCAGGAGGATCGATCGTGCTTTAGCCATTTCTTCTTGTGATTTCGGGGCGCGGCGTCGGGGCGGGTCAGTCCAGCCGGATGCCACGCGCGCGGATTACCGCGCCCCAGATTTCGGTTTCAGCGGCCAGCCAACGTGCGAGGCTCTCCGGCCCCTCGGCGCGCAACTCGGCACCGAGGCTGAGCAGGCGATCGCGAGTCGCAGGCGTGGCCAGCGCAGCGGCGAAGGTTTCGTGCAGGCGGGTGATCGTGGCGGGCGGCGTGCGCGCCGGGGCGAGAAGCCCCTGCCAGATGCCGGACTCGGCTACCGGCCAGCCGAGTTCGGCAAAGGTTGGCACATCCGGTAGATCGGCCAGGCGGCGCGGGCCGGTGACGGCGATGGCACGCAGCCTGCCATCCTTCACGAAGGGCAGTGTCGCCGTGGCGCCGTTCACCACCAGGTCACTCTCACCCGTCGCCGCGGCCTGAATGCCCAGCATGCCGCCGCGATAGAACACCTCCGTCACCGCGCCACCCCAATGCTGGGCAACCACCAGCGCGGTGAGGTGGTTCAGCGCGCCGACACCGGAATGGGCGAAGTTGACGCGGCCGGGATTGGCCCGGACATAGGCCGCAAGCTCCGCTCCATCCCGCACGGCCATGCCAGGATGAACGGCCATGATGTAGGGCGCGTAAATCAGCATGGTGATCGGCGCCAGATCCGTCAGCGGGTTGAAGGGCATGCGAGTGAACAGGCTCGGCCCGGTTGCCAGGATGCCCGCTTCAGTGAGCAGCACTGTGGCGCCGTCCGGTGCGCTTTTCGCGACGTGATCCGCGCCGAGACTGCCGGCCGCGCCGCCACGATTGTCGATCACCACACCCTGCCAGAGCAGCCGTTGCAGGTCCGGCTGGATGATGCGCGCGATGAGATCGGAGGTGCCGCCCGGTGGAAACGGCACGACGATGCGGAGCGGCCGATCCTGCGCCGCGCTCTCCCGCGCCAGCAGCAGCGCGGGCAGCGCCAGCAAAGCGCGGCGGGTGGTGTGCGGTTCGCGAGGTTTCATGATTCTGTTCTCCCTGTTCCGGCGCCTAACGCGCGCAAGATACCCGCGATGTAGCCGGTGGCGTAGGCGCGCGAACGATGGCCCCAGACCGTGTCATCCGCCAGGTGCGGCACATGATCGTCGATGACGAAACCTTCAAAGCCCGCATCTCGCAGCAGGCGCAGCACCGCAACGGCATCCACCGCGCCCTCATCGATGAAGGCCTCGGCGAAACGCGGCAAAGCGCCTGCCACGCTACGCAGATGCACGTAATGGACGCGCCCTGCCTTGGCGAAACGGGCGAGTGCGGACATCATCGGTGCCGTACCAACTTCGGCAAAAGTGCCAGTACAGAAGGCGATGCCGTGGTTCGGACTGTCGGCGAAGGCCATGGCGCGTGCAAAGGCGTTCTCGCTGCGGAAGACGCGGGCCACTCCATCCAGCATCGGGACCGGCGGGTCGTCCGGATGCAACGAGAGCCTGACGCCCGCCGCCTCAGCCACCGGCAGCACCGCCTCGATGAAGCGTTCCCAATTGGTCCACATTGCCGCCTCATCACGCACGGGCAGCAAGCCTGTGGCGATGCGCTGCCCGATCGTATCGTCATAGGCCGTTACCAGCGCGCCACCGCGGCCATGGGCGGCTTTGGCAGTGCGCCAGACGCCATCGGGGATCCAATTGTATCCAAGCACGGTGATGCCGGCCTGGCCCATGGCGCGAATCGTTGCCTGAAACGCCGCGATCTGTTCGTCGGCGCCCGGCAAGCCGAGCATGGCGCAGTCGAGCCAGTTTTTCGGCACACCCTCGATGCAGTCCAGCGTCAGGCCATGCGCCTCCACCGCCGCACGCATCTGCACAAGATCGAGCGCAGACCAGCTTCGTTTCGGTGCGCGCGGACCGGCGGTGGCGGTAAACTGCGTGTTCAGAAAGGCGACCCAGGCCGGGCTGTCGAGATCCGGTTTATTGACCGTGACGCCGGCGCAGCCAATCTGGCGCGCGAAGATGAGGTCGGCCTGCGTCAATTCGCGAAACTGTCCAGCGACAACGCGCAAGAGAATACCCCTTCCAATTACTTTCGATTTAATCTGAGCAATAAGCTCAAATCAAGTCTCCTGTCCGTAATTGCTCACCCCCACCTCATGAATCCCCCCATTTTTAGTGCCTCGGATATGGCTGCGATTCGCGTACTGTCGGCAGACCCTCCAACAGGGCTGCGGATGGGTTTGGACGATGTACGGGCCTGATCTGCATGCCAAGCGGATCGATGCGCTGGGCCGCATCGCCGTCGACGTGACCCGTCCGAACGGCAGCCTCGTGGCCGACACCGGCAACTTTTGCTTCGGCGAAGGCGGCTGCTGCTCGACCTGGAACGCGATCCGCACCACGAGGGCGTGCTTCACTCTTCGCTGCACCGGCGCCACCACCTTCGACGTCCTGAACCGCGACGGCTCGCTCGACAGCCAGATCACCGCGCGCTGAAGCGCCGAGCGTTGCGCCGGCGCCTGCCCGGGCGCCGACGCACCGCCGCGCCGAGCATCGCCAACCGCCAGTCGCCCCGCCTTGCGTACCGCCATCGAAACCCGCCCCCAACGAACGACATGGGAGAGTCCATGATGGTTTTGCTTCGCCGCCTCGCCTTGCCGGCTTGATCAAGGATGGCGTGCGGCGCCTGCGCGGCGGCAGCACCGCGACGCGGGGCCTGCAGGCGGAACCCGCAGGCGCCAGTG
>JBBSCP010000283.1:0-6318 GCA_038250135.1 Acetobacterales bacterium | reverse complement strand
TGGCATCGTCGCCTATGTCTCGACCGACCACGCGCCCTGGCCGAAGCACAAGAAGGAATACACCGGCGACATCTTCGCCGTCGGGGCGGGCCTGACCGGCCTGCAATCCTTCGCGCCGCTCATGTACACGCTGCTGGTCGAGCGCGGGATGCCGGCGAGCGTGATGGCCAAGCTGTGCTCGGAGGATCCGGCGCGTTTCCATGGGCTCGACTCGAAGAAGGGCGGCATCCGCATCGATGGCGACGCCGATATCTGCGTGCTGGAGACTGGCGAGTTCATCTTCGATGAGCGCAGCATCGTCGATCGCGAGGATGCGCGCTGGTCGCCCTATCACGGCCGCCCGATGAAGGCGCGCGTCGTCGCCACCTATCTGCGCGGCGTGGAGATCTGGGACGGGGCCGAGGTGAAGGCGAAGCCCGGGGCCGGCCGCTTCGTACCGCGCCAGCATCGCCGTTCTGCTCTCGATTCATGAGCGCCGATTATTATGTCAAGCACCTGGCCGTCGATCTGCCGCTCAAGGCGGCGGAGGTGATCGCCGATGCAACGCTCGCCGCCGGGCGCGGCGCGGGACTGCTGCCGCTGACCGTCGTGGTGCTCGATGCGGGCGGGCATGTGGTGGTGCTCAAGCGCGAGGATGGCAGCGGCATCCTCCGGGCCGAGATCGCGCGCGGCAAGGCGCATGGCGCGCTCGGCATGGGCATCGGCAGCCGGATGATCCGCGACCGGCTGCGCGAACGCCCGGCCTTCCAATCCGCCATCGCCGCGGCCAGCGACGGCCGCTTCATCCCCGTGCCCGGCGGCGTGCTGATCTGCCGCGCCGACGGTGCCGTGATCGGCGCCGTGGGGGTCAGCGGCGATGCCTCCGACAAGGATGAGTATGCGGCGATCGAGGGCGTGCGCGCCGCCGGCCTCACGCCGCACCCTGAATCGCCGGTGGAGGATTGGAACAATGCTGGCCTCTAGACGCACCCTGCTGGCCGCTGGTGCCACCCTGCTTGCCGCGCCGGCGCTCGCGCAGGGCTGGCCGACGCGCCCCATCCGCCTGGTGATCCCCTTCCCCGCCGGCGGCCCGACCGACGTCTATGCGCGCTTCTACGCGGATCGGGTGTCGCGCGAGTTCGGCCAGCCGATGGTGACCGAGAATCGCGGCGGCGCGGGTGGGGCGATCGGCGCGCAGGAGGTGCGACGCGCCGCGCCGGATGGCACGACGCTGCTGTTCGGCACCGCCTCCACCCATGCGCTCTACAATCTGGTGACGGCGCAGCCGCAATATGATGCGGTGCGGGACTTCGTGGCGGTGGCGGAGCTGGGCGGCGGGCCGTTGTGCTGGCTGGTGCATCCGGCCCAGCCTGGCACACTCGGGCAGTTCCTCGCGGCTTCGCGCGGCGCCAACCCGCCGCTTTCCTACGGCTCGCCCGGCACCGGCACGCTGATGCACCTCGCCACCGAGATTCTCAAGCGCGAGGGCAATGCCGGCACCATCACCCACGTGCCCTATCGCGGCGCCGCGCCGGCGATGAACGATCTGGTCGCCGGCACGCTGGCGATGGCGGTGAACACGCTCGGCGCCGGGCTGCCGCTGCACCAGGCGGGCCGCGCGCGGATGGTTGCGGTGGCATCGGCCGCCCGCGCGCCGCAGGCGCCCGACGTGCCGACCGCCGCCGAGGCGCTCGGCCGGCCAGGCTTCACCGCGGTGCTCTGGCATGCGGTGTTCGCACCGCCGGGCATCCCCGCACCGATCCTGGCGCGGCTGTCGGAGGCGACGAACGCAGCACTCGGCGATGCCACTTTCCGCGCGCAACTCGCCGCCGCCGGCATCGAGGCCTCGCGGCCCGGCACGCCCGCCTCCGCCGCCGCCTTCATCGCGGCCGAGACCGCGCGCTATCGCCCGATCGTGGACGCCATCCGCCCAGAACTGGAGAGCTGAGCGATGCCCAATCCCGCCATCGCCCCCTTGGCCCGCGCACAGATGAGCGAACGCTGGCGCGCCGTGGCGGAAACCGCCGACCAGGTGCGCGGCGAATCGACGCTGATCGAGGTGCTCGCCCAGGCACCAGAACTGCTCGGCTGGTACTATGACGGCTTCTACGCGGAGGTCTTCTTCAAGGGCCGCGTCGAGCGCCGGGTGAAGGAGCTGCTGCGCCTCAAGCTCTCCACGCTGCATGGCTGTGCCTTCTGCAACAAGGGCAACACCAAATCGGCCCGCGATTCCGGCATGACCGAGGCGCAGATCGACGCCATCTGGGACATCGAAAGCCCGCACTTTTGCGCGCGCGAACGCGCCGTATTGCGGCTCGCGGAACAGATGGCGCTGGCCAACATGCACGGTGAGGTCACGGCCAGCCACTCGGCCGAACTGCATGCGCATTTCTCGGAAGCCGAGATCGTGGAGTTAGGCATGGTCGCCGCCGTGCTGACCGGCATGGCGAAGATGCTCTTCGTGTTCGATCTCGTGAGCCGCGAGGCGAATTGCCCGATCGGCCGCGACGCGGCATAGGGCGCCCATGAAATCCCCCGAGATCCGCCGCGCCGAACCCCGCCGCCCGCCAAGCCAGCGCTGGCTCAAGCGCCCGCCCCGCCCGTCGCGCGCCGCCGCCACGCCGCTGGTCAGCCCCAAGCGCCGCAAGCCGGGGATGGAGCCACTGTTGATGGCGCTCGGCGTTGGGATCGCCTGCGGCATCGTCGCCGCCATCCTGACGCCGTTCGTGACCGTGCGGCCGGGCATGACGGGGCTGTTCACCGGGCTCGGCTTCTCTGGCGGCTTCGTGGTGATGTGGCGGGCGCTGGGCTACCGTGTCCAGGAAGTGCGCGAGGTGTTCAAATGAGCCGCAAGCTCATCCTCGCCGGCGCGCAGATGGGGCCGACCCAGCGCGCCGATGCCCGCGGTGCCACGCTCGCACGCCTGATCGCGCTGCTGGAGAACGCCGCGGCGCAGGGCGCGAAGCTTGTGGTCTTCCCCGAACTCGCCTTCACCACCTTCTTCCCGCGCTGGCCGATGGAACGCGACGCGCCGGAATTGCTGGCGAGCTTCGAGCCCGCCATGCCCAACCCCACCGTGCAGCCGCTGTTCGAACGGGCGCGGGCATTGGGTGTTGGATTCTACATCGGCTATGCGGAGCTCACGCCCGCGGGCCAGCGGTTCAACAGTGCCATCACGATGGGACCGGACGGCGACATCCTGTTCAAATACCGCAAGATCCACCTGCCCGGCTCCGACCACGTGAAGGAGGGCCAGCGCTACCAGCAGCTCGAAAAGATGTATTTCGAGTATGGCGACATCGGCTTCCCGGTGCAGCGTGGCCCGGAATCCTGGGGCCGACCGGTGCTTGGCATGCTGGTGTGCAACGACCGCCGCTGGCCAGAGGGCTGGCGCTGCCTCGGCTTGCAGGGCGTCGAGCTGGTGATGGTCGGCTACAACTCCGCCGCCTATGACCCGAATGGCGGGGATGGGGAGAGTGCCGAACTCCGCACCTTCCATTCAACGCTCGCCGCGCAATCCAACGCCTATATGAACGCGACCTGGGCGATCGCGGTGGCCAAGGCCGGCGTCGAGGATGGCGCGGGGCTGATCGGCGGGTCGTGCATCGTCAGCCCGAACGGCGTGATCGTGGCGCAGGCGAAGACAACGGCCGATGAGGTGATCCTCGCCGAGATCGACTTTGACGCCTGCACCCAGGGAAAGGAGAAGATGTTCAATTTCGCGGCGCATCGGCGGCCGCAGTGGTATGGTCGGATCGTCGAGCAGGTGGGGGCGGTGGGGCCGGAATGATGTAACGCTCCTCCGGTCTGCTGCTTCGAAAGCTACTTCTTTCGCAAGACAGCGATATGCTGAAATCCGCTGACGACGCTCAATTCGATGGCAACCACATTAAAATGGCGCTTGAAGGTCTCGAGCCACCACGCGTCGGATGAAAAACCCTGGCGGTAATAGCTGTCGCTCGGAATGAAGCCTTTGAGTTCCGAATTGACATCTTTGTCGAACAAGTCGCCGCTGAAAACGGCATCGAGTTCTCCGGGTCGCCGGGACAGATAGCTGATCGCGTTCGAGGTCCCATTGTAGGACAACAACGCAACGCCGTCCGGCGCCAGCAAGTGTGCGATCTCGGCCAACCAGAGATTGGCATCTTTCTCGGAAAGATGGGACAGAACGGAGCAGGCGTAGATCAGCCTGAACAAGGACGGCTCTAGGTCGGTCGGAGGTGCAGGCGGTACGACCCGATAATCTCCCTGAAGATTGTTGCGGCACCACTCGACATTATCCACATCAATGTCGATGCCTGTCAGTCTTGCCTTGGTGTCCGAGTTGAAGTGCATCGCTATACGCCCGCAACCTACTCCCCAGTCGAGCACTGGAACCTCTGCGTCCCGGATATCTATGCCGTGGTCGAGCGCGATACGTACCAGGCGCTCGAAGGCCGTCTTGCCCCCATTCAGGAAAGACATAGCATTGGCATTCTTGCTGGCGACACGTTGTATGCGTCGCAGATCGGGCAGGCCCACAATCATATCCAAGTCGGTCAGGTTCCAGTGATCCCGAAAATGCCGATTGGCGCCGGAAAACTCGCCTTCGAACTCGATAGAGAATCTCACCCAGTTCTTGCTCACTGGCATAGGGAATATTGATCGGAACGCCATGACGCTGCCACTTGGCGCGAACCAATGGCTGGATGAAAAGCTTCTGTCGAGAGAGACAATCCTGTCTGACTCGGGCGTTTCGTTACAGAAAATCCTGAAACTTGCTCTGCTGGCGAGGGAAGCCGGCAGGACGATACCGAAATCCGCGCCGATTTGTTCGCGTTGCGGACGGAAGGCGTGAAGTTGCCAGATTCCAGGGGCCACGCCGGCGTACATCCGTTGCAGCAAGCCGGTCTTGCTTCCAAACCTCTCGAGAAATTCCTGGACATCCACCCGCAGAACCTTCGCCCCACCGGCAAACACGCAGGTCAATCCGAAACGCTCGACATCATCGAGGTTGGTGACTACGGCATGCAGGAGGGAGAAAGGCGCGGAGCTGTGCATTCTACCAATCCACCGGCTGCCCGCGTAAAAATCATAAAAATCATTTCCGGCGAGGGGAATGGAAAAATAATCCTTGGCGGATAGCCTCATCGCCGACCTCACCATCGTTCGATATATTTGGATAAAATTCGGTAGAATTAATCAATAATTACTCGTTGGCTGCCGACTCAAAAATCGTTCGCATGTCTGAAATATCACTGCATCCGGCTTCCATGCCTTTATTTCACTGACATCAATGCCTGGCAACCATAAAAATCTGAAGTTCGAAACGACTGATACGATTTGCATCGCGCAGCCCCAACTAGGCACTCGTTCGACAAAGGAATTACCGAAAAGCATCAGGCGAATATGGTTCGGCGCATCCGGATTGGTGGCCTCGTAGCCTGAACCCAAAAAACGGCTCTTCCGCATGGGGGAAACAGTCTTCACGGTGTGTACGGATTGATGCGGGTGCTTCAACAATCTGAGCGTTTCCCTGGCTTCCGGCGAAAATCGCCGCCCAAGATCGCCTGCATGTATGACTTCGGAAAACTCAGAGAAGTCGTAATTATCCCATGCTGGCTTTAGGCCAACGCCGCGAAGAAGGGTCTCCGCAAAGACGGTATTGCCAAAATCCGTCAGGTGACTGTCGTTCTTTCGGAACATAGAATATCGAGCGGGAAGGCCCAGGATGGAATGAAAGGCCTCGATTTCCGCAGGCATGAGGCCGTCGAGAAGCGAGGTAGCCCTGCCCGTTATCTTGCGGCGTAACCGAAGCGGAAACTCCTCGGGAAGCAAGGTTGCCTTGTTTGGCAATAGCGAGAAAAAGAATTTTATTCCTAAGTCATCCAACCAGGCCCTTGCCTCGTTCAGATACGATATCCACTGCGCTGCCAAGACCTTGTCATCGTCGAGATCTGTGTAGGCCAGCGCGTAATCATTCGATCCCTTGAACAAAAAAATATTTTCGTGGCCGGCAATTGCAACCTCATCAATAGAGACCAGACCAAGGCTCGGCCAAAACCCCCGCCGCGTCGAGGCAAACGTTTCAGGTGATATCTGAGAAATCCATCCGAACGGCCTGTCGATAGACATGCAAATTTCCTCAACGCCACGCCGATCCTATCGACGTCTCCTCAAGTGGGGGTCATGTCGCCATTCGATCTCGAAACAGTCAATGATTCACAGCCGCCGACGATACCCGATGGTCAGCACGTTCGAGCCTTCATAGACGCCATTGAACGTCCCGAAAATGCCGGAACGGTGCGCGTAGCGGATGGCGATCTCGCTCTCCAGGTGGTTGGGCAGTGAGAAAGTGAT
>JBBSCP010000282.1:0-6355 GCA_038250135.1 Acetobacterales bacterium | reverse complement strand
GCGCTGCACCAGGCAGGGCCGCGCCAGTCGCGTCGAGGTTCTGCACCAGGACCTCGATCAGCGCCGAGGCCACCACCGCGCCATCGGCGACGCGCGAGGCTTCCGCCGCCTGCTCCAGCGTGCGCACGCCAAAGCCGATGGCGATGGGCAGGTCGGTATGCGCGCGGATGCGCGGGATGGCGGCGGCGAGGTCAGCGCTGCTGGCGCTGCGCGTGCCGGTGATGCCGGTGATGGCGACGTAATAGACAAAGCCCGTGGTGGAGGCGAGCACCTTGGGCAGTCTGGCGTCGTCGGTGGTCGGCGCGACCAGGCGGATCAGGTCGAGCCCCTGCGCGGTGGCGTAGGGCTGCAACTCATCGGCCTCCTCGGGCGGCACATCCACCACGATCAGCCCATCGACGCCCGAAGCGGCACATTCGGCGCAGAAACGCGCGACGCCGAAGGACAGGATGGGGTTGAAATAGCCCATCAGGATGATCGGCGTGTCGCTGTCCTGCACGCGAAACTCGCGCACCATGTCGAGCGCGCCCTGGACCGTGGCGCCGGCCTTCAAGCCGCGCTGGCCGGCCTTCTGGACGGTCGGGCCGTCAGCCATCGGATCGGTGAAGGGCACGCCGATTTCGATGAGGTCGGCGCCCGCCGCGGGCATGCCGTTGAGGATCGCCATGGCGGTGGCACGGTCCGGATCGAAGGCTTCGAGGAAGGGAATCAGCGCGCCGCGGCCCTCGGCCTTGAGAGCGGCAAAGCGCGTTGCAATCCGCGACATCTCAGATGCGCTCCCCGAGGTGCTTGGCCACCGTGAAGATGTCCTTGTCGCCGCGGCCGCACAGATTCATCAGCAGGATGTGATCCGCCGGCAGGCCCGGCGCCATCTTCGCAACATGCGCCAGCGCATGCGCGGGTTCGAGGGCGGGGATGATCCCCTCCTGGCGTGAGCACTGCTGAAAGGCTTCCAACGCCTCGTCATCGGTGGCGCCGACGTATTGCACGCGGCCGATCTCATGCAGCCAGGAATGCTCCGGCCCGACGCCGGGGTAGTCGAGGCCCGCGGAGATGGAATGCGCCTCGGTGATCTGCCCGTCGCCGTCCTGGAGCAGGTAGGTGCGATTGCCGTGCAGCACGCCCGGCCGGCCGCGCGACAGCGCCGCCGCATGCTCATGCGTATCGAGCCCCCGCCCCGCGGCCTCGACGCCGATCATCGCCACGTCCTTGTCGTCGAGGAAGGGGAAGAACAGGCCCATGGCGTTGGAGCCACCACCGACCGCGGCGATCAGCGTGTCCGGCAGGCGGCCCTCGGCTTCGAGCATCTGTGCGCGCGCCTCGATGCCGATCACGGATTGGAAGTCGCGCACCATGGCGGGGTAGGGGTGCGGGCCGGCGACGGTGCCGATGCAATAGTAGGTGTCGTGGACATTCGCGACCCAGTCACGAAGGCCTTCGTTCATCGCATCCTTCAGCGTCGCCGCGCCGGAGGTCACGGGCACGACCTCCGCCCCCAGCAGCTTCATGCGAAACACGTTGGGCTGCTGCCGCTCGACGTCGGTGGCGCCCATATAGACCACGCATGGCAGGTCCATCAGCGCACACGCCGTGGCAGTGGCCACGCCATGCTGGCCCGCGCCGGTCTCGGCGATGATGCGCGTCTTGCCCATCTTCTTCGCCAGCAGAATCTGGCCGAGCACCGCGTTGATCTTGTGCGCGCCGGTGTGGTTCAGCTCATCGCGCTTGAAATACACCTTGGCGCCCATGCCGGGCGCTGCGGCTTTGCGCAGATGCGCGGTCATGCGCTCGGCAAACCACAGCGGGCTCGGACGGCCGACGTAATGCGTGAGCAGGCGGCGCCATTCGGCCTGGAAGGCCACGTCGATCTTGCTCGCCTCATAGGCGGCCTCGACTTCGAGGATCAGCGGCATAAGTGTTTCAGCAACGAAACGGCCGCCGAATTCGCCGAAGCGGCCACGCGCATCGGGGCCTTGGCGGAGGGAGTTTGGCAGAGGATGATTCACGGGCGGTGTCCTGAACTTGGCGATCTTCTAGCTTAGGAGCGTGCCGAGATCACCCCACACGAAGGCAGTCTCCGCGAGGGCGACCTCGCCGCGATAGCCGATTTGGCGCGCCCCCAGGATCGCGCCAGTGGCGCGATAGAAGGCGCGCGCGGGCTGATTGCTGTCGAGCGCCCAGGCAGCGGCATCCGTGCAGCCCGCCGCCAGCAGCACCCGGGCACCCTCGGCCAGCAGGGCGCGGCCAAGCCCTTGGCGCTGCGCGCGCCGCAGCAGGTAAAGTCCCGCAACCTCGCCCTGCGTGCCGAGCGCCGCATCGCGCGCCCGGCAGACGGCGATGAAGCCGAGGATGGTCTGCGCTTCCACCGCCAGCAGCACGCCGCCGGGCAGCAAGGGCTCGGCCAAATTGCGCGCCCAGGTGGTGCGGCGGCGGACCGGGTCGGTCATCTCGGCGAAGAGCTCCTCCGGTACCAGACCGGGGTAGGTCTCCGTCCAGGCCTGCGCATGCATTTCCCCCAATGCCGACGCATCCGCCCGGCTGGCAGCGCGAATCACGCGGCGCGGGCGGCCGCCACAAAGGCGGCGATCAGCCCCGCATCCTTGACGCCGCGCGCGCGCTCCACGCCGGAGGAGACATCGACGCCAGGTGCGCCGGACACGGCAATGGCCTCGGCCACATTGCCGGGCGTGAGGCCCCCGGCCAGCAGCCAGGGGCGCGGGATGGGCTGCCCCTGTGTCAGCGTCCAGTCGAAGGGCGCGGCATTGCCGCCTGGCAGCGGCGCGTCGGGCGGGGCCTTGGCGTCGAGCAGGAAGCGATCGACCACCGGTGCGTAGGCCGCCAGCACCGCGAAATCGGCCGGCTGCGCGATGCCGAGGGCCTTCATCACCGGCAGGCCGAATCGCTGGTGGATCGCGGCACAGCGCGCCGGATTCTCCTCGCCATGCAGTTGAAGGATGTCGAGGCGCACCGTGGCGAGCACGGACTCGAGCAGCGCATCCTCGGCATCGACGAACAGCCCCACGCGTTGCGGGCCGCCTGGCACCAGCGCCGAAAGTGCTGCGGCCTGCGCGGGCGTCACGGCGCGTGGCGAGGCGGGGAAGAAGACGAAGCCGATGAAGTCCGCTCCCGCCGCGGCCGCCGCGCGCATCGCCTCGGCATCGTTGATGCCGCAGATTTTTGTCAGCATCACGCAAGCGCCGCCGCGATGGCCTGCGCTGCCAAGGCGGGATCGGCGGCGCGGGTGATCGGGCGGCCCACCACGATCCAAGTGGCTCCGGCCGCCTGCATCTCCTCGGGCGTTGCGGTACGCGCCTGGTCATCGGCGGCGCTGCCAGCAGGGCGCACGCCCGGCACGACCAGCGCCGGCTCCTCGCCGAGCGCATCACGGAGCGGCCGGACCTCGCGCGGCGAACAGACCAGCCCGTCGGCACCCGCCGCCACAGCCAGCCGCGCGAGGCGCAGCACCTGCTGCACCGTGCCACCGGCCACGCCGGTTTCGGCCAGGGTTGCGGCGTCGATGCTGGTCAGCACCGTCACGGCGAGGATTTTCGGGCGGTTGGCGCCGCCGGCCTGCTCCGCCGCCTCCCGCGCCGCGGCCACCATCGCAGGACCACCGGCGGCGTGGATGGTGATCCAGGCGGGGCCGAGTGGGGCCAGGGCGCGGATGGCACCGGCGACGGTGTTCGGAATGTCGTGCAGCTTCACGTCGAGAAACACCGGCCGATGCGCGGCAATCCGCCGCACCACGGCACCACCTTTCGCCGAGAACAGCTCTAGCCCAACCTTCAGCAGCCCGGCATGGGGGGCGGTCGCATGCGCCCAGGCCTCGGCGGTGCCGAGGTCGGGCGTGTCGAGCGCGACGCAAAGACCCGTCACGCCACGGGGGCCGGCAGCCGTCCGAGATTGGCGGCGCGCTGCGTCTCGACCTGGCGCTGCTGGGTCGTGGCGAGCTCGGCCTCCAGCAAGCGGGCGGCAGCCTCCACCTCCCGCGCGCGGCGGCGGGCGGCAAAGTTGCCGCTCCAGGCAAGCAGCGCGCCGACCAGGAAGGAAAGGGCGCAGAGCACCAGCACCGCGATGCCGAGCGGCGCCGCCCAGGCGAGGTCGAAGGGCCAGAGCCGCAGTTCCACCTCCTCGGTGTTCGACAGGGCGAACAAGGACAGCAGAAGGATCAGGGGAGGTAACATGAGCCAGCGCATGACGTCGTCTCCGTGTCGTCGTGCTGATTTACGACGCCGCGGCGGCTCGTGGAAGGTGCCTCAGGCGCTGCGCGCGCGACTTGTCAGGCGCTACGCGCGCGGACCATCAGGCGCTGCGCGCGCGGACCATCAGGCGCTGCGCTTGCGGACCATCAGGCGCTACGCGCGCGGCGGGGCGCTTCCTGCAGCGGCCCGCCATTCACGCGTTCGCGCAACTCCTTGCCCGGCTTGAAATAAGGCACCGCCTTGCCGTCCACCGCCACGGCCGTACCGGTGCGCGGGTTGCGGCCGGTGCGGGGGTCGCGCCGCTTGGTGGAAAAGGCGCCGAAGCCGCGCAGCTCCACCCGGTCACCGCGCGCCAGGGCCGCGATGATCTCGTCGAAGATCGTGGTCACGATCAGCTCCACATCCGGCTGGCGGAGATGCGGGTTTGCCATCGCCAATTGGGTGATCAGTTCAGACCGGGTCATGGACTGCCCGCTATCCTTCGTTTACCGGGCACTAAGCTGCCAAACGGCGCGCAGGCGGTCAACGCCAACCCATTCATCCATAATGTTTTTTGTGAAGGCACCCCAGAAGGCGCCGAAGCTGCGCTCGGCAAAGCCCCGCAGCTCGACATCGCGCACCGGCAGGCCCTCCGGCAGGCCGCGTTCCGCCACCAGCCAGGCACGCGCTTCCGCCTCGCCACCAATCGCATCCACCAGGCCAAGGCGCAACGCTTCCCGCCCCGTGAACACGCGGCCATCGGCCAGGGTGCGGACCTGCGCCACCTCCATCCGGCGGCCCGCGGCGACCATCGCCACGAACTGGTCATGCAGATCGGCCACGACGCGCATCAGCTCCGCCCGCCCGGCCTCGGTCATCGGCGCGAAGGGGCTGGGATTCGCCTTGAAGGGCCCGGACGCCAGGCTTTCCGCCCGCACGCCGAGCCAAGCCAAGAGGCCCGAGACATCGAAGCTTTGCAGGATCACGCCGATCGAGCCCGTCACGGTCGAGTCACGGGCGAAGACCCGCGCCGCCGGCAGCGCCACCATGTAGCCGGCCGAAGCCGCCGTGCCGCCCAGCACCGCGACCACCGGCTTTTGCGCTGCAAGCCGCGTCAGCGCGCCATGCAGCGCCTCGCCGCCCGCGACGCTGCCGCCGGGGCTGTCGATGGCGACGATGAGGGCGCGCACACCCTCAGTCTTGCCGATACGCTCCAGCGCCTCGACCACCTTGCGGTCATCGCCAATGAAGCCTGCGACGTTGAGCCGCGCGATCTGCTGTCCGCCGCCCGGCAGAAAGCCGCGCGCCTCCTCGCGCGTCAGCACGAGCGCGATGGCGAGTCCTGCCACGGCCAGCACCGCCGCGGCTCGCCAGAGGGAAAGCCGGCGCTTGAGACGTCGGCGGTCGAAGAGCAGGTCGGGTTCTAGGGCCATGGCAGGTATGTGGCCCCATCGCGGCCAATAGAAAACCCCGGCAGGCTTGCGCCGGCCGGGGTTCCCTCAACCTTCTCCAAGGAAGGCCGCTACTTACTCGTCGGGGTTCTGGTTGCGGCGGCGGATGGCCGCACCCAGGATGTCACCCAGCGAGGCGCCGGAGTCGGTGGTGCCGTATTCCTTCATCGCATCGCGCTCCTCCTCCACTTCCTTGCCCTTGATGGTCAGGGCCAGGCGGCGGCCGGCGCGATCGACGGCGGTGATCTTCGCATCGACCTTCTCGCCGATGGCGAACTTGTCGGGGCGCTGGTCGGCACGGTCACGCGCCAGTTCGGCGCGGCGGATGAAGCCAGTCAGGACCTCATCGACCTTCACCTCGATGCCGTTGGCTTCGATCTTCGTCACCACGGTGGTGACGATGTCGCCCTTCTTGATGCGGTCCAGCACCTCGGCCGCCGGGTCGGCCGCGAGCTGCTTGACGCCGAGCGAGATGCGTTCCTTCTCGACATCCACGTCCAGCACCTTGGCGCTGACCATCTCGCCCTTCTGGAAGTTGGCCATGGCCTGCTCGCCGGGCATGTCCCAGCTGAGGTCGGACATGTGCACCATGCCGTCCAGATCCGGACCCAGGCCCACGAACAGCCCGAACTCGGTGATATTGCGGATCTCGCCCTCGATCGTGCTGCCAGGCGGGTGCGCCTCGGCGAACAGTTCCCACGGGTTGCCCTGGGCCTGCTTGAG
>JBBSCP010000281.1:0-6378 GCA_038250135.1 Acetobacterales bacterium | reverse complement strand
GCCGCGCTGCGGCGTGTGCAAGTCGCCCTTATTCACGGGCAAGCCGGTTGCCTTGTCGGAGGAGCGCTTTCGCCGGCACCTGCGCCTCAGTGGCGTTCCGCTGCTGGTGGATTTCTGGGCCTCCTGGTGTGGACCGTGCCGCGCCATGGCGCCGGCCTTCGAGTCCGCTGCCGCGGCCCTGGAACCACGCATGCGTCTGATCAAAGTCTCGACCGAGGAGGCACCGGGCCTCGCAGGCGAATTGGCGATCAGCAGCATCCCGACCCTCGCCATCTTCGCGGGCGGCCAGGAGGTCGCACGTCAGGCCGGCGCCATGCCGACCGGCCGCATCATCGCCTGGGCTGAAGCCTCCACACCGCATTGATGCGGATCAAGGCGCCCGCATGACCAGAGGCGCAACGTCAGCACCGCGGGCATGCATGCCCACATCGGAGGAGACGGCCATGAGGAAGAATGTTGGCGGCCTGGACAAGGGGCTTCGCATCGCGGCTGGAATTGGGCTGCTGGCGCTTGGCGCCTTTGGACCGCTGGGCTGGTGGGGGCTGATCGGAATCGTGCCATTGGCCACTGGGTTCATGGGCAATTGCCCCGCCTACAGCCTGCTCGGCCTGAACACCTGCGCACTCACCAGGCCCAGCGCCTGACTGGCCGGACAAGGAGACGCATCGATGTCCCGCACCATCCCGCGCAATCGGCTGCTGCCCTGGGTCATCGGCCTGGTAATCATCGTCGCGGCGATCGGCGCCGCGGCCTGGTTGCTGTTGGTGAGCAGCTGCGGCGCGCCGGTGGCGACGATCGCCCTTGTGCTGCTGGTAATGCCGGCGGTGTATCTCGCGCTGATGTATGTGACGCTGACCAGCCAGGCATGACGGCCTGGACCGAGCAGGACATCCCTTCGCTTCGCGGCAAACGCGCCGTGGTGACCGGCGGGACCAGCGGGATCGGGCGCGCGACGGCGTCGGGGCTCGCGGCGGCCGGCGCGGAGGTGATCCTCGCCGGGCGCAACCCCGCTCGTGGCGCGGAGGCCATGCAGGCGATCACAGAACACGCGCCCGGCGCGAGCGTGTGCTTCGAGGAGTTGGATCTGGCGTGCCTCGCTTCCGTGGCGTCTTTCGCCGCCCGGATCAGCGCTCGGCATGACACGTTGGATATCCTGGTGAACAACGCCGGCGTGATGGCGCTGCCGCAGCGGCATATGACGGCGGACGGTTTCGAGATGCAGTTCGGCGTCAATTATCTCGGCCATTTCGCGCTGACTTCGCTTCTGCTGCCGCTGTTGCGCAGCGTACAAGTGCCCCGCGTGGTGTCTGTGACAAGCCTGTCGCATCGCATGGGCCGGATCGACTTCGACGATTTGCAGGCTGAGCGGGGCTACGCGCCGTGGAAGGCCTACAGCCAATCGAAGCTGGCGCTGCTGATCTTCGCGCTGGAATTGCAGCGGCGCAGCGACGTGGCGCGCTGGGGCGTGACAAGCCTGGCCGCACATCCAGGCTGGGCGCTGACCAACCTCTATTCCAATGGCCCGGCCTCGGAGGGCACGCCGCCCTTCCTGATGCGCCTGATGCGCATGGGCACGCGCTTCTTCAGCCATTCCGCGGTGCACGGCGCGGGGCCGATCCTGTTCGCCGCGACGTCGCCGGTGGCGCGCGGCTGCTGTCTGTACGGCCGGCGCTGGCTTTGGGAGATGCGCGGCCCGCCCGCGCCGGCCCGCATCGCACCCCAGGCGCAAAACGCGCGCGTGGCGGCGCGGCTGTGGGACGTGTCGGCCGAACTGACTGGCCAACGCTTCGACCTGGCGCGGCCTGTTGCGACCATCGCGCACGCATCCGGCGCGAGGCACCGAATCTCTCGTCCTCAACCAGCAAGGAGCCAGATCATGACAACGCCCGCAACCGGATTGCCGCGCCTCAATGAAGCCGCCCCCGATTTCCATGCGCACACCACGCATGGCGATCGCAGCCTGGCTGAGTACCAGGGCAAATGGCTCGTACTGTTCTCCCACCCTGCGGATTTCACGCCGGTCTGCACCACTGAATTCATTGCCTTCGCGCGCGCGCATGAACGCTTCGCGGCGCTGAACTGCGACTTTCTCGGACTGTCCATCGACAGCCTGTTCGCGCATCTCGCCTGGGTGCGAAACATCGAGGAAAAGTTCGGTGTCGCCATTCCCTTCCCGATCATCGAGGACATCAAGATGGAGGTGGCCGGCGCCTACGGCATGGTGCATCCGGGTGCGGCCGATACTCAGGCTGTGCGCGCGACCTTCCTCATCGATCCCAAGGGCGTATTGCGAGCGATGCTCTACTACCCGATGAGCAATGGCCGCAGCATCGAGGAAATTCTGCGCCTGCTGACTGCGCTGCAGACTTCGGACGCGAACGGTGTCGCCACCCCGGAAGGCTGGCAGCCTGGCGAGAAGGTGATCGTGCCACCGCCCAAGACCGCCGCCGCCGCAGCTGCGCGCGCTGGCGAAGGTTACGAGACGACGGACTGGTACTTCTCCAAGCGCGCCCTGTAGGCGCGGAGATGGAGACGATGGCGGACGCGGCAGCCGCCCCCAATCGTATCCCCTGGCCGCCGATTCTGTTCGGTATGGCGGCTATCGCAGCGATCGGGCTCGGTATCGTGCTTCCCGGGCCGGAATGGCTGCGCACGCTCGCCTGGGCAGCACTCGGCTGGGCGATGCTGCTGGCCGGCCTCGCCCTCGACGTTGCGGCGATGGCGACGATGTCGCGGCAGCACGCCAACATCCTGCCGCATCACGCGGCGACTGCGCTGGTCACCAGCGGCCCCTTCACCTGGTCGCGCAACCCGATCTACCTCGGCAACACGATCGCCATGACGGGCGCTGCGCTGGCCTTCGCCAACCCGTGGTTCCTGCCGGCCGCGCTGATTGCCGCATTAGCGGTGACGCGCCTGGCGATCCAGCGGGAGGAAGCTCATCTGGCAGCGCGTTTCGGCGCAGCCTGGGACACCTATAGCCAGCGCACCGGGCGATGGTTCGGCCGATGACGCCCTATGAACGGATGGGCGGGGAGGCGGGCATCAGGCGCCTCACCCACCGATTCTACGCCCTGATGGACACGCTGCCGGAGGCTGCCGCCTGCCGCGCCGTGCACCCGCCGACCCTGGCCAATGCCGAGCAGCGCCTGTTCGAATATCTGTCGGGCTGGCTGGGCGGGCCGTCACTTTATATCGAGCGCCATGGCCTCCCGATGCTGCGACGCCGCCATCTGCGCGCCGCGATCGGCGCCGAGGAGGTGCGTGGCTGGCTGCTGTGCTTCCATCGCGCATGGGACGAACAGACGACGGATGCCGCACTCGGCGGGGATGTATTACCGCGGATCGAGAAACTTGCGTATCACGTGCAGAATCGCGGCTGCGGAGAGCAGATATGACGATATGAGCGGAATTGGCATTCGGCGGGTTCTCCGCTTCGCGCTCGCCGGACTGTTCCTTGTCACAGCCGCCGGCGGCGTCTTTTGGTATTTGCAGCGTCGCGCGCTGGCCGTGCCCATCGCCGCCTTCCAACAGGATGTGCCCGTGACCGTATTCGGCCTTGGTACGATCGAGGCGCAGGTCCTCTCCCGCATCGGCTTCGAAGTGCCTGGCACGCTCATCGAATTGGTGGCCGACCATGGTGATCGCGTGGCGGCCGGCGCGGTGCTCGCGCGCCTCAGCCCGGTCAGCCAGCAGGCGCGTGTCGCCCGCGCCGAGGCAGCGGTGCTTTCGGCCGATGCGGCCGCCGCGCGGGCCGATGCGCAGCGCGTGCGCGCAGAGGCTCAGTTTACCCAGAAGCAGGCCACCGCACGACGGCGGCGCGACCTCGCGAACCGAAGCGTGGGCAGCCAGGAGATCGCTGAACTCGCCGAGACCGAGCAGGAACTGGCGCGTGTCGATCTTTTGGTGAATGGCGCGGATGCCGCCGTCGCCCGAGCGGCCCAGGCCGAGGCGCGCGCCAACCTCGCGACCGAGCGCGCTGCGTTGGACAAGCACACGCTGCGCGCACCCTTCGATGCCATCGTCATCGCGCGGTCGCGCGAAACCGGAACGGCGCTCAATCCGGGCGAGGCGGTCTTCACCCTGGTCGCACCCGACAGCATCTGGATGCAGGCCTTCATCGATGAGGGCCGCGCCGGCGACCTCGCCCTGGGCCAGACCGGCATGGTGACGCTGCGCAGCCGCCCGGGCCGCCCCATCGCCGCCGAGATCGTGCGCATCGGGCTGGAGGCCGACCGCGTGACGGAGGAACGCCGCGTTTATCTGCGCTGCCGAAGCTGCGCCGCCATGCCTGTGGTCGGCGAGCAGGCCGAGGTGGTGATCGAGACGGCGCGGCTGCCGCGCGCCAGGCTGCTGCCCGAACCGGCGCTGCACGGCTTCGACGGGGCCGGCGGCACGGTCTGGACCATCGAGGATGGAAGGCTCGCGCGGCGGCGGGTGAGCATCGCCGCACGCCTCGTCGATGGGCGGGTCGCCATCACCGATGGCCTGCCGGAGGATGTCGCATTGGTGGCCCAGCTGGGCTCAGGCTTCGCCGTCGGGCGCGCGGCGCGCGCGGTGGCGGCGCCGTGACCCTCGCACTGGCCGATATCCGCCACAAGCTTGGCCGCTTCGTGCTGACCTGCCTCGGGCTCGGCCTGCTGATGGCGGTCGCGCTTTCGATGGTGGGCATCTACCAGGGCGTGGTGAGCGAGGCGCTGGCGCTTTCGCGCAGCCTGCGTGCCGATCTGTGGGTGGTGGAATCCGGCACGCGCGGGCCTTTTGCCGAAGCCTCGCGCATTCCCGGCGATGTGCGCGGGATGGTGGCGCGACTGCCTGGTGTGGCGGCGGCCGGCGCCATCACGCTGCGACCGGCCGACGCCCGCGCGCCGCAAGGCACGATCCGCGTGCAGGTAATCGGTTATGAGCCCGGGCGCCCGGGCGGGCCTTCCGTAATCGCCACGGGGCGCGGCCTTGGTGCGACGCGGTTCGAGATCGTAGCCGATGCGCGCTCCGGCCTGCCGCTCGGCGCCACGCTGCTGCTTGGCCGATACCGCTACCATGTGGTGGGAACCACGCGCGGGCTGGTCGCATCAAGCGGCGATCCGCTGATCTTCATGCAGCTGCGCGACAGCCAGGATCTGCAATTCCGCCTGGCACCCGCTGCGACCAGGCGCGCCATTGCGGCGAACGCCGGCAGCGGCGGAACCGACACGGTGAACGCCATCATCGCCCGCCTGCACCCGGACGCGGATCCGACCCTGGTGGCGGAGACGGCGCGGCGCTGGAAGCACTTGGCGGCACTGACGGATCAGGAACAGTCAGACCTGCTGACCCTGTCGGTGGTGAACCGCGCGCGCGTGCAGCTCGGCATGTTCACCGTGGTGCTGCTGTTCGTCTCGGCGGTGATCATCGCGCTCATCATCTACACCATGACGATGGACAAGCTGCGCGAGATCGCGACGCTGAAGCTGATCGGCGCGCCGGACAGCACGATCATCGGGCTCGTGCTGCAACAAGCGTTGCTGCTGGGTGGTGTTGCCTATGTCGCTGCCGTCGCCATTGTTTTCTCTGCGCGTGACATCTTCCCCCGCGCCGTGGCGCTCGGCCCCGCGGAGGTCGCGGTGATGGCCGTGGTCATTGCGATGATCTGCCTGCTGGGCAGCCTCGTGTCGATCCGCGCCGCGCTCAGGATCGAGCCACAACAGGCGTTGGGGGGCTGAGGCGCATGGCGGCACCCCTCGTGCAGGTCGAGAAGCTGAGCAAGACCTTCGGCGCCGGCGAGACCGCGGTGCGCGCGCTGGCCGAGGTTGATTTGCATGTCGAGGCCGGCGAGGTGGTTGGCCTCAAGGGCCCCTCCGGCAGCGGCAAATCGACGTTGCTGAACCTCATCGCGTGCATCCAGGAACCCACTGCCGGCAAGCTCTCCATTGGCGGGGAGATGATCTGGGAAGGGCATTGGCGCGTGCCCGATCTGCGCAGGCTGCGGCGCGAGCGCATCGGCTTCATCTTCCAGTTCCACAACCTGCTGCCCTTTCTCAATGCCATCGACAATGTGGCGCTGGCCATGACGCTGGACGGCGTGGATCGCGCCACGGCGCGTCAGCGAGCGGGCGCGCTGCTCGACTACCTCCAGGTTGGCAAGCGCGCTTCGGCAATGCCCGCGCGGCTGTCGGGCGGCGAGGCGCAGCGCGTTGCGATCGCGCGCGCCCTGGTCAATCGACCGCAGGTCATCCTGGCGGACGAGCCGACCGCGGCGCTCGATTCCGAACGCGCGCGGGTGGTGATGGATCTGCTGCGCCAAGTGGCGAAGGAACAGCATGCGGCGATTCTCGTGGTGACCCCTGACGAGAAGATCTTCGACCGCTTCGATCGCATGGTGGCATTGCGGGATGGTTG
>JBBSCP010000280.1:0-6395 GCA_038250135.1 Acetobacterales bacterium | reverse complement strand
GATTGATCCCGTAGGCCAGGGCATCCAGCGCATCATGCTGGGAGCGCCCCGGCCGGAACCCATAGGAGAAGCCGAGGAAGTCCGTCTCGTAGATGGCGTTCAGCACCTCCACCATCGCGCGCTGGACGATCTTGTCCTCCAGCGCGGCGATGCCCAGCGGCCGTTGCCGGCCATCGGGCTTCGGAATGTACTGCCGCCGCGACGGCTTCGCACGGTACGCGCCGCACATCACGCGGCGGTGCAGGTCGTCGATGTTGCCATCGAGCGACACCGCATATTCCTCCCAAGTCACCCCATCGACACCGGGTGCAGCCTTCGGCTTGAGCTGTTGGAAGGCCCAGGCCAGCAGGTCCGGCGTCATGTGGTGCATCAGGGACGTGAACCGTTCACGCCTGTTCCGCAACGCCACTTCTCGTAAGCAGGCCAGCGCCTGTGACACGGTTTCCCGGCTCTGAGTCCGGCCCATGCGTTGCTGATCTGCGGTTCCCTTGGCCCCGCCCCTTCCCTCCACCGCCTCCGCGCCCGGTCGCCCGGGTCTGTTCGGCCGCTTCCCTGGTACTATGGGCGGGTCTGACTTCCCTCGATCGTTCATCGGCGGATACCGGCACATGCCTTCCCGCCGCGGCCTGGCGATAGCCTGCCAGGCAATCCAGGGATCTCCCGGTTCCCGTGCAGAAGGTTTCCCAACGTGCGTGGGGTCTCGGACCGCGCAGGGCCGGCGTGCACCTCGCCATGACGGTGCATGCCGTTTCGCCTTCCGACTGTCTCTACAGCGTCGGCGCCCTGGAGTGACTTTTCGCGGCTCAATACCCAGCCCGCCAGTGCCCCTGTCAACGCTTCACCGGCACCCTCGCGGGTGACAGCGCATGACTCGGGGTCGTCGTGGGTGGCTAGTCCTTCAACGTGCGGCTCTTTCATCCGCTACCTCCTGCCGGTCTCCCGGCGCACAGAGAACGTTTGTACCCAGATGCACCTCCTCCGCCGATTCCTATGCGAGGCGTGTTCTCCGCCTGACCGAGCGCCGCGCTGAGTGGCAGGTTTCCAGGGGTTTTCGGGGCAGGCCTGTTGACTGGCCCGTCGCGGAGACGGCCGGAAATCCCTCCCCGGACCTGATGACTTGGCCGTTTTAGTACGGAACGCAAAAACCTAGGCCAAAGGCCGGTTTCAGCGCGGTCGGCACTTGCTATGGATCGCCTTGCACCTGCCCGAAATCGGTACTTCGAGAGCAAAAACTCTGGTGCGGCTATCAAGTGGCTCACGTCTCCCATTAATCACAAGACGCCCTCGCGAATTGCAACAAGAGCAATGGCGGGCAACCGGAACGCACTGACTGACTTCGGCGCTGGCTGAATTTTCCACGCGAAGAAACCGCACTGGCCGTGAAGTTGAATGTTTCCCTGGAACGCACGTATCAATGAGGATAGGCTGAGCAGCACGGCGGAGATACCGACGAGAGTACTCGCATGCAAAATCCAATCGGCATTCCATCGCAACAGTGATGCACGATGGCTGTCTGCGAGACCACATAGTGGCCCAATCCGCGCAGCCTGTCAGCGCCGGGCTGTGACAATGGTGGTACAGGCACTTTCCAGCTTCGGCAGGTCGCGCAGCGGGGCCATGCGAACCACAAGCGGCCGGTCGTCGCCGCGAATGACCGGGCAATAGGGATCGGGCTCATCGAGCGCGTCCATCAGGCGCCGCCGACCGGCGCAACCGCCGGCACAGGTGGCGCGATGCGTGCAGATCTCGCACGCCGCCGGCACCGATCGCGCGGCCACGAAGGGGGCCGTATCCACAATCCCCCCGCCGGCATTGAGCAGAAGGTCGAGCGGTGCGCCGGCGCCCGGCCAATAAACGCAGGGCTGCACGGTGGCGCGCGGCGTCACCCGCACCGTTGCCTGGCCGCAACCGCCGAGCCGTGGCGGCAGGCCCGCCATCGCACGCACCAGCGGCTCTCCCACCGCGATCGCGTCAGTCTCGGCGAAGAGCCTGCGGAAGCCATCCCAATACTCGTCATAGGTCAGCGCATAGCTGTCACTGCGCACCGACTGATAGACATTGAGGCGCAGGGGCGCATCGAAGGCGGCGGCCACTTGCGCCAACTCGCCGAGCCGTTGGTAATTGCCGCGCATCATCACCGCGATGATCGTGACACCCACGCCGAGTTCGCGGCAACGGCGCGCCTGTTGCTGGATCAGGTCCCAATTGCCCGCACCGCGCTGCTCGTCCTGTTCCTCGCGCGTCGGGTAATCCAGCGAGAACTCCACATCGGCGAAGCCGCGCAGATCGGCATCATCCAGCACCTCGATGGAATGACCGTTCGAGGTGATCGTCAGCTTGATCGGCTGGGTGCGGAAGAAGCCGAGCATCTCGCGGAATTCCGGATGCATGCCGTTCTCGCCGGTGCCCAGATTGACCGAGCGCACCGGCAGGCGCGCCAGCACGGAGCGCACCTGGTCCAGTCCCAGCCGATCCGTGCGCGTCGGATCGCGGTAACAGAACGCGCAGGCCAGGTTGCATTCATTCGTCAGGCCAAGGCCGAGCGAGAAGCGCCGTTCGGGGGCCGCCGTGGTTTCAACCGACATTGTTTCGTGAACCTCCCTCTGATAACGTAAAATCATGCATCTACGCCCTCCCGATCAACCGCTGCAACCCGACCAGGACACGTCCCGGTGGGACGGCCATGCCGCCGCGTACGAAACCGTCTTTGAAGGCCTCACCGATGCCTTTGCCGCCCGCGCTCTCGATCTGCTCGAACCGCTCGCTGGCGCGCGGCTGATGGACCTGGCCGCCGGCGCCGGAGGGGCCGCAATCCAGGCCGTCGCACGTGGCGCACATGTGACTGCATTCGATGGTTCGGGCGAAATGGTTACGCGCATCCGTGCGCGGACTGGCAACGCCTCCATAATCGCTGAACAGGCCGATGCGCGCAAGAAGCTGCCTTGCGCGGATGGCAGCTTCGACGCGGCATTGTCATGCCTGGGCGTGGTGCTCCTCCCCGACCCGGTGCCGGCACTGCGCGAGATTGCGCGGGTGCTGCGGCCCGGCGGGCGGCTCGCGGTGGTCACCTGGACCGAGCCGGGCCATTACGAGCTGGCCGCGCGGCTCTGGGCCGCGGTGCAAAAAATCCGCGGCGCGCCGCCCCCACCGCCACCGACACCCCCCGCGCAACTGCGCTACGCCGATCCCGAGGTTTTCGTCGCGCTGCTGCGGGAAGCGGGCTTCGCAGTCCAAGCAGTCGAACGGGTCGAGGCCTTTCTGCATGCAAGTTCAGCGCGCGCATTGGCCGAAACGCTTGATTTCGCACCGGGGATGGGGGCTTTGATGGCCAGCCTCGGGGAGGATCGCGGTGCCGTCGAACAGGAATTCGCAACCAGGCTGGAGGCCGAGCAGGGCCTCGGCCCGGTCGCGTTGCGGGCCATCGCGCGGATCGCTATCGCAATTCCCGAATAAATGGGAGCCGGAGCGTAACCTTGGCCCCATACCGAGCGAAGCTACTCGGTCGAACCGGAGCTCTCACCATGATCCAACGTCGCCTTGGCCTGATCCTGGGGGCTGCGTCCCTGGCCAGCCCCGCCCTTGCGCAGGCGCCGCAGCGCCTGGTGTTCACCGCCATCCCCGACCAGGATGAGACACGCCTCATGGAGCGGTTTCGCCGTGTGGTCGCGTATCTGCAAGGCGCGCTCGGCGTGTCGGTGCAATATGTGCCGGTGAAGAATTACGCCGCCGCGGTGACCGCCTTCACCAACAACCAGGTGCAACTGGCCTGGTTCGGCGGCCTGACCAGCGCCCAGGCGCGGCGCGCGGTGTCGGGTTCGGAGGCGATCGTCCAGGGTGTCGAGGACGCCAATTTCTTCAGCTACTTCATCGCCAATGCCAGCACCGGGCTGACGCGCTCCGAGACCTTCCCCGAGGGGATCGCCGGCCGCAGCTTCAGCTTTGGTTCGCGCGCCTCCACCTCGGGCCGCGTCATGCCCGAGACCTTCATCCGCCAGCAATTCAACCGCGCACCGGAGCAGGTTTTCTCCCGCGTCGGCTTCTCGGGCGATCATTCGCGCACCATCCAGGTGGTGCAGTCCGGCGCCTTCGAGGTCGGTGCGCTGGATTTCACCGTGTTCGACCTGGAACGCCAGCAGGGCCGCGTGGATGACACGCGCGTGCGGGTGATCTGGCAGACCCCGCGCTTCCCCAATTACAATTGGACCATTCGCGGCGACATCGATGCGCGCTTCGGCGCCGGCTTCAAGGAACGGGTGCGCGCCGCGCTGCTGGCCATCAACGATCCGGCGATCCTGAACATCTTCCCGCGTGAGCGCTTCATCCTGACCGCCAAGAGCGACTACGCGCCGATGGAAGCCGCCGCGCGCGCGCTTGGTCTGCTCGATTAGGTGCAGCCATCGCCCCTGATCGAACTGCACGGCGCGAGCGCGGGCTATGCCGGCAAGCCGGTGTTCAGCGGGCTCGACCTGTCGCTGCGCCCGGCCGAGCATGTGGCGGTGTTGGGCCGGTCTGGTGCGGGCAAGTCCACCCTGCTCAACCTGCTGTTTCAGCGGCTGGATGACCGTGCGGCGTTGATCCCGCAGGCGGCCGCGCTGGTCGGCACGCTCAGTGTCTTCCACAATGTCTATATGGGCCGGCTGGATCGGCACTCGGCGTGGCGAAACCTGCGCATGCTGGCCTTGCCCGAACGCGCCGAGGTGGCCGCAGTGCGCAGCGTGCTGGAGAGTTTGGGCATGGAGGAATACCTGTTCCGCCGCGCCGGCGCGCTCTCCGGCGGGCAGCAGCAGCGCGTCTCGGTCGCGCGCGCACTGTATAATGGCCGGCCGGTGGTGCTGGGCGACGAACCGGTCTCGGCGCTCGATCGCGTTCAGGGTGCGGAGGTGCTGCGGCGGCTTGCAGCGCGGCACGAGACGATGGTGCTGGCGATGCATGATATCGGCCTCGCGCTGGCGCATGCTCAGCGCATCATCGTTCTCGATCAGGGTTGCATCGTGCTGGACGCGCCGGCCGCGGAACTGAGCGTCTCGGAGCTTCTGCCTTTTTATGGCTGAACCCGCACGCCTCGGCTACGCCGGCGCGACGCGCTGGTTCCTGCTGGCCGCGCTGGCAGCACTGCCAATCGCCGACCTGGCAGTCTCCGGCCCCGATCCCTGGCTGGAACTGACCCGGATCTTTTCGGGCATCATTCGCCCCGATCTGCTGGCGATTGCGGGGGCCAGCGTGGTGCTCACCGTCGCCTTCGCCATGCTGGGTGTGGCCTCTGGTGCGGCGGCAGGACTTTTGCTGGCGCTGGTTTTCGCCCGCTCCCGCGCGGTGCGCGCGCTGGCGGCTTCGATGCGCTCGGTGCATGAGTTGTTCTGGGCGCTGCTGCTGATCCAGGTGACGGGGCTGTCACCGCTCACGGGCATCCTGGCCATCGCCATCCCCTATGCGGGCATTTTCGCCAAGGTGTTCTCCGAGATCATCGAGGAAGCCGATCTGGCCGCCGACCGCGTCCTGCCGGCGGGCACCGACACGGTCTCCCGCTTCGCCTATGCGCGAATCCCGGTCCTCGCCGGGCCCTTCGGCACCTACCTGCTTTACCGTTTCGAATGCGGCATGCGCTCGACCCTGGTGCTGGGCTTCATCGGCCTGCCAACCATGGGGTTCGAGCTGGAAACCTACTTTCGCCAGGGGCGATATGCCGAGGCCGCGGCCCTGGTACTGGTCTTCTACCTCCTCATCGGCACGCGCCGGCTTTGGGTGCGCCCGGCCACGCTGCCCTTCCTGCTGGCCGGCAGCGTTCTGGCGATCCTGTGGCTGACCGAGCCGATCGCGGGCGATAGCATCTGGTCGAATATGGCGCGCTTCCTGGGCACCGACATCGTGCCACGGCCGTTGCGCAATGCGGACCTCGGGGATCCCGCCAGCTGGGTGGCCCTGGCCTCCTGGCTGTGGGCGATCCTGTACACGCAGGCGCTGCCCGGCGTGGTGAATACGCTGATCCTCTCCCAGATCGCGCTGGTAGCCAGCGCCATCCTGGCACTGCTGGTCTTTCCGCTGGTCTGCCGCAGCTTCGCTGGCCGCATCGGGCAGCCGCTGGGGCGCGTGGCACTGGTGGTGCTGCGCTCCACGCCCGAATACATGCTCGCCTATGTCCTGTTGCAGACGCTCGGGCCCTCCATGCTGCCGGCCGCGATCGCGCTGGCGCTGCACAATGGCGGCATCATCGGCTATCTTCTCGGCCGCCACGCCGATGCGCTGCCCTATCGGCCTGACGCGCCGGGCGGGCTTAACCTTTACGCCTATGAAACCGTGCCGCGGCTCTATGGCCAGTTCCTGGCCTATGCGCTGTATCGCTGGGAGATCATCATGCGCGAAAGCGCCATCTTCGGCATCCTTGGCGTGCTGACCCT
>JBBSCP010000279.1:0-6420 GCA_038250135.1 Acetobacterales bacterium | reverse complement strand
TATGGGCGCTGCCGCTGGCGGCGGTGCTGATGGGCATCGGCTACGGGCCGACCGGGCCGGCGGGCCGCCGCATCCTGCAAGCCACGGCGCCGCCACGGCATCGGGTGCTGATCTTCTCGGTCAAGCAGGCCGGCGCCCCGGCCGGGGGCGCGCTGGCGGGGTTGGTCGCGGCGCCGATGGCGGCAATCTATGGCTGGCAGGCGGCGCTGCTGACCGGCGTCGGCGTCGCGCTTATTGCCATCGTCGCGATGCAGGGGCTGCGCGCGGGGCTGGATGCGGACCGCGACCCCTCCCGCCCCCTATCCGAGGGGTTTCGCTGGCGCCGGCTGGCCATACCGCTGATGACCCTGCGGCTGTCGCCGGTCCTGCCGCCGCTTTGTCTGCAGGCCTTCGCCTTCGCCGCGCTGCAAGGCAGCCTGATGAGCTTCACCGCCACCTGGCTGGTGGAACGCCACGGCATGAGCCTGCCCGCCGCCGGCACGGTCTTTGCCGTGATGCTGGTGGCCGGCGTGGTCGGCCGGCTCGCGCTGGGCTGGGCGGCGGACCGGATGGGCGACGCCACGCGCTCCCTGTCGTTGCATGGCATGGTGGCGGCCGGGCTTACGGCGCTATGGGTGATCTTCGGCCCCGGTGCGCCTTTTGCCGTGACCTTGCTCCTGGCGGCGGGTGCGGGCTTCACCGCGGCCTCCTGGAACGGCATCTTCCTGGCCGAGGTGGCGCGCGTCGTACCGGCGGATCGCGTGGCGGAGGCGAGCTCGGGCGCCATCCTGCTGTGCTTCCTGGGCTACCTCTCGGCACCGACGGCCTTTGCCCTCGCCGTGGGCGCGACGGGCAGCTGGCTGCTGCCCTTCCTCGCCGCCTGCGCGTTGCTGGCCTGCATCTCGGCGGGCGTGTTCCTGCGCCAGGGTGCGCGCGGCGCGCCAGGGGCGTAGAACCATGCCGATGTCTTTTGGAATCCGTGGATGACAGTGGCTCTTGGCGTGATCGGCTTCGGCATCATGGGCGAGCGCCTGCTGCGCGCCGCGCTGGCGCATGATTCGTCGGTGATCCGAGTCGCCGGCATATGGGACCCGGCGCCCGAGGCTGCCGACAGGCTGGCCGCCGTGGTGCCCGAGCTCAAGATGATGAGCAGCCCGGATGACGTGATCTCCGGCTGCGATGCGCTTTATGTCGCAACGCCCCCCGCATCCCACCTGCTCTATGCGCGGGCGGGCTTCGCGGCGAACAGGGCGGTTTTGCTGGAGAAGCCGCTGGCCGAGAACCTCGCCGCCGCACGGGCCTTCGTCACCGCCGCCGAAGCGCATGGTGAGCGCGCGGCGGTGAACTTCCCCATGGCCTCCTCCCCCGCCGTCGCGCAGCTCGCGGCTTGGCGCGAGGCCCTCGGTACTCCGCGCGCGCTCACCATCGAAGCGCGATTCGCCGCCTGGCCGCGCGGCTGGCAAAGCGCGGCCGCGGGTTGGCTCGGCCAGCGCGCCGAGGGCGGCTTCACGCGCGAGGTGCTGTCGCACTTCCTGTTCCTGGCGCGCCGCCAGCTTGGGCCGCTGGTCCTGCTGGAGGGCTACGCAACCTACCCGACCGGCGCGGGCGCCGAGACCGCCATCGTGGCCAGCCTCACCGCCGGCGACGTGCCGGTGAGCATCACGGGCTCGGTCGGCACCACGGATCGCGATGAGCTGAACGAATGGCGGCTCGAAGCCGAGGGCGGCGCCATCAGGCTGCGCGACTGGTCGATCGCCGAGCGCCAGGCGCCCGATGGCAGCTGGCACACCGCGCCCGACGCGCTGCCCAACGCAGAGATGCGCCCGATGGTGCTGCGCGGGCAACTCGACAAGCTCGCGGCGCTGACGCGCGGCGAGCGCGTGGACCTCGCCACGCTGCGCGAGGCGCTGGAGGTGCAGGAGATAGTCGAGGCGATCCTGGCAGGCGCTCAGACCTCGTAGGCCAGGCCGACGTAGTTCTCCGCCAGCGTCGTCATCGCGGCCTTGGACGTGCTGACGTAGTCCAGCTCCGCCACCTGCACGCGGTGTTCGAAGCGGTCATCGCCATCGAAGCGATGCAGCATCGAGGTCATCCACCAACTGAACCGCTGGCCCTTCCAGATGCGGCGCAGGCAGATCTCGCCATAGCGGTCGAGCAGATCGGTCTCGCCGCGCTTGAAGAACTGCTCCAGCCCGCGCGCCAGCACGCGAATGTCGGCGATGGCGAGGTTCATGCCCTTCGCGCCCGTGGGCGGCACGATATGCGCGGCGTCGCCGGCGAGGAACAGCCGGCCATGGCGCATCGGCTCCACCACGAAGCTGCGCATGGCGGTGACGCCCTTCTGGAAGATTTTCCCTTGCTGCAACGCATCGCCACAGCCGAGCCGCTTGTGCAGTTCCTCCCAGATTCGCGCATCTGGCCATTCGTCGAGGTTCTCGTCCGGTGCGCATTGCAGATAAAGGCGGCTCACCGACTCGCTGCGCATGGTGGCGAGCGCAAAGCCGTTCTCATGCCGCGCGTAGATCAGCTCCTCCGACACCGGCTTGGAACGGCTCAGGATGCCAAGCCAGGCAAAGGGGTAGATGCGGTCGTAAAGGCGCACGATCTCGGAAGGAATGGCGCCGCGGCAGATGCCGTGGAAGCCGTCGCAGCCGCCGATGAAGGCGCAATCCAGCACCTGTGCCACGCCCTCCTGCGTGAAGCTGATGCGCGGGTTGGCGCTGGTCACGTCATGCAAGGCGACGTCGGCGACCTCGAACAGGATCGGCGGATTGCCACTGCGCGTGCCGGCCGCGAGGCGCGCGGCGATGAGGTCCTTCACCACCTCCTGCTGGCCGTAGATGGTCACGACCTTGCCGGTCAGTTCGGTGAGCGGGATGCGGTGGCCCACGCCCGCGAAGCGCAACTCGATCCCCTGATGCGCCAGGCCCTGCGCGTGCAGCCGATCCGCCACTCCCGCCTCGGTCAGCGTATCGACGCTGCCCTGTTCGAGCAGCCCCGCGCGGACGCGTTCCTCGACATAGCCGCGCGAGCGCGCTTCCAGCACCACGCTGTCGATGCCGGCGAGGTGCAGCAGGTGTGAGAGCAGCAGCCCCGCCGGACCGGCGCCGATGATGCCGACCTGGGTGCGCATGGGTGTTCTCCGCAAGGTTGAGCCATCGCCCAATGTGCGCATCCGCGCCATGTTGTCCACCGCGCAACACCCAGAAGGAAATGGCGATGAGCGAACGCAAGGTGGCGGTTGTAACCGGTGGGGCACGAGGCATCGGGCGTGCTTGCGCGCATGCGCTGGCCGAGGCCGGGCACGACCTCGTGCTGGTCGATCTGCTGGTGCCGGAGATGCAGCGCACCAAGGCCGAGTTGGAAGGATTGGGCGCCCGCGCGCTGATCTTCGAAGCCGATGTCGCGGGGCATGCGCGCGCCCATGCCATCGCCGCCGAGGTTGGCGCCGCCTGGGGGCGCTGCGATGCGCTGGTGAATAACGCCGGAAAATCAAACCCGGCCAGCATCCTCGACTGCACGGAGGAGGCCTTCGACCGCACCATCGCGATCAACCTGAAATCCTGCTTCAACTACATCCAGGCCTTCGTGCCGCTGATGCGCCAAACCATCGCACAGCATGGCGGCGGCGGGCGGATCGTCAGCATGTCCTCGCTCAACGCGCATACCGGCGGCGTCACCAGTGCCGTGTCGAAATTCGCCTATGCCGCCGCCAAGGCCGGCATCCTGGGCATGACGCGCGCTTTGGCCAAGGAACTCGGCCCCGAGATCGCAGTCAACGCGGTGTGCCCCGGCATCATCGAGACCGAGCTCGGCAATACGCTCACCCGCTCACGCGGCGCCGAATTCGCGAAGAAGATCGCGCTCGGCCGCGTCGGCAAGCCTGCCGATGTCGGGCGCGTGGTAGCTTTCCTGGCCAGCGGCGAACCGAACTTCATCACCGGCCAGCACATCATCGTCGATGGCTTCCAGTGGGAAATCTGAGAGCGATGGGGGCGTGCGCCCCCACCTTTCAGTTCGCGCCGATCACCCGCGCGCCACTCGCATTCGGCCCCGGCAGGTCGATCTCGATGGCGAGCGTGGACATGTCGCCGCCGCGATCCACCGAGACATTCACGCGGTTCGGGTCGATCGCCACGTAGCGCGCCACGAGGGCGACGATTTCCTGTTGCAGCTTGGGGAGGAAATCCTCGCGCGTGCGGCCGATGCGCTCATGCGACAGCACGATCTGCAGGCGTTCCTTCGCCTCGTTCGCCGTGCCCGCGGGCTTGCGGCTGCGAAAGATGTCGAGCCAGCTCATCACGCTGCCCTCCCGCCGAACAAGCGCTTGAGGAAGCCCTTCTTCTCGGGCTCGATAAAGCGATGCTCCACCTTCGCGCCGAGGAAGCGCGAGACGGCATCCTTGTAGGCCTGCCCGGCGGCGCTTTCGGCATCCATGATCACCGGATTGCCGGTATTGGACGCCTTCAGCACACTCTCGCTCTCGGGGATAACACCGAGCAGCGGGATGGCCAGGATCTCGCGGATGTCTTCGAGCTTCAGCATCTCGCCGCGTTCGACGCGCACCGGGTCGTAGCGCGTGACCAGCAGATGCTCGCGTACCGGGGCGCGCTTTTCCTCGGCGCGCTTGGACTTTGATTGCAGCACGCCGAGGATGCGGTCGCTGTCGCGCACCGAGCTGACTTCGGGGTTCGTCACCACGATCGCCTGGTCGGCGAAGTAGAGCGCCATCAGCGCGCCCTTCTCGATACCCGCGGGGCTGTCGCAGACGATGTAGTCGTTGTCGGCCGAGAGCTCCTCGATGATCTTCTGCACTCCCTCCTTGGTCAGCGCATCCTTGTCGCGCGTCTGACTGGCGGGGAGGATCTGCAGCATGTCCACGCGCTTGTCGCGGATCAGCGCCTGGTTCAGCCGCGCCTCGCCGCTGATGACGTTGACGATGTCGAACACAACGCGACGTTCGACGCCCATGATGAGGTCGAGGTTGCGCAAGCCGACGTCGAAATCGATCACCACCGTCTTCTTGCCCGCCTGCGCGAGACCGGTGGCGAAGGCGGCGGAGGAGGTGGTCTTGCCCACGCCCCCCTTGCCCGATGTGACGACGATGACTTCCGCCATGCTGACCCCCTGTTGAAATTCGTTGCCCGGCGCCGCGTTAAGCGTCAGGACCGAAAAAGAAATCGAACTTGCGCCTGAACGCCCGTGGGGGCGTTGTTCGCTGCGACTGAGGCGGCGCGCGGTCATTCATGCGCAAACTCTCAGCCGAGCGGATCGAAACGCATATGCTCACCCACCAGCCGGGCCATAACTGGCTTGCCGATGGGCGCCTCCCCGAGCCCTTCCTTCACCGCGTAGTAGCCGGCGATGGAGACGAGTTCGGGGTCGAAATGACTGGCGAAGACGCGCGCCGCCGCATGGCTCTGCCCGCCCGCGATGGCGCGGCCGAGCAGGCGGCCATAGACGTGGATGTTGCCATCCGCGATCACCTCGGCGCCGCGATTGACGGTGCCGACCACGACCAGGTCGCAGCCCTGCGCCCAGATGCGCTGGCCGGCACGCACCGGCTGGTCGATGACCATGGCGGGCTTGGCGATGCCCTCGGGCATCGGCTCGGGCGCCGGCGCGGCGGCCACCGGCGAGGGTGAAGCGACGGGCTGGTCGGCAGCCGCACCCTCGCGCCCGATCACGGCACGCAGCGGCGGCAGGCCCGCACCCTGGGCAGCGACCTTCATCTCCGGCGTGCCGCCGGTGGTGCCGATCGGCACGATCTCGATCTGGCGCAGCCCCTCGATCAGCGCGGCGAAATCGACCTCGTTCGGCCGCGCCGAGATGTCGTCGAGCCCGATCACCACCGGCGCAAAGCGCAGGAACCCGGGCGCGCGGCGAAATTGATCGCCGAGTGCGGGCACCACCGCCTCCGCTCGATGGTCGAGCAGGCGCAGCACCAGCAGGTTGAAATTGGCGCCGCGCAGCCGGAAGGGCTCGAGGCGGGATGCGGGGGGGCTGGGCGCGGCGGACATCGCGGCGGGGATTTCTCGGTCTGGGGCACGTGGCGCGGCGGGGGACCGCGCCTTCCCCTCGTCTATAGCCGCCGCCCCGTGCAGGGCGAAGCCCGTTTGCGTCGCAGTTACACATATGAGGCGCTTGGGGGGCGTTGTTGCCCCGATTTGCGAAGTGCGAATCGGGGGCGTTCAATCACTTCCGCCCATTCGCTACCCGGTGCGGAGGTTCAGGCTGCGCACCAGCTCGCCCCATTTCGCCACTTCGAGGCGCAAATGCGTCGCCAGCGCCTCTGGCGAGGTGTCTTCGAAGATATCGACCCCGGCGGCGGCAAGGCGCTGCTTGGTCGTGGGTTCGCGCACCGCGGCCGCCACCGCCTCGGAAATCGGGCGGATCGCAGCGACCGGCGTGCCGGCGGGGGCATAGACGCCGTTCCAGGCG
>JBBSCP010000278.1:0-6441 GCA_038250135.1 Acetobacterales bacterium | reverse complement strand
CGGGAGAAGCTTGAACAGCTTCGCGCGCTGGAGGCCGGCATGCGAATCGACGCCATCGCGGTGCAGGACGTGCCGCTCGGCGTCGATACACCGGAGGACCTCATCCGGGCGCGGGAGATGCTGGCGTGAGCCAATCCGAACGCCGCGACACCGCGCTGCGCACCGTGGCGCTCGAGGCGGCGGGGCTGAACGCGCTGCATGCCGCCCTCGAAGGCGCGCTGGGCGATACGCTGCTGGAAGCGGTCGCCCTGCTGCTGGAGCCGGGCGGGCGCCTGGTGGTGACCGGCATGGGCAAGTCCGGCCATGTCGGGCGAAAAATCGCCGCGACGCTGGCCTCCACCGGCACGCCGGCGCTGTTCGTCCATCCGGCCGAAGCCAGCCATGGCGACCTTGGCATGATCGCGCGGGAGGATGCTGTCCTGGCGCTGTCCTGGTCCGGCGAGGCGCCGGAACTGGCCGACATGATCGCGTATACGCGGCGTTTCGGCGTGAAGCTGATCGCCATCACCTCCCGCCCCGAAAGCGCGCTGGGCAGTGCCGCCGACCTCTGCCTGACCCTGCCGCGCATGGCCGAGGCCTGCCCGAACGGGCTCGCACCCACCACCAGCACCACAATGCAGCTTGCGCTTGGCGATGCGCTGGCGATGTGCCTGCTGGAGGCGCGCGGCTTCTCGCCGGCGGATTTCCGCGATTTCCACCCGGGCGGGAAGCTCGGCGCACGGCTGAAGCGCGCGCGGGACCTCATGCACGGCCCGGCCGAACTGCCACTGGTTTCCCTCGACGCGACGCTCGCCCAGGCGGTGGTGGAGATGACCTCCCGTCGCTTCGGCGTGGCAGGCGTGGTGGATTTGACCGGCGCGCTGGCGGGCGTGCTGACCGATGGAGATCTGCGGCGCGCCCTTCAGAAGGGTGTTGCGATGGACCAGCCGGTGGCCCAGGCGATGACGCGGGCGCCGCGCACCGCGGCACCGGAATCGCTCGCCGCCGATCTGCTCGGCATCATGAACGAGAAGCGAATCACGAGCCTGTTCGTGGTGGTCGAGGGAAGGCCAGTGGGGATTCTCCACCTGCACGATCTGCTTCACGCGGGGCTGGTGTAGTCAACCGTTCCTCACGAACCCGGCAGAATTTTCCTGCTGAATCCGTTGTCACAGAGGCGTAGTATCGGGTTGCGGGCGCTCACCGAAAGGGGGCGCCCCGGTTTCGGCCGGGTGCGTCCCGCCAGTCGCGGCGCCCGCGCAACCGCAAGGGAAATCCTGCTGATGGCTCAGATCGCTCGCCTCCGCTCCCTCAAGGAACGGCACGCCCATCTGGAGACCCGGATCGCCGAGGAGGATGGACGCCCCAGACCGGATACGGCCGCGTTGGCGAAGCTGAAAGTGCAGAAACTACGTCTCAAGGAGGAAATGGAGAGGCTCCGTCCTCAGACCCACTGAAATCCGGGGCGGCGGTCAGAAGGCCGTCGCCCTTTTTTTGTCAGGCTGCGTCCTCGTTGGCTGCCAGCGGCGGCGGAACCGGCCCGCCGCCATGCTTTTGCATGGCGATGCCCACCGCCTCATTCAGCGCCGTCTGGGTGCACAGGCCGAGCGTCACCGGGTCCCGCGGCTTGATGGTTGCCGTATTCGGGTGCGTCTTGTCGCGCACCTTGGCGATGGTTTCCTTGGTGGTCGCCAGCAGCTTCACGATCTGCGCGTCGCTCAGCTGCGGGTAGTTGCGCAGCAACCAGGCGATGGCGTCCGGCCGCTCGATCCGCTTGGCCACGGGGATGTAACGCGCACCCTTGCTGCGCTTGCCCGCCGGTATCGGCCGTTCAGTCAAGACGAGTCGCGCCGCGGGATCGGCCTCACACCGTGCGATCTGCTCGCGCGTCAGCTGGTCATTGGCGATCGGGTCGTAGCCGACAATGCCCTGCGCCACCTCGCCATCGGCGATGGCCTGGATCTCCAACGGATGCATATGGACGAAGTCGGCGACCTGTTCGAAGGACAGGGACGTCTTTTCGATCAGCCACACGGCGGTGGCCTTGGGCATCAGCGGGGTCTTCATGGTGGTCCCTTTGGTCGGGTGGGCGGCCGCCGCCGGGGCGTCGTCGCCGGCCTGGAGGCAAGCATACTGGTCCGCCGGGGCGCCCGCGCCGCGTCTGCGTCGGATATAGAGAGCGCTTGGGCTATGGTCAAAGCCCGGAGCATGGCGAGGACAACTTATGGCCCGAGAAACCGACGACGACCTGCCCCGCCCGCCCCGCCACTTCACCCCGCCGGCACTGGACCGGTGGGATGTGGCGGAGCTAAGCGCCTATATCGGGACGCTGCGGGCAGAGATCATTCGCGCCGAGGCCGCGGCGGCCAAGCTCGATGTGCATCGTAGTACCGCGGATGCGTTTTTCAGGAAGCCCGGATAGCGGGACTTAGCGCCGCTGGGCGGCGAAGCGCACCGCTTCTTCGGCGGCGCGGAACAGGGCACGGGCCTTCTGCTGGGTCTCGGTGAATTCGGCGTCCGGGTCGCTGTCGGCCACCACGCCGGCGCCGGCCTGCACGTGCATCACGCCGTCCTTCACCAGCGCAGTGCGCAGCGCGATGCAGATGTCCATGTCGCCATCGGCGCCGAAATAGCCGACGCCACCGGCATAGACGCCGCGGCGGGAGGGTTCGAGCTCCTCGATGATCTGCATCGCCCGCACCTTTGGTGCACCCGACAGTGTGCCGGCCGGGAAGCCCGCCGCCAGCGCGTCCAGCGCGGTCAGGCCCGGGCGCAGCCGGCCGACCACCTCGCTCATGATGTGCATGACCTGGCTGTAGCGCTCGACCTGGAATTTTTGGGTCACACGCACCGAACCGATCTCGGCCACCCGGCCGACATCGTTGCGGCCGAGGTCGATCAGCATCAGGTGTTCGGCCAATTCCTTGGGGTCGGCCAGCAATTCGCGTTCCAGCCGCTGGTCTTCCTCAGGCGTCGCCCCGCGCGGGCGGGTGCCGGCGAGTGGGCGCAGCTTCACCTCGCCATGCTTCACGCTGACCAGGATCTCTGGCGAGGCGCCGACCAGGGCAAAGCCGCCGACGTCGAAATAGAACAGGTAGGGCGCGGGATTCAGCCGGCGCAAGGCGCGGTACAACGCGAAGGGCGGCAGGCCGAAAGGCGCCGAAAACCGCTGCGAGGGCACCACCTGGAAGGCATCGCCGGCCGCGATGTACTCCTTCGCGCGCAGTACCGCCGCCTTGAACGCCTCCGGCGTGAAGTTGGAGGTCGGCGCGGGTGGCGCCGGCAAGGTCGCGGGTGGGGCAGGGCGGGGCAAAGGGCGATCCAGAGCCGCCTCGGCCTCGTCGAGCCGGGCCTGCGCCTGCTCCCAGGCCGCCTGAACGTCGAGGTTGGCGTTCGGGTTGGGCTCGGGCCAGACCGTGGTCACCAGCATCAGCACGTCGCGCACATGGTCGAAGACGGCGACGAGCGTGGGGCGGATCATCACGCCTTCGGGGATGTTCAGCACATCGGGGTTGGTGTCCGGCAGGCGCTCCATATGGCGCACCATGTCGTAGCCGAGATAGCCGAAGATGCCGGCCGCGATGGCGGGCAGCCCGGCCGGTACCGGCATCCGGCACTCGGCGACCAGGGCGCGCAGGCTCTCCATCGGTGGGCGTGGCTCGGGCGTGAAGGCGTGTGGGGCGGTGAGCGCGTGACGGTTGATCTCGGCCATGCTGCCACGGCAGCGCCAGATCAGGTCGGGCTCCATCCCGATGGCTGAGTAGCGCCCGCGGGCCGCGCCGCCCTCGACACTCTCCAGCAGGAAGGCGTTGGGCCGGTTCTGCGCGAGGCGCAGGAAGGCGCCGACCGGCGTGTCGAGATCGGCCACCCGTTCGCGGAACAGGACCTGGCCCTGCCCGGCTTCGAGCCCGGCGCAGAAGCCCGCTTCAGCCGCGCTCACGGCATCGCCTGCCGCATCAGCTCGGGGTTCAGGCGCGGCGCGGCGCGGGCGCGCATGGCGGCGGCGAATTGCGCCTCCAGATCCTCGGCCGACTGCGCCTGGGCGGCGCGGCGGGCATTGGCCAGGGCGGTGGGATCGGCGGCAGGGTCCGTTGCGACCACCTCCAGCAATTGGCCAACAGCGAAGCCGGCGCGCGTCGGCACCATCGTCGCCTGGCCGACCGGGGTGGCGAACAGCGCCGGCAGCAGCTCGGCGGGGATGCCCAGCCCCGGCGCGCCCTGTTCCGGCTGGCGGCCGAAGGGGCCGAGCCGCTCGCTCGGCACGCCCGCGGCCTCGGCGGCGGCGGCGAGCGTCGTGCCGCCGCGCACGGCGCCGAGCAGGGCGGCGGCGCGTTCCTCCTGGGCACGCCGACGCGCCTCGGTGACGTAGGACTGGCGCACATCCTCAACCACATCGGCGAGCGGCTTGAGCACGGGCGGCGTGATGGCGCGCAACTCCACGGCGACGAAGGCGTCGGTCTGGCGCATCTCGGCCAGACGCGGCGCCCGGCCGAGCTCGGCGGTGGCGATGGCGCGCAGCACTTCGGGGCGCGCCGATTCGGGGAAGGGCAGGGGCACCGGCAGGCCCTGCGCGTCGCGGCCCTGGCTGTCCACGCGCAATTCGGTGAGGACCATGCCGTAGCGGCGCGCTGCCTCATCGAGCGTGGCGCCGCCGGCAATCGCGTCCTCCACCTTGGCGGCGCGATCGAAGGCCATGTCGCCCGCGCGCTCGAGCCGGACTTCGCGCTTGAGCTGCTCGGCCACCGTCGCGAAATCGGCAATCGTGCCGGGGGTGATGCTGGCCACGCGGATGACGTGCCAGCCGAAGGGCGATCGAACCGGCGGCGTGAGGCCACCCATCGGCGCAGCGAAGGCGGCTGCTGCCAGGGCTTCCACCGGCAAATCGGCGCGCGCCAGGTCACCCAGCGCCAGCGCGCCGCCGCCGGACGCGGTGGCGGCGGCCTGGAGGGCGGCAAAGTCGGGGTTGGCGGCCCAGGTTGCGGCCAGCATGCGCGTGGCCTCCTCGGTCGGCATCAGGGCCTGTTGCAGGTCGCGCCGCTCGGGCGTTTCGAACTGCGCGCGACGGGCCTCGAAGGCGGCGCGGGCATCCTCGTCGGAGACCTCGATCTGGTCGGCCAGCGTCTCGGCCGAGAGCACGGCGAGGCGCGCCTCGCGCAGTTCGGGGATGGAGAATTGCGCGGGATTATTGGCGTGGAAGCGTTCAAGTTGCGCCTGTGTCGGCGGTGTGGGCTCAGGCGCCTCAACCAGCGGAAATTCCGCGACCTGCGCGATGCGCCTCTCCTGCTCATAGCGCACCAGGGCGCTGGCCAGCAGGTCCGGCGCCACGGCACCGGCGCGCACGGCGCCAAGCAGCTGGATGCGCTGCAGGTCGTCGCGCACCAGCAGCAGGAATTGCGGCTCGGTCATGTCGTTCTGTCGCAGGAACTGGTCGAGGATCGGGCGGGAGAAGCGACCGCCGACCTGGAAGCTTGGGATGGCCAGCACATACTCGCGGATCAGCGCCTCGGGCGTGGCGAGGCTCATTCGCTCCGCCTCGGCGCGCTGGGCGCGCTCGCCGATCAGCGTCTCCACCGCCTGCCCGGCGATGGCGCGGCGGATGGTCTCGTCCGGCTCGAAGGAGGGGCCGAGCTGGCGCTGGATGCGCTGCAACTCGCGCCGCGCCGCCATCTGGGCCTCCGGCACCTCGATGTTGCCACCCTTCATGCGGACCACGGCAGTCTCCTGCCAGATGTTGCGCACGACGTCCTCGATCCCCCAGATCGCGAAGGAGATGATGAGGAGCACGAACAGGACCTTGGCGAACCAGGTCCGGGCGAGTTGGCGAAACCAGGTGATCATCATGGCGGGGTAGCCGAGAATTGGCATGCTTGCCAGGGGTGGGCCGCGTTGCTACCGCCGCCTTGGTAGGATGGGGGAGCAGCCGATGACGCCCGGCGTGAGGCCGCTGATCGCGGGCAATTGGAAGATGCACGGCACCCTGGCCGAGGCGCTGGCGCTTGCTGGCGACGTGGCGGCGGGGGTGGGGGGCCTGAAGGTTGATCTGCTGGTCTGCCCGCCCGCCCTGCATCTGGTCAGCGTCGCACAGGCGCTGCGCGGCGAGGCTGTGGCAGTCGGCGGCCAGGATTGCCATGCAGCACCGAAGGGGGCGCATACCGGCGACGTCTCCGCCCCCATGCTGGCCGATGCTGGCGCCAGCCATGTCATCCTCGGCCATTCCGAGCGCCGCGCCGACCATGCCGAGACCGACGCCTTGGTGCGCGCCAAGGTTGTCGCCGCCTTGGCCGCCGGCCTGATACCCGTGGTCTGCGTCGGCGAGACGGAGGCCGAGCGGCTCGCCGGGCAGGCCGAGGCCGTGGTTGGTCGCCAACTGGCCGGGTCGCTGCCGGATGGCTTCGAGGGGGTGGTTGCTTATGAGCCGGTCTGGGCCATCGGCACCGGCCGCGTGCCGACCGAGGCCGATAT
>JBBSCP010000277.1:0-6453 GCA_038250135.1 Acetobacterales bacterium | reverse complement strand
GCCTTCTTCGACTGGTACAACCGGGACCACCACCATCTGGGCATCGGCCTGATGACCCCCGACCAGGTCCACTACGGCCAAGCCGACGAGGTCCACGCCACACGCCAGAAGATCCTCGATCGCGCCTTCCGCGACAATCCACACCGCTTCGTCAATAAGGCCCCTCAGCCACCCCAAAAGCCCACCGCCGTCTGGATCAATCCGCCAGCACAGAAGCTCCAAGTCCAAGCCTAATCTCGCAGACCGGCTGTCTCATTGTCGTTGACACGTTCCGAGGCGCAATCCACAGCACCGCTTCCGTGCACAAATGGCCGTCGCCACCCGTCCGACCAGGGTCGATAGGTTTGCCGAAGCAAAACGGCGCCATCTTTAAACTCCTTTCGGAGCTTGAATCACGACCGCCTTAGCAGATGGAATCCCCTGATTCTCAACACGCCCTAGTGCGCTTGCCGCATTCGGCTTGAAAGGGTTTGAGGGATCCGAGCCGGAGCCGGGCGAGCCGCCGCCCAGCCTTGTGTGGCGCCCCCCCTGACGGCCGATGCGAGAGGAAGAGTCGCGCTGCGCGAGCTTCAGCGATGGCGAACAGTGCATGATTATCTGTGGGCCGAAAGCGCCGCTGCGCGAGGCTGCCGGCAATGTCGCGGCGCGGCTGTGGGAAGGACAAACCCACGCAGCCGAGATGGACCGGTTCAACCGCAATGCCGGATATGCCGGGTTGTACCGCCATCTTGAAGACCACCCGAGCCGTCCCTGATCGGTCAGGGCTGGACAGGCCGTGCGCCGCGCGTCCAACTGCGCCGGCAAAAGGATATCGGCATGCGCATCTCGCTCTGCAACGAAGTCGTCGCCGGCCTCGATTTCGCTGGCCAGGCGAAGCTCGCCGCCGCGCTCGGCTATGACGGGTTGGAAGTGGCGCCCTTCACGCTGGATGCCGAGGCGCCGCACCTGCTGCCCGCCGCAAGGCGCGCCGAATTGCGCCGCATCGCCGCCGAGGCAGGCGCGCCGATCACCTCGCTGCACTGGCTGCTCGTCGCACCCGCCGGGCTGTCCGTCACCGCCGAAGATGCCGCGATCCGCACGCGGACGCTCGATGTGATGCAACGTCTCATCGGTCTCGCCGCCGATCTCGGCGCGACCTTGCTGGTGCATGGTTCGCCAAAGCAGCGCCAGGTCGCGGCAGATGGCGATGGGGCACGCGCCGAGGCCGCGATGGCGCAGGCCGGCACCTGGGCTGAACAGCATGGCCTGACCTATTGCCTCGAACCGCTCGATGCCGGGCAGACCAATTGGGCGCGCACGGTGGCGGAGGCGATTGACATCGTGGCCCGCCTGGCCGTGCCGGGCCTCAAGACCATGCTCGACGTGAGTGCGGCCGGGAATGGCGAGGCCGAGGACGCCGCGACGCTGCTGCGCCACCATGTGCCGGGCGGCTGGATCGCGCATGTGCATCTGAACGATCGTAACCGCCGTGGCCCCGGCCAGGGCAGCGATCGTTTCGGCGCCATCTTTACGGCGCTGCGCGAGACAGGCTATGCCGGCTTGTGTGCCGTCGAGCCCTTCGATTACCACCCCGACGGCCCGACCAGCGCCGCCCGCGCCATCGGTTATCTTCGAGGATTGCTAGAGAAATGAATGCCCCCCGTTTCACGCTGCTCGAGACCGAGCGCTTCGAATGGCCCTTCACACTGCGTCTGCCCTTCCGTTTTGGGGTCATCACGGTCACGCAGGGCCGCCAGGCGGTGATCCGCGCGCGCATCCGCCTCGATGACGGGCGCGAAGCCTGGGGCATCGCTGCCGAGACGCTTGCCGCCAAGTGGTTCGACAAGGACCCGAAGCTCAGCGATGCGCAGAACGAGCACCAGCTTCGCCGCGCGCTGGAACTTGCCTGCGAGGTCACGCAAGCCGCGGGTGCCGATACGGCCTTCGGCCATTTCGCCAATAGCTACGCTGGCCATGTCGCCGCCTGCGGGCGGGAGGCGCTGAACCCGCTCGTTGCCGGCTATGGCCGCGCGCTGCTCGACCGCGCGATGCTCGATGCGGTACTGAAGGCGAAGGGCGTGTCCTTCTGGACCGGCATGCGCGCGAACATCGGTGGCATGACGCCGCATGCGGTGATCCCGGACCTGCCGGGCTTCAACTTCGCGCGCCTGCTCGATAGCTTGGTGCCGCTTCAGCAAATCCACGCGCGGCACACGGTCGGCCTCGTCGATCCGATCACTGCCTCGGACCAGGACAGCCGCGTCGACGACGGGCTGCCGGAGACGCTGGAGGAAATCGTCGGCGTCTATCGCCATCGCTACTGGAAGCTGAAGGTCGGCGGCAACGTCGCGCAGGATGTCGAGCGCCTTTCGCGCATTGCTAGCGTGCTCGACAAGCTGCATGGCGGCTACCACGCCAGCCTCGATGGCAACGAACAATACGAAGACGCGCAAGGCGCGCTGGCCCTGTGGCGTGCGATGCAGGCGGAGCCGCGCCTGCGCAACCTCTGCGCCTCGATCCTCTATATCGAACAGCCGGTGAAGCGCGCCCGCGCCCTGGAAACCACCATGGCCTCGCTTGCCGCCGAGCGGCCCGTCATCATCGACGAAAGCGACGGCCCGCTCGACGCTTTCGTCACCGGCCGTGCCTTAGGCTACGCGGGCGTTTCCTCCAAGGCGTGCAAAGGCGTGTGGCGCAGCCTGATCAACCTCGCGCGCTGCCGCACCTGGAACGCAGCCGAGGGTGGCGGGCGCTACTTCATGTCGGCGGAGGATCTCACCACACTGGCTGGCGTGTGCGTGCAGCAGGATCTGGCGCTGGTCTCGCTGCTCGGCCTGCCGCATGTCGAACGCAACGGGCATCACTTCGTCGATGGCTTTGCGGGCCGGCCGAAGGCCGAGGCGTATCGCTTCCTCGAGGCGCATGGAACGCTTTACGCCGATACGTCGCGCGGGCCACGCTTGGCGATCCACGAGGGCGTGCTTGACCTCACCAGCCTCGACACGCCAGGCCTCGGCGCAACGATCGAGCCCGATACTCGGGCGATGGATGTGATGGCGAAGGCCGATTGGCGTTAATTGGCTGACTGCCAAGCCTTCACGCGGTGTCAGGGCGCGAAGCGAACAGGCACGCCGGTTGGCGCACCCAGCACCTCATCTTCGCGCATCACCGGCGTGCCGCGCAGGATCGTCATCACCGGCCAGCCCGTGCAGCGATGCCCCGCGAAGGGCGTCCAGCCGCAGGGCGAGACGATCCAGCTTTCCTCGATCATGCGCGTGCGGCGCATGTCCACCACGGTGAAGTCGGCGTCGTAGCCGGCGGCGAGCCGCCCCTTGCCGACCATGCCAAACACGCGCGCCGGCCCCGCGCACATCAAATCCACCAGGCGCGAGAGCGAGAGCCGCCCGGCGCTGACATGGTCGAGCATCAGCGGCACCAGCGTCTGCACGCCGGTCAGCCCCGCCGCGCCATCCGGCCAGGGGCGCTCCTTCGCGGCGCGGGAATGCGGCGCGTGGTCGGAGCCGATGGTATCGACCGTGCCATCCGCCACCGCGCGCCACGCTGCTTCGAGATGCCGCGCCTCGCGGATCGGCGGGTTCATCACGGCATAGCCGCCGAGGCGATCATAGGCCTCGTCCGTCTGCGTCAGGTGGTTGAGCAGCACTTCCACCGTGCAGATGTCGCGGTAGTCGCGCAGGTACTCGAGTTCCTCGGCCGTGCTGACATGCAGGATATGCGCGGGCCGGCCGGTCTTGCGCGCGATCGCCATCAGCCGGCGCGTGCCGAGTGCGGCGCATTCCACGTCGCGCCACTCGGCATGCATCTGATGCGGCATGCCGCTGGTGTAGGCGGGCTTGCGCGCCTGCAAGCGATACTCGTCCTCAGAGTGGTAGGCGATGCGGCGGCGGCCGCTGCGCATCACGCGTTCCAGGCTCTCGTCATCCTCCACCAGAAGATCGCCGGTCGAGGAACCGGCGAACACCTTCACGGCGCAGACATTCGGCTGCGCTTCGAGAACGGCCAATTCGGAAATGTTCGACTTCGCGGCGCCGACATACATGCCCATGTCGCACCAGGCGCGGCCGGCGATAAAGTCGCGCTTCCAGTCGATCTTCTCTCGTGTCGTGATCGAGGGGTTCGTGTTGGGCATGTCGAACACCGCGGTGAGGCCGCCGAGAATGGCACCCTTCGTGCCGGTCGCGATGGTCTCCACAGCCGGGTCGCCGGGTTCGCGCAGATGCACATGGCTGTCGATCAACCCGGGCAGCACATGCAGCCCGCGGCAATCGATGCTCTGCGCCGCATCGGCGCGCGCGAGGCCGCCGATGGATACGATGCGCCCGGCACGCACGCCCACATCCGCCTGCGTCTCGCCCCAGGGCAGCACCAGCGTGCCACCACGCAGCACCAGATCGAAGCCGGCCATCACCATCATCCTCTCACGACAGGAATTCGAACACATCGCCCTCGGGCACGCGGCGCACGCCTTGATCCCGCGGCGCGGGGCGCTCGACCTGCGCACGATGCCACAGCGCGTAGAACAACAAATGCCAGGCCGCGAAGCCGCGATGCTTCTCGCTGCCGGCCGCACGAAACAGCGCCAACACACGATCTGGCTTCGCGATTTCCGCGACGCCCTCCTGCGCCGCGACGAGCTTGCCCAGCCGTTCGCCCACGCCGCCGATCCAGGCCGCGACAGGCACGGTGAAGCCCTGTTTCGGCGCGAAGGGGCGCGTCGCCGGCGCATGCGACGCGGCCCATTGCCGCAGCAGCCACTTGCCGGTGCGATGCCGCACCTTCAATGAATCCGGCAGGCGGAACGCCGCCGCCACCACGGCCTCATCGAGGAAGGGCGTGCGCCCCTCCACCGCATGCGCCATCAGGCAGCGATCGAGCTTCGTCAGCAGATCGTTCGGCAGCCAATCGGCGATGTCGGCCGCCTGCGCCGCCTGCAATCGCGTGCGGCCCGGCGTGGCGCTGGAAGCCTCGGCGGCGGCGATGCCATCGCGCCAGAGCCGCGGTGCCTCGCGCAGTACGTCCGGCACATGGTCGAAAGCGCCGGCGGCGCGCGGCTGACGGCCGCCCAGCCACCAGGGACGCATCGCGCTGCGATAGCGCCCGTAGCCGGCGAACAGCTCATCCCCGCCCTCGCCGGAGAGCACCACCTTCACCTCCTGCGCCGCGCGACGTGCGAGGAACCAGGTGGGGATGATGGCGTAGTCAGCGGCCGGATCGTCCATCGTGGCGACGATCTGCGGCAGATGCCGCCAGACCTCCGCCTCGCTGATGGTGAGCGTGGTGTGCTTCGCGCCGACGGCCAGCGCCGCGGCTTCGGCGGCGGCGCGTTCATCGGCGGCGCCGGGCACGTCGAAGGCGGCGGTGAAGGCGCGCACCGGCTGCGTGTTGAGCCGCGCCATCATCGCCAGCACCACGCCGGAATCGATGCCGCCCGAGAGGAACAGCCCATAGGGCACGTCGCTGCGCTGGTGCACGCGCACGCTGTCCTCCAGCGCGGCGTCGAGTCGCGTTAGCGCATCCTGCTCGGAGATGTTCTCCGGCCCGCCCGCGGGCAGCGCGGCTCGACGGTGACGCTCGACGATCGCGCCATCGGCGATCACCACCGTCTCGCCCGGCAGCAGGCGCCGGATGCCCTCGAAGATTGTCTCGGCGCCCGTGGTGAACTGCATCTGCAGCAATTCGTCGCGCGCCTCGCGCCGCACGCGCGGCTGCACCAGCCCCGCGGCAATTAACGCCTGCGGTTCGGAAGCAAAGGCGATGCCGCCCTCGATCTCCGCGAGATACAGCGGCTTGATGCCGAAGGGATCGCGCGTCAGCACGAGGCGCCGCGCCGCACGATCATGCAGCGCCACCGCATACATCCCGCGCATCGCCTGCGCGTAGCCGGCGACGCCATCGCGGCGATACAGGTGCAAGGGCGGTTCGCAATCGCTGCCAGTCGTGCAGGGTAGCATATGCTCCGCGCGCAGTTCGACGTAGTTGTACACCTCGCCATTCGCGACCAGCGCGAGGGGGCCGGCAAAAAGCGGCTGGTCGCCGGTGACGAGATCGATGATGGCAAGCCGCGTCTGCGCGATGCCGACATTCTCCGCCACATGCTGTCCCGCGCCATCCGGCCCGCGATGACCCAATGCGGCGGCGAGTGCGGCGAGGATCGCGGGGTCCGGCACCATCCCGTGGCGCAGCGCAAGTCCCGCTATGCCACACATGGATCAGCCTCCGGCGGAGCGACGTACGGATCAGCCTTCGGCGGAGCGACGGACGGATCAGCCTTGGGCTGAATGCCACACATCAGCCGCGCGCCTTCGCGAACCAGGCGGCATCGTCGAGGAAGCGCGCCCAGGCGGCGAGTACCGGCGCCTCAGCGTAGTGCGTCTCGAACTCTGCGCGCCCGGCCTCGGCGAGCGTCCTGGCGCGTCCAGGATCCGCCAGCACGTCGGCAATGGCGGTGGCGAG
>JBBSCP010000276.1:0-6455 GCA_038250135.1 Acetobacterales bacterium | reverse complement strand
GCAGGAGATTGCGCTCGGCGCCGCCGAATTCGCTTTGCTGAGGGTCTTCGCCGAACGCCCCGGTCGCACCCTGTCGCGCGAGAGCCTGCTGGAACTCGCGAATGAGCGGGGCGCTGACCGGTTCGACCGCTCGATCGATGTGCGAATCTCGAGGTTGCGGCGGAAGCTGGAGGTCACGCCGGACCAGCCGCAGGTGATCCGCACCGTGCGCGGCATGGGTTATATGTTCGATCCCGCCGCGGATGGCTGATCCGGCGGCTGCACATCTGCGCGCCATTCTCGCCAACATCGCCGATGGGGTGAACATCGTCGGCCCAGATGCGCGGATCGTCCTCGCCAATGCCGGCTTCCTGCGGATGTATGGCTTCCCCGAAGCACTCGGCCGGCCGGGCACCCATTTGGCTGATTTCGTGCGCCACCGGCTGCGCCGGCGGGAGCTCTACGCCACCGAGGATCCGGCCGAGCCCGAGGAAACGCTCGTGCAGACGCGCGTCGCCGCGATCATGTCCGCGCCTGCCGGCCATTTCGAGGAGGAACGGCCCGGCGGGCGCAGCATCGCCGTGCGGCGGGAGCGCCTCGACGATGGCACGCTGCTGAACACTTATCGCGAGACCACAGCGGAGCGTGAGGCCGAGCGGGCACGGCGCGCCAGCCGCGACGCGCTGCGGCAGAACGAGCGGCTTTCCGCCATCGCCTCGCTGCTGGCGGGCGTGGCACATGAGATCAACAACCCGCTCGCCGTGGTGGCGGCGCAGGCGCTGCTGCTGGCGGAGGATGCCGAGGGCACGCCGCTCGCCCTGCGGGCCGAGAAGGTGCAGCTCGCGGCCGAGCGTTGCGGACGGATCGTGGCGAGCCTGCTGGCCAGCGCGCGGCAGAAGCCGCCGCGGCGCGACCAGGTGGCGGTGGCGGCGGCGGTGGCGGCCGGGCTCGATCTCGCCTCCGAATTGCCGCGCGTAGGCGCTGCGGCGCTGGCGGTTCGTATCGAGCCTGATTTGCCCAGGATTCTGGGCGATGCCGATCAATTGGCGCATCTGGTGGCGAATCTGGTGGGCAATGCGCGAACCGCGCTAGCCGGCACCTCGGCGCCGCGAATCGAATTGGCGGTGGGGCGGGAAGCAGGCTGGCTGGTGTTGCGGGTGGCCGATAATGGTCCCGGCATTCGCGCTGCCCTGCGGGAAAAAGTCTTCGACGCCTTCTTCACGTCCAAGCCTGAGGGCGAGGGCACCGGGGTGGGCCTCGCGCTGTGCCGCACCATCGCCAAGGCACATGGCGGCACCATCGCCATCGAGGACACGCCGGGCGGCGGCGCCACCTTCCGCGTGCGCCTGCCGCTTCAGATTTGACGCTCAGGCGGCCTGATCCCTGCTTGGGGCGCGAAGGGCGGCCCCGCGCTGAGACGAACCGCCGCAGTGTCGCAACAGCGCGTCGGCGCGGCAGCCAAGCCGGCGGATGCTGGCGCCCGGCGCCCGAGGGCGCGAAAAAGCCTCAACCGAATCGCTCAGTTAATGTTGATGTCGGTGATCTGGCAGGTGTTCCGCTGCAGCCATTCCTGCGAACGGCCACTGGCATAGATCACGCGGATATCGTTCAGGCACTGGCCGTCCCGGATGCGGATCGTCAGGGTGTTGCCGTTCAGCAGCACATCGGCGCCGAGCAGGTCGGCACCCCAGTCGCGCTGCTGCGAGGAGGAGACGTAGACCTCGTTGATCGTCTGGCCCGTGCTGTTGTTCAGGCGAAAGGAAGGGTCCTGCGCCTTGGCGGGTGCAGTTGCAGCCAGCAGGGGCAGGGCCAGGGCGGCGATCGGGAGCAAGCGGCGAAGCAGGGTCATGTGCATGTTTCCGTCGTGTCCGGCAGGTGCCGGCGTTTCGAACGCCTGCTGCCGCCATCATGGCAGCCGCAAGGTGTTCAACGTTCGGAACGCACCGAGGATGCAAACAAAAAAATATCCCTGCGCAGCGCGTCTCAGGCCGCGCCTTCCTCCAGGAACACCTGGACCGCCTGGAACAGCGCGCCGCGGTTGCGTTCCATCAGCATGGTGTGGGTGCCCTCGCCGAGGATGACGCAGCGCTTGCCGGGGCTCGCCGTCAGCAGCGGGAAGACGGTGGTGGCCATGCTCGGCGGCGTGTCGCGGTCCCATTCTGCAACGACCAGCAGCGTCGGCACGGTGACCTTCGCGGGGTCCCAGAAAGGCCGCCCCGCCTGCCAATATTCGGCACTGTCAGCCAACACGCCGTTGGGCGCGCGCAGTGCGGCCGGGTTGCGGCGGAGCCCTTCGGGGTCGGTCGCCCAGGTGACGCCGGCCCAGTGTTCGAACCAGCCCGGCGGGATCAGGTTGGCGCGCGCGGCGTCAGGCACGCCGTTCACCCAGCGCTCCCGCGCCTGGGCCTGCGTCACCAGACGATAGGCGCCGAGCGCGGCGGCGCCCGCCGCGGCCGGGCTCGGCCCCTCGCGCAGCCATTGCGGCGCGTAGAGCACCAGGCGCTCGACCGTGCCGGGATTGTCCGTCGTGTAGCGCGCCATGAGCGAGCAGCCCCAGGACCACGCCATATGGACCATGCGGGGGATGCCGCGCCGGGCGCGGATGAAGGCTGCTGCGGCGGCGATATCGGCCACCGCGGCCTCGCCGCGCATCACCGGCGGGTTGGCCTCGGGCGGCTGCGCCATGGCGGCTGGGCGCGTGGAGCGGCCATAGCCGCGCAGATCCATCACCCAGACGTCGAAGCCGCGCCCGGCGATATAGTCCATCCAGGACAGGCCGCCGAGCGGCAGGTCGAAGGCGGTATGCGCCGGGTAGGTCTCGCCATGCACGAACAGCAAGGTCCGCCCGGGCGAGGCAGCGAGCCCGGAATGGCGCTTGGAGCGCAGGAAGATCTCGCCCTGGCCTTCGGCGGCCGGAACCATGAACTCCTCGGTTTCGATCGCGGGGGCGCTGGTCTGCGCCAGGGCGGGCAGTGCAACTCCCATAGCGAGCAGCGCAGGGGCGGCGAGAAGCGGGCGGCGTTGCATCAGGGCGTCTCCGGCAGGCGTTGGGGAGTAGGATAACCCAGCAAATGCGCGCCACCATAGGCCGGGCTGCTTGAACAGCGGGTGCGCGATCACACGACCTCGGCTACAGCCGCGCCATGGATAGATCGATCGCAAAGCAACCGGCAGGACGCGGCGGCTGGCTCACGGAAGCCCAGCTGACACTGGCGCTCGCCTGGCCGCTGGTGCTAACCAACCTCAGCCAATTCGCATTGAGCCTGACCGATGCGTTGTTCCTAGGTCATGTAAGCACGGAGGCGCTGGCCGCGGCCACCATCGGCGGCAATCTTTATTTTGCGGCCCTCGCCCCCGCCTTCGGCCTGGCGCTGGCCGCCGCGCCGATGTGCGCCCAGACGCGCGGTCGCGGGCGCGGGCATGTCCGCGGGCAGCGTCGGGATGTGCGGGCGGCGCTCTGGGCGTGCCTTGGCATCTGCCTGCCGGTCTGGCTGGTGATGTGGCAAACCGAGACCGTGCTGCTCGCGCTCGGCCAACAGCCGGTGTTGGCCGTGCTGGCGGGTGATTATGTGCGCGCGCTGATGTGGGGCCAACCCTTCTTCTGCGCCTTCGTCGTGCTGCGCGGCTTCCTCGCCGCCGAGCAACGGCCACGAGCGGCGCTGGTGGTCTCCTTCGCCAGTATCGCGCTGAACATTCCGCTGAATTATTGGCTGATCTGGGGTGGCTTGGGCGTGCCGCCGCTCGGCGTGGTGGGGGCGGGCATCGCCTCCGCGGTGTGCAACATCGCGGCCTTCGCCGGACTACTGGCCCTGATCGCGCGGGATCGGCATCTCCGTCGCTTTCGCATCCTCGGCCGGTTCTGGCGCTTCGATGCTGCAAGGCTGCGTGAGGTGGCGAGGATCGGCCTGCCGATCGCGGGCTCCATGGCGCTGGAGATCGGGGTGTTCGCCACAGCGACGCTGACGATCGGCTGGCTCGGCGCGGTGCCGGTGGCGGCGCATGCCATCGCGATGCAGATCGCCTCCATGACCTTCATGGTGCCGATGGGCATCGCGCAGGCAGCCACCGCGCGCGTCGGCCTGATGGCGGGTGCCAATCGGCTGCGGGAGGCCGCGCAGGCCGGCTGGATTGGCATCGGGCTCGGCACGGGGTTCATGGCGCTGTCCTGCGTCGCGTTGCTGGCTTTCGCCGTGCCGCTTGCCTGGCTGTTCCTCAACGCCGAGAATCCCGGCGCGGCGGAGACGGCGGCGCTGGGCGCCTCGCTGATCGTCGTCGCGGGGCTGTTCCAGTTGGCAGATGGCGTGCAGGCGGTGGCGGGCGGGGCGTTGCGCGGCCTCAAGGACACGCAGGTGCCGATGCTGCTGGCGGGCTTCGGCTTTTGGGTGGTGGGGCTGCCGCTCGGCATCACACTCGCTTTGTGGGGCGGCTTCGGCGCGGTGGGCATCTGGGTCGGCCTGGCAGTGGGCATCCTGCTGGTGGCGGGGCTGATGCTGGCGCGCTGGATGCGGCTTTCGGCCAGTGGCGGCTTGACGTTGCGGCGGCTGCGCGCGTGACTGCGCCGGAGGAGAGCCCGGAGGAGAGCCCGGAGGAGAGCCCGGAGGAGAGCAGCGTGTTTTTGTGGCGGCGCCTGGCGACCATCGAGGCGGTGAATGCAAGGCTGGACAGTTGCATGCCCGGCCTGCTGGACATCCGCGTGACGGCAATCCTCAAGGACGCCCTGGTCGCCGAGATGCCGGTCGATGCGCGGCACGCCCAGCCTTTCGGGCTGCTGCACGGCGGCTGCTCGGTGGTATTGTCGGAGACGCTGGGCAGCATCGCCTGCTTCATGACCCTGCCCGAGGGCCAGCACTGCGTCGGCATCGAGGTCAACGCCAACCATGTCGCCGGCGTGAAGCTGGGCGAGCGCGTCACAGCCATTTGCCGCCCGCTGCATACGGGGCGCTTGATTCAGGTCTGGCAGACGGAAATCCGCCGCGCGGATGGCAAGCTCGCCTGCGTGTCGCGGCTGACCTGCCAGGTTCTGGGAGTGCCGACATGAAGCTTCCCAAGGTTGCAGTTGTCGGCACGGGCGGCACCATTGCCTCGCAGGGCGTGCATCCGCTCGATGTGCAGGACTACGCCTCCTCCGGCCTGCCTTTGCTCGACGCGACGCAGATCGTCACCGGCGTGCCGGACCTGGCACGGGTGGCGGAAGTCATTGCCGTGCCCTTCTCCACCATCCCATCCACGGCGGTGGGCTTCGCCGATTGGCAGCGCCTGGTCGCCACCATCGCGACGCTTCAGGCGCAGCATCCCGATCTCGCCGGCGTGGTCGTCATGCACGGCACGGCGACCCTGGAGGAGACCGCCTATGCGCTGTCCCTCAGCCTGCCGGGCGACCTGCCCGTGGTGGTCACCGGCGCGCAGCGACCTTTTACGGGCCTGTCCTCCGACGCGCAGATGAACCTGGTGGCGGCGGTGCGAGTTGCGGGCTCGCCGATGGCGCGTGGGCTTGGCGTGCTCGTGGTGCTGAACGACGAGATCCATGCGGCGCGCGAGGTGACGAAAACCTCCACCGGCCGATTGCAGACCTTCCGCAGCCCCGATGTCGGCGTGCTCGGCCATGTCGATGCGGACCGCATCAGCTTCTGGCGCACGCCGACGCGCCTCGTGCCGCTGGCCGAGCGCTTCGACATCACCGACATCGCCATGCCGCCGCGTGTCGATGTGCTGTATTCGGTGGCGGGCGGCGATGGCATCGCGGTGCCCGCCTATCTGGCCGCCGGCGCGCGGGGCATCGTCGCCGCGGCCTTCGCGCCAGGCTTCACCACGCCTGCCGAACGCGCTGCGCTGGTCGCGGCGATGAGTGCGGGTTGCATCGTCGTGCTGTCGTCGCGCGCCGGCTCTGGCCGCACCTTCCCGGCGCGACGCTACGCGGCAGATGGCTTCCTCAACGCCGACAACCTCAACCCGCAGAAAGCGCGCATCCTGCTGATGCTGGCCCTGACCCGGACCAGCGACCGGGCCGAGATCGCGGCGCTGTTCGAGCGGTTCTGACGCGCCTGTTGTCGGCGCGTTAACGCGCAGGGCCGATGCTGGCCTTGCATGATCCAGGAAGCGGATGCCCTCGCGCGCTTCGACGTTCTGATCCTCGATGGCCATCGCGGGGCGCGCGATGCCCTGCGCGGGATGCTGCGGGAATTGGGCCTCGCGCGGCTGCGTGACATGGCCGATGGTGCCGCCGCGCTGAGCGAAATCCGGCGCCGGCCGCCCAACCTGATCGTGCTGGATTGGGCCTTGGGTTCGATGGATGCAGCGCATTTCCTGCGCCAGCTGCGCGCCCTGCCACATGCGCGGCTGCGCATCATTCCCGTCCTGATGATCACCGGCCATAGCGAGATCTGGCGCGTCAACGCGTTGCGTGACGCTGGCGTGACGGAGGTGCTGGCGCGACCTGTCGCGCCGATCGCACTCGCCGCACGGATGCTCGGCATCAT
>JBBSCP010000275.1:0-6474 GCA_038250135.1 Acetobacterales bacterium | reverse complement strand
TAAGCGTCTCGACCATGCAGGCGTCGGTGACAGCGGCAACGAGCGACTTGAACGAACCTGCGGCAACGGCGGTGTCAAAAATATCATGGGCCATGGGGGTATCCTCTCTAGAAATACGACGCCTTATCACGCGGATCAGACGAACAACGGCTGATCATCGCAACAAAAACGCCATGAATGTGCAAGACACGCGCGCACGCCGGGGTGTGGACGCTGCGGCTCTTCTCACGCCCGATGACCTGAGGCGCATGGCAAGTCTTGCAAGGTCTGACGCAAATTTGTCCCGCAGTTTAGCCGAAGAACGTGGCGATGCCGGCGGGGAGAGGCGGCCCCGATGGCCAGGATCTCGCGTCCACGATTTCCGACGCCAGCAACGGCAGGCGCAGCAGGCACGAGGCGTAAGATCAGTCGCCTGTCGGAGTGGCGTCGCCGGGCGATGGATTTGGCGGTGCTGATGCAGCGGGTATCTGGCGCGGGTCGGGCGGTCGATTGGGTAGCTTGATCCGATCCTGCCGCCGCTGCCTCGAAATCGGCCGGGACTTCCGCTTGCGGGGCTCGGCTTCGGCTTGTCGTTGCTGGCTGCGGCGCTCTCGCCGCTGGCGCGGCTGCGGAGCCTGCCGGAAGCCCAGCCCACACGAAGGTTACCTCGACGCCCTGCCCGGCCCGCGCTAGGTGGATTATGCCGCGGCCCTCGGCGTCGCGACACAACTGCGATGAGCGGGGGGTGCCTTGGCGAGTCTGTTGCGCTGGCTAATGTTGCCCTGGCATCTGCTGGCGCTCGTGACGAGCGCCAAGGCGTTCCATGACAACCCGGTGCTGGGCAGCGCAAAGCTGAACCGCAAGGGCCTGCATCTCGCCCGTCGGCGCCTTGCAGCCGCGATGGGCGCGCGCCGGCGCCGGCAGCTCGAAGCCGTGATGTCGGCCGAGGACCGTGAAGCGTTCCTGCGCGATGGCTTCCTCGTGAAGCCCGACTACCTGCCGCCCAGGACCTTCGCCGCCGTCCAAGCCGAGGTGATGGCGCGCCATGCCGTCGCGCGGGAATCGCTGGACGGCTCGACGCTGACGCGCCTCATCCCGCTCGATTCGGTGGCGCTGCGGGAGATGCCGGCGACACGGGCGGCGCTGCTGGCGCCGGGCTATCTCGGCCTGCACCACTATGTCGGCTCCTTCCGCCGCCTGCCCTGGTTTTTTGTGCAGACGCTGTTCAGCCGGGTGCGCCCCGGCCCGCCGGACGTGCAGAGCTACTTCCACACCGACACCTTCTTCCCGACGGTTAAATCCTGGCTGCTGCTGACGCCCGTCGCTGCGGATGAGGCCGGATTCACCTATGTCCCGGGCTCACACCTCGCCAACCGGCGGCGGCTGGCCTGGGAGCGCCGCGTCTCGATCAGTGCAGCGCAGGCCAATGATCGGCTGACCGGCGAGGGCTCCTTGCGCATCACCGAGGCCGAGATCAAGCGGCTGGGCTACCCCGCGCCGCTCAAGCTGGTCGCGACGCCGAATACGCTGATCATCGCCGATACCTCCGGCTTTCACCGGCGCGGGCTCGCGGCGGATCAATCCTGCCGGATCTCGCTCTGGGCGCAGAGCCGGGGCAGCCCCTTCCTGCCCTTCGCCGGCGGGGATTTGACCATCCCGGCGCTGCGCGGCCTCGGCACGCGGGCTTTCGGCTGGGCGGATGCGGCGATCAAGCAGGGGCGCGGGCGGGCTAATGGCTGGCGCAAGGCGGGCAAGCGCAGCCCGGCCGAAGCGCCGCCGGCCATCTCTCAAGGCTGATCAGAACAGGCGGCGGTCGTTGCCATAGGGCACGACAATCTCGTCGCGCCCGACCATGTTCAGCAATTGCCGCGCTCGTTCATCAAGCTGGTCGCGGTCGAGCCGGTCGCCGCGCAGCGCCTGAACGCGGCGCTCCATGGCCTGCTGATCGGCGCGCGCGCGGTCGAGCTCCGCGCGGGCATCGACGATCTGCTGCTGGCGCTGTTCGCGGGCGATGAGGCCGCGCTCGCCATGCACCGCATGCCAGATGAAGTAGAAGCCTACCGCGATGAATACCACGGGTAACATCAAGGCCCGCAGGCCGCGCGAGAGCGTGGCGAAAAACCCACCTCGCCGCTCCGGCAATTGGAACTCCTCGGTCACGCGCCGCAGTACCCCTATACGCCCCTGTCATAAAGAGTCAGAGGTTTGCGTGGCTGTCCAGCGGTATTGCGTTAATGCGCGTTCAATATTCAGCGCCGCAGGACGTTCCGCCCCGCATAGCGCGCCGCCGGGCCGAGATTCTGCTCGATGCGGATCAGCTGATTGTACTTCGCGATGCGGTCCGAACGGCTGAGCGAACCGGTCTTGATCTGCCCGCAATTGGTGGCCACGGCGAGGTCGGCGATGGTCGCATCCTCGGTCTCGCCGCTGCGGTGGCTCATCACGACCTTGTAGCCGGCGCGATGCGCGGTCTCGACCGCCTCCAGCGTCTCGGTCAGCGTGCCGATCTGGTTGACCTTCACCAGGATCGCGTTGGCGGTGCCGGTCTCGATGCCCCGGCGCAGGCGCTCGGTGTTGGTCACGAACAAATCGTCGCCGACCAGGTTCACGGTCTTGCCCAACCGCTCGGTCAGCAGCTTCCAGCCGGCCCAGTCATCCTCCGACATGCCATCCTCGATCGAGACGATCGGGAACTTGCCGCAGAGATTCGCGAGGTACTCGACCATGCCGGCGGCATCGAGCGTCTTGCCCTCGCCTGCCATGGCGTAGACCCCGTCCTTATGGAATTCGGTGGCCGCGCAATCGAGGGCGAGCATCACATCCTCGCCGAGGCGGTGCCCGGCGCTCTCGCAGGCCTTGGCGATGAAGCCGAGCGCTTCCTCGGCGCTGCCGATATTCGGCGCGAAGCCGCCCTCATCGCCGACATTGGTGGAATGGCCGGCATCGCGCAGCGCGCGCTTGAGCTGCATGAACACCTCCGAGCCGATGCGCACCGCATCCGCCACCGTGCCGGCGGCGACCGGCATGATCATGAATTCCTGAATGTCGATCGGGTTATCCGCGTGCTGGCCGCCATTGATGATGTTCATCATCGGCACCGGCAGGGTGCGGGCAAACACGCCGCCGACATAGCGATACAGCGGCATGTCGAGGTCCACCGCCGCGGCCTTCGCGGTCGCCAGCGACACGGCGAGGATGGCGTTGGCGCCGAGGCGCGACTTGTTCGGCGTGCCGTCGAGTTCGATCATCGTCTCGTCGATCTTCACCTGGTCGGCGGCGTCGAGACCGCCGATGGCGTCGAAGATCTCGCCCTCGATGTTGCCGCAGGCGCGCGTCACGCCCTTGCCGCCGAAGCGGGTCTTGTCGCCGTCGCGCAGTTCCACCGCCTCATGCGCGCCGGTCGAGGCGCCGGAGGGAACGATGGCCCGGCCAATGGCGCCGCTGTCCAGTACCACCTCGGCCTCGACGGTCGGGTTGCCGCGGCTGTCGAGAACCTCGCGGGCGATGATGTCGGCGATGGCGGCCATAGGGGCGATGCTCCGGCGCGTGAAGATTGCGCCGCGCTTAGCGGGGTGCGGCCGGCGCGGCAAGCCTCAGCGGGGCTTGCGCGTATCCCACACGGCGGAGAAGCCGCGCGCGACCGGCATGCCCTGCAGGTCACAGGGCTCGACCCGGCCGGAGGAGATGGCGATGCCGCGAGTCAGCGTTGAATCCTTGGCGCGGCCATAGCCGGCGAACTTGATGTCGAGCGACCCGCAGGGATGCACGCGCGTCACGCGCCCCCAATCGCCGGCAAAAGCGGTGGCCATCGGCCCGCTCTCGCTGCGTGTCAGCCGCACGAGGTCGCCCATTTCATAGATATAGACGGCAATGCCGCCCTGGCCCGCGATGGTGCGCATGCGCGCATCTAACCCGGGGAAGCTTTGCGAAAGGTTGATGGGCGCCCGCTCAGCTCTTTTTGCCGCGCCCGCCGCCCATCAGCAACGTGATGCCGAGGCCCACGGCGAGCGCCAGGGGTACGGCGAGCGAGCCGAACTGCCAGGCGGCGATGACCGTGATCAGCACGGTGATGCCCGCCCCGACCCCCATCCGCTGCAGCCTTGCCTTTTGATCCATAGGGGCGATTCCTTAAACCAGCCGCGCCTGGCGCACGGCAGCGCCGATGAACCCGCGGAACAGGGGGTGCGGCTCGAAGGGCTTGGATTTCAGCTCCGGGTGGAACTGCACGCCGATGAACCAGGGATGGTCCGGCACCTCAACGATTTCGGGCAGGGTGCCATCGGGCGACATGCCGCAGAAGCGCAGGCCCACCGCTTCCAGCCGTTCACGATAGGTGACGTTCACCTCGAAGCGGTGGCGGTGGCGCTCCTCGATCTCGGCACGGCCGCCATAAACCTCCCGCACCAGCGAGCCCTCAGCCAGCTTCGCGACATAGGTGCCGAGGCGCATTGTGCCGCCGAGGTCGCTGGCCTGGCTGCGAACTTCCACCTGATTGCCGCGCGTCCATTCGGTCAGCAGGCCGACCACGGGCTCGGTGCAGGGGCCGAACTCGGTGGAGGAGGCACCCTTGAGCCCCACCAGGTTCCGCGCCGCCTCGATCACCGCCATCTGCATGCCGAAGCAGATGCCCAAGAAGGGGATTTTCCGGGTCCGGGCGAAGCGCACCGCTTCGATCTTGCCGCCCGTGCCACGCTCACCGAAGCCGCCGGGGACGAGAATTCCGTGCACACCCTCGAGGCGCTTCACCGCTTCCTCATCGTCGCCGGTCTCAAAGATCTGGCTGTCCACCCAATCCAGCTTGACCTTCACGTTGTGCGCGATGCCACCATGCGTCATCGCCTCGGCCAGCGATTTATAGCTGTCGAGCAGGTTGGTATACTTGCCGACGACCGCGATGGTGACCTCGCCTTCCGGCGCGCGGATCGCCTGCACCACCTTCTCCCAGCGGCGCATGTCGGGCTCGCCGTAGAAGGAGAGGTTGAAGTGCCGCAGCACTTCGCGGTCGAGCCCCTCGGCGTGGTAGCTGCTCGGCACGGAGTAGATGCTGTCGGCGTCATAGGCCGGGATCACGGATTCGGGCCGGACGTTGCAGAACAGCGCGATCTTGCGGCGCTCGTTTTCCGGAATCTGGCGGTCGCAGCGGCAGAGGAGAATCTGCGGCTGGATGCCCACGCTGAGCAGTTCCTTCACGCTATGCTGCGTCGGCTTGGTCTTCAGCTCTCCGGCCGAGGGGATGTAGGGGACGAGCGTGAGGTGAATGAACAGGCTGCGCGTCGGGCCGAGCTCATTGGCCAGCTGGCGGATGGCCTCCAGGAAGGGCAGCGATTCGATGTCGCCCACCGTGCCGCCGACCTCGACGAGAATAAAGTCGTAGCCATCGGTCTCGGCCTGGATCACTCCCTTGATCTTGTCGGTGATGTGCGGAATGACCTGCACCGTCCCGCCAAGGTAGTCGCCACGCCGCTCGGCTGCGATCACGTCGGAATAGATGCGCCCCGTGGTCCAATTGTCGGCCTTGGTGGCATGCACGCCGGTGAAGCGCTCATAGTGGCCGAGGTCGAGATCGGTTTCCGCGCCATCTTCGGTCACGAAGACCTCGCCATGCTGATAGGGGCTCATCGTGCCCGGATCGACGTTGAGGTAGGGATCGAGCTTGCGCAGCCGAACCTTGTAGCCGCGCGCTTGCAACAGCGCGCCCAGCGAAGCCGCCGCGATGCCCTTGCCGAGCGAGGAAACCACGCCGCCGGTGACGAATACGAACCGCGTCATGGGCGCCCCTCATAGCGTGGCTGCCGTGGCGCGCAAGCCCGCCTGGCGCCGGTGGTGGCTTCAGGTAACGGCGCGTTGCCCGGAGCGGCCGCGCCGAAGCTCAATTGGTGGGAACGGAGGGCAGGGCCGGCAGCACCGGCACCGCCGGCGCGGCGGCCCCGGCCGGCTGGCCGCCATCGAGGATGGAGCCCCGCGGCGCCTGCCCCTTGCCGAGCATCGCGAGCGTCAGCGCCAGCACCATGAAGGCGGTGCCGAGGATCGCCGTGGTGCGCGTCAGCAGATTCGCCGTGCCCCGCCCGGACATGAAGCTGCCCATGCCCTGGGTGGAGCCAACGCCAAGCCCGCCCCCCTCGCTGCGTTGCACGAGGATGACGCCGATCAGCGCGAGCGTGACCAACAGGAACAGGACGAGGAGGACGGTTGTCATGACGGCGGCTATCTAGCGAGTTCGTGGGCCGGTTGCTACCCGGCCGCGCGAGCGATGGACAGGAAATCGGCGGCGATGAGGCTCGCCCCCCCCACCAGCCCGCCATCGACATGCGCCAATGCGAGGATCGCCGCCGCATTGCCAGGCTTCATGGAGCCTCCATAAAGGATGCGCATGGCCCCCCCGCCGGCGAAGCGCGCCGCGAGACTGGCGCGAATCGCCGCGTGGATGGCGGCGATATCGGCCTCGGTCGGCACGCGGCCGGTGCCGATGGCCCAGATCGGCTCATAGGCGACGAT
>JBBSCP010000274.1:0-6492 GCA_038250135.1 Acetobacterales bacterium | reverse complement strand
CGCAGCAGCAGCCTGCACCCGCGCGATGGTCTCGGCGGTCGCTTTTCCTGTAATGCCGTTCAGCACGCGTGACGCGGTGGCGATGGAGACGCCGGCGGCCTGCGCCACGTCGCGTAGCGTGGCCGGGCGCGCGGGGGTGACGATCATTCTGGACATGCCGTGCGCCTCCGCGCTACGATTGGAGGGTAAACGATTAACCGAGCCGCACAAGCCGGCCGTTTCCTGGGGAGGATCGCACGATGACGAAGACCACCATCGGTCGCCGTACACTGGGCCTGGCCGCCGCCATAGGCCTCGCGGCACCGTCCATTGCCCGCGCGCAGGCGCAGACGCTGACGGTCTGGCACGACCTCGGCGACAACGGCATCGCGTGGTTCGAGCGCCTGAGCGCCGAATTCGCGAAGGAGCGCCCCGGTGTCACGGTGCGCAGCCAATCCTTCCCGACCGACCAGTGGTTCGGCCGCGTGATCGGCGCCATCAACACCAACAGCGCGCCTGACCTGATCTTCAACAATTATGAGCGCGTCATCCGCATCCAGGCCCAGACCAACCGCGTGATGGACATGCGCGCCGTGCTGGATGGCGTGCAGGACCGCGCCTTTCTGACCGAAGCCGATCTGCGCGTCGGCACCTATCGCGACCGGATGATCATCATCCCGATGCAGCGCGTGCAGATGGCGCTCGGCGCCCGCAAATCCTGGCTCGACAAGGTGGGTGAGCGCTTCCCGGTGAGCTGGGAGGATACCAAGCGCGTGGCCCAGAAGTTCCGCGAGGCCGATCCGGACGGCAATGGCCGCGCCGACACCTTCGGCTTCGCGCTGCAGGCCGCGCGGCCGCGCGACCTGATCCACATGCTTGACCTGTTCGTCTTCGGCGCGGGGCTGAGCCACACGCTGATCGATCCGTCCGGCAATATCCTGATCGACCAGCCGGAACATGCGACGATCCTGGCGGAGTTCCTGCGCACCTACTCCACCTATCGCTTCGTGCCGCCGGACACGATCAACCACTCCTTCGCCGAGATGTACCAGGTGATCGAAGGTGGACGCGGCGGCATGTTCCGTGTCGGCGACTGGAATGTCCGCCGTTGGGACATGCCGAACACGCTGGGCGGGGATTTCGTGACAGGCGCCTGGCCGCAATTCTTCCCCGCACGCGACAATGCCGTGGTGATCGGCGGCATGCGCGGCGTGGGCATCCCCGAAAACGCGCCCAACCGCGCGCTCTCCATCGCCTTCGCGCAGTTCATGCTGGGCAAGACAGCGCAGCAGGCCAGCCTTGAGACGGTGGGCGCGGTGGTGCGCAAGGACCTCGACATCTCCTCGCTGTCCGAGCGCAGCCAATGGTTCGCCCGCGCCAACCACAAGCTCGTCGCCTATGACTTCCCCGAGGCGACGCACAGCTTCTATCCAGAGTTGGAAGCGCAGTTCCATCGCCGCCTGCTAGCCGCCATCGGCAGCCCACCGCGCGACATGGACGTGTTCATCCGCGACCTGGCGCGTGAAATGCGCGAGACGGCGCAGCGCCTGTCGCGCGGGTGAGCATGACGCTTGCGAGGGTAAGGGCGGAAGGTGTTTTCTACCTTCTCGTCCTGCCTTTCGCTGCGCTGACGATCCTGTTCGGGCTGTGGCCGATCATTCTGTCGGTGCAAGTGTCTTTCACCGCGAGTGCTACCGCGCTGAGCCCGAACCCCACTTGGGTCGGCTTCGCCAACTACGCCACGATCCTGAGTGACGAGCTGTTCCTCGCCAGCCTGTGGCGCACGCTGGCCTACACGGTCATGGCGGTGACGCTGAACCTTGCCTTCGCGTTAGGTGCTGCGATGCTACTGGATGGCACGCTGTTGAAGCGCGGCAACATGGTGTTCCGACTCGTCCTGTTCCTGCCGGTGGTGACGCCCGATGTGGCGGGCTACGTCGTGTGGCGCTGGTTGTTCGACCATTCCTTCGGCGCGGTGAACGCGGCACTCGACCTGCTCGGCCTGCCGGCCTTCGGTGGCCTGACCACCGTGCAGACCGCGACCTTCGCGATCCTGATCGCCGAGCTGTGGCACCATGCCGGCTTCTACATGATCATCTTCCTCGCCAACCTCGCCATCCGAGATCCGGCGCTGGAGGAGGCGGCGAAGATGGATGGGGCAGGGGCCTGGGCGTGCTTCCGCCACGTCATCCTGCCGCAGTTGCGCCCGGCGATCGTCATCAACCTGGTCTATGCGACCATCCAATTCCTCAAGACCTTCACGGTGGTCGTGGTGATGACCAAGGGCGGGCCGGCGGAGAGCACCACCTTCGTCTCCTACCTCGCCTACCAGTATTTCGATCAGGCCCGCTATGGTGAGGCAACGGCGATGGCGAGCGTGCTGTTCGCCATCGTCATCGCCTTGTCGCTGCTGGCCTATCGGCTAGGCGAGAGGGGGCGCACATGAACCGCCGCTGGGCTTCGCTGCTCGCCTATCTCGTGGCCATTCCGGTGGCCATCGCTTTCGTCTTTCCCTATGCCTGGATGTTCTCCGGCGCTTTCCGCCGCACGCGCGATGTGCTGTCGGACCCGTTGCGGCTCTGGCCGGAGCAGTTCGACCTCAGCTTCCTCGCCGATATCGGGCGCATCGGCGGCGTCCCGCTTGCGAGCTATTTCCTCAATTCGATCCTGTTCACGCTGGGCGCCACGGTGGTCGGCACGGTGGCGGCCGCCCTTGGCGCCTATGCGCTGGTGCGGCGGCCTGACCTGCCGGGGTTCAGGCTGATCCGCAGCGGCTTCATGCTGACGGTGATGTATCCCTACATGCTGCTGGTGATCCCCGTGTATATCGTGATGCACACGCTCGGCTTGTTGGGTTCGGCGTTGGGCATCGTGCTGTTCCTCTCGCTCGGGCCGTTGCAGTTCTTCCTGTTCGAACAGTTCTTCCGCGCAATCCCGAAGGAAGTCATCGAGGCCGCGACGATCGACGGCGCCAGCGAATTCCAGGTGCTGTTCCGCATCGTGCTGCCGATGGCGATGCCGGTGACGGCGACCGTCTCGCTGATCGCCTTCCTGCTGAACTGGGCGCAATGGTTCCCCGTGCTGGTGATCTCGCGAGGGCCCGAGACCTACACGCTGCCGGTCGCGCTTTTGTCGTTGAACACGGAATTGGGCGCAAGTTTCCAGGGCATCATGGCGCTTGCGGTGATCACCACGCTGCCGCCCGCGATCGTGTTCCTGATTGCGCAGAAACGCGTGATGCAGGGCATGGCGCAGGGGGCCGTGAAGGGATGAGGGAAGACCTGGCCGCGCGCATCGAACAGGCCCGGTTGCGAACGCTCGCATGGCTCGACGCGATGCAGGTGCCGGGCGTGCTGCGCGGCGTGTCGCGCATCAGCGCGGCGCATGCGGTGGCGCTTTGGCCGGGTGTCACGCTGCCTGGCACCTACAATGCCGTGATGTGCCGTGCGCTGCTCGGCGGGCTAGACGGCATCGACCGCGCGGCTCTGGTCGCCTGGCTCGAGGGCCATCGCCTTGATGATGGTCGCTTCCGCATCCCCGGCATGGTGGACGCCGATGTGTTCAAGAAGCCCGACATCGGCGAGACCTGGGGCTATATCGACTTCCACGTCACTAACTACAGCCTTGGCGCGATCGAGGTACTGGATCCCGCGCGCCCTGCGCGTCTCGACTTCGCGCGGCGCTTTCTGGAGCCACAGGTATTGCTCGCCTGGCTCGCGCTGCGCGACCTGCGCGACCCCTGGCAGGAAGGCAATAACATCGTCAACCTCGGCAGCTTCCTGATGATGCTGCGCGCCGAGGAACCCGTGCGCGTCGATGCCGCGCTGGCACTGCTTTTCGCATGGCATGACCGTTTGCAGGAACCTGCGACCGGCTTTTGGGGCGTGAACCAGGCGCATGATGCGCGTGCGTTGCTGCACGCTTTCGCGGGCTCGATGCACAATTTCCATCTGTGGTACGCCACGGGCCGGACGCTGCCGACTCTGGACCGCGCGATGGATTATGTGCTGACGCTGCCTTGCGTGATCGACAGCGCCTGCATCGATGTCGATGCGGTGGATGTGCTCGTGCACGGGATCGCGCTGACCGGCCATCGCGCGGCCGAGGCGCGCTCGTGGCTGGCGGCGCTGCTGCCGAAGCTGCTCGATTGGCAGGAAGTGGATGGCGGTTTCTGCGATGTGCGCGAGGGCGTGCGCCGGCAGGATGGTTGGGCAGGCGGCTATGCCGAACCGCAGGGTCTGTCCAACACCTTCGCCACTTTTTTCCGCTGGATCGCCATTGCGATGATCGCCGATCAATTCTGGCCCGGACGCTGGCCCTGGCGATTCCGCGGCATGGTCGGTATCGGCTATCGGATGTCGATGCGGTGACCGAAGATCCTTTTGCGCATCTGCATGATGAGACCTATGATTCCTCGCTGCTCGCGCATCGCGCCACGGCCAAGACGCTGGTGAATGCGCATGGCCGCGCGATGGAATCGCTCGATGGCGTCTGGCGCTTGACGCTCGATCCCTTCGAGGAAGGGCTGCGTCAGCGCTGGTACGCCTACGATGATGCGCCGCCGGCGCAATGGTCGCTGCCGCGCGACTGGCAACACGATGCCGGCGAGCCCGCGCCCGTCCCCGGCTGCTGGAACCTGCTGCGGCCCGAACTTCTCCACTACGAGGCCGCCGTCTGGTACGTGCGTGATTTCGATGCCACCGCGCCGGCGCCGGAGCAGTGCGCGCTGCTGTATTTCGGTGCTGCCGCGCAGCGCGCCGAAGTGTTCCTCAACGGTCGCCACATCGGCGGGCATCTCGGTGGTTCCACGCCCTTCACGCTGGACGCCACCAGGGCGCTGCGCGCGGGCAGCAATCGCCTCATGGTCTTTGTGGAAAATGTGCGCCGGCCGGACCGTGTGCCGATGCATCATTTCGACTGGTTCAACTATGGCGGGCTACACCGGAGCGTCGCGCTGCTGCGCCTGCCGCTTGTGCATGTGCGGCGCTTCAGTGCGCACCTCGCGGCCGATGCGCGGCACGTTGTTCTGCGAGTCTGGCTCTCGGCTGGGGCATCAGGCAACGCCACTTTCGTGCTGCTCGGTACGACCATCGAGGTTGCCCTCCAGGACGGCTATGGCGAGGCGACCCTTGCCGCAACACCGCGGCTCTGGTCCCCCGCTGATCCTTATCTGCATGAGGTGGAACTGCGCTTCGGCCCGGAAATCCTGCGCGAGCGCATCGGCTTTCGCACCCTCGCGACCGAGGGCACGCGCATCCTGCTGAATGGCGAGGACATCTTCCTCGGTGGTGTCTGCGTGCATGAGGATGACCTCACCCTCGGCCGCTGCACCGACGAGGCCGACATCGCCAGGCGCCTCGCCGATCTGCGCGATGTTGGCGGCAACTTTCTGCGCCTTGCCCACTACCCCCACGATGAGCGCGTGGCCCGCGCCTGCGATGCGGCCGGCGTGCTGATCTGGGCCGAAATCCCGGTCTATTGGGCGATCGACTTCGCCAACCCCGCGACGCTGGCCGATGCGCATAATCAGCTTGAGGAACTCATCGCGCGTGACGCCAACCGCGCCAGCATCATCCTCTGGGGCGTGGGCAACGAAAATGCGGATACCGAGGCGCGGCTCAGCTTCATGGCGAGCCTTGCGCAGGCCGCGCGCATCGCCGATCCCTCGCGCCTTGTCACCGCCGCCTGCCTGATCAACCGCGAGACCTTCCAGATCGAGGATCGCCTCGCCGAGCATCTCGACGTCATTGGGCTCAACGAGTATTTCGGCTGGTACGAGCAGGGCTTCCAGGGCCTTGGGCGGTTGCTGTCCAATTCGCGCCCAGACCGCCCCGTCATCATCAGCGAGACCGGCGCCGATGCGCAGGCGGGCTACCGCGATAACGCCGCCCCCCTGTTCAGCGAGGAACGCCAGGTGGCCTTCTATGAGGGCCAATGCGCCGCCCTTGCCCGGGCGCCCTATGTGCGCGGCCTGGCCGCTTGGCTGCTCTATGATTTCCGCTCGCTCCGCCGGCAGACGCGCCCGCAGGGCGGCTTCAACCGCAAGGGGCTGATCGCCGAGGACAAGCGCACCCGCAAGGCCGCCTTCGTGACGCTCGCTGAAGGGCTGCGCCGCCTGCGCGGTGAGCGGTAGGCTGGCGCGCAAGGCAGGGGAGGGTGTAGTTTTCGCCCTAAGCCACCCGAGGACCCACCACCGCATGCCGCGCGAAAGCCAGACCGCCCGTATCTACCGCCAGCCGAAATCCGCCATGCAGTCGGGCCGCGCCGGCACCGAGACCTGGCTGTTGGAATTCGTCGCGCGCGCCGCGACGCGCATCGACCCGCTGATGGGCTGGCCAGGCTCGGGCGAGACGCAATCCCAGGTGCGCCTGCGCTTCCCGACGCGTGAGGCGGCAGTGGCCCATGCTGAAGCGAATGGCTACGCCTATGAGGTCGAGGCAACGCCCCTGGTGCGAGCGGACATCAAACCCAAGGCCTATGCCGACAATTTCAAGTTCGGCCGGACCGACAACT
>JBBSCP010000273.1:0-6500 GCA_038250135.1 Acetobacterales bacterium | reverse complement strand
GGCTGGACGCGTCGGCGAAGGGCTCGTCTCGGGGCTTCGCCTTCGACTGGGCGGGCCTCGTCCTGTTCGCGCTGTTCGTCGGGCCGGCGTTGCTGGCGCTGGACCAGGCGCGCAAGCTCGCCCCGGGGCCGCTGCTGGTGGCGCTGGGCCTGGCGCTGGCGGCGGGCCTCGCGCTGTGGCTGCTGTTCAAGCAGGAGCGCACGGCGCCGGACCCGCTACTGCCGCTCAACCTGCTCGGCGAGCCCACGATCTGGCGCGCCAACCTGTTGACGGCGTTGGTCTCGGGGGCCTTCGTGGGCTGCATCGCCTTCCTGCCGATCTACTTCGCCACGGTGCGCGGGCTGAGCCCCACCGAGGCCGGCGTCGCGCTGCTGCCGCTGGCCGCCTGTGCCGGGCTCGGCGCGCTGGTCTCGGGCGCGGGGCTGGCGCGCAGTGGGCGTACCATGTTGTGGCCGATGCTCGGGCTGAGCCTTTCTGCCGTCACGCTGCTGGTGGTGGCGATCGGGCTCGGCCAGATGCCACTGATGGTGATGGCGGGGCTGCTGGCCGTGGTCTCGATCGGCTTCGGCAGTTCCTTCCCCATGGTGCAGGTGACGGTGCAGGTGGCAGCCGGGCGGGAGCGGCTGGGCTCGGCCACGGCCTCGGTGCAGTTCTCCCGCTCGCTCGGCGCGGCGACGGGCACGGCATTGCTCGGCGCGGTGCTGTTCGGCACGCTGGTGGCGATGGGGGGCGAGGCCGCGCCGCGCTTCGTGGCGCTGGTGAACCAGGGGCCGGTGGCCCTTGCCGACATGAGCGAGGCGGCGCGCGCCGCCGTCCGCACCGAGATGGGCTGGGCCTTCCGCGCCGCCTTCGCGACCGCCGCGGCCCTGACGGGCTTCGCCGCCTGGATGGCGAGCCGGGTGCCGCTGCAGAAGGTGTAGCCCTTACCGGTCGAGGATGTCGGCAGCCCAGGCGAACAGATCCTCGGGCGGCAACAGGCCGAAGAAGTGGTCGTTCTCCCGCATCCAGAAATAGTCAGCGCGCGAGATCTGTTCGAGGTTGTCGAGCAACGCCCGGAACGCCTGCCGCGGGCGGCGGATCAGCACGGTCTGGCGATTGCCGCCCGTGGCGAAGGTGCGCAGGCTGAAATTCGGGAAGAAATCATGGATGGCGAGCACGGTCTTGTACACGTCGCCATGCCAGGAGGCGCCGGCGCCGCCGCGCTCCTTGCGATAGAAGGCCGCCTGCTTCTGGTCGCGCAGCGCGGAGAAGATGTCGGTCGGGTAGACGTCGTCGATCATCCAGATCGTGTCGTCATGCGCATTGCCGGCAAGCGCACAGAAATCGCGGAAGGTCTGCTCGAAGGTGTGCAGGCCATCGAGGAAGATGAAGTCGAACTTCTTCGCCCGCGTTTCCGGCAAGGAGAAGAAGGCGTCCGAGGTCATCTCGTGGAAGCGCTGCGCCGGTGTCTGGCGGGCCGCCGCATCGAAGCGGAAGCGCGGATCGACGGCGGTCTTGTCGGCGATCTCGACGTTGAAGAAGGTGGCGCCATCGCTGACGCCGACTTCGAGATAGGACTGCGCCCGGTTCATTCGCGCCAGGCGATTGATGCGGTGATAGTAGAAGCTGTTGTGCGGCTCAGCGGCCTTGTCCGACATGCGACGCTCAGCCCTTGCCGTGGCAGTGCTTGTACTTCTTGCCCGAACCACACGGACACGGCGCGTTGCGCGGCGTCGCGGCCCAGGTCGCGGGGTCGTTTGGATCGATCGCGGCGGCTACCATCGGCTCGCGTGCCGTCGCCGTGGCCGAGCCATAGGCCGGCGCGGGCGCTCCATCGGCGTATTCCAGCTCCGAAATCGGCGCATCGTGGCGCATGTCCATCACCCGCACGGGCTCGGGCATCGGCGGCGGCGCATCCGGGCGGATATCGATGCGCATGAGCACGCTCGTGGTGCGCTCGCGCAGATCCTCCAGCATGCTGTTGAACAGGTTGAAGGCTTCGGATTTGTACTCGTTCAGCGGGTCGCGCTGGCCATAGGCGCGCAGCCCGATGCCCTGGCGAAGATGGTCGAGCGAGAGCAGGTGCTCCTTCCACACCGCATCGAAGATCTGCAGCAGCAGCGACTTCTCGACGATGCGCATCAGTTCGGTGCCGACATTGGCGACCCGCGCGGCATAGGCCTCGTTCGCGGCCTTTTCGAGCCGTTCGCGCACCTGCGTCTCGTCGATGCCTTCTTCGCGCGCCCAGTCCACAACGGGGAGCTCGAGGCCGAGAATTTCCCGCACCTTGTTATCGAGGCCCGCGAGATCCCATTGCTCAGGATAGGCGTTCTCGGGGATTGCCTTGTCGATGAGGTTGCCGATCGTCTCGCGCCGCATCTCGGCGACCGTCTCGGCGACATCGGGCGCGGTCATGAACGACTTGCGCTGCGCATAGACCTCGCGGCGCTGATTGTTCATCACGTCATCGTATTTAAGCAGGTTTTTTCGCGTGTCGAAGTTGCGTGCCTCAACCTTCTTCTGCGCCTTTTCCAGCGCCTTGTTGATCCAGGAATGGACGATCGCCTCGCCTTCCTTCAGGCCGAGCTTCTGGAGCATTCCAGCCATGCGGTCGGACCCGAAAATCCGCATCAGATCGTCTTCGAGGCTGAGGAAGAAACGGCTGGCGCCCGGGTCGCCCTGCCGGCCCGAACGGCCGCGAAGCTGGTTGTCGATGCGGCGGCTTTCATGCCGTTCCGTGCCGATCACGAGCAGGCCGCCGGCGGCCTTCACGGCCGGGCGCACGGCCTCTACCTCCGCCTTGTGGCGCGCCCACACCACGTCGTATTCGGGGCTGTCATTGTTGCCGACTTCGGCCTTCGCCAGCATGTCGGCATTGCCGCCGAGCTGGATGTCGGTGCCGCGGCCAGCCATGTTGGTGGCGATGGTGACGGCACCCGGCCGGCCGGCCTGGGCGACGATGCCGGCCTCCTGCTCATGATAGCGCGCGTTCAGCACCTGATGCGGCACCTTCTTCTGCTTCAGGATGCCCGAAATCAGCTCGGACTTCTCGATGCTCGTGGTACCGACCAGGATCGGTTGTCCGCGGTCGCGCGCCTCGGCGATCAAATTCGCCACGGCCTCATACTTTTCCCGCGCCGATTTATAGACCTCATCGTCGGAATCGGCGCGCGCGACGGCCACGTTGGTCGGGATCTCGACCACTTCGAGCTTGTAGATCTCGGCGAACTCATCGGCCTCGGTGCTGGCCGTGCCGGTCATGCCCGACAGCTTGGGATACAGCCGAAAATAGTTCTGGAAGGTGATCGAGGCGAGGGTCTGGTTCTCCGGCTGCACCGGCACGCCTTCCTTCGCCTCGAGCGCCTGGTGCAGGCCCTCCGAATACCGGCGGCCTTCCATCATGCGGCCGGTGAATTCGTCGATGATGATGACCTTGTCCACCGTCTGGCCGTATTCCGTCACCGCCTTCACGATGTAGTCCACATCACGTGTGAACAGCGTGTGCGCGCGCAGCGACTGGTTGGCGTGGTGCACGAGCGAGACGTTCTCGATGTCGTAGAGCCCGCCCTCGGTCAGCAGCCCGGCTTCCTTCAGCGCGTTTTCAAGCACATCGGTTCCCTGCTCGTTCAGGTGCACCGTCTTTAATTTCTCGTCCTTCTCGAAGATGGACGTGTCCTTTACCAGATCCTTCATCACCGTGTTCACGCGATTGTAGAGTTCGCTGCTGTCATCTGACGGCCCGCTGATGATCAGCGGCGTGCGCGCCTCATCGACCAGGATCGAATCCACCTCATCGACGATGGCATAGGCGAATTCGCGCTGGACCATCTCCTCCAGCCGGTACTTCATATTGTCGCGCAGATAATCGAAGCCGAACTCGTTGTTGGTGCCGTAGGTGACGTCGGCGGCATAGGCGGCGCGGCGTTCCTCATCGGTCAGGCCATGCACGATCACGCCCGTGGTCAGGCCGAGAAAGCCATAGACCCGGCCCATCCACTCGCTGTCGCGGCGCGCCAGGTAGTCGTTCACCGTCACCACATGCACGCCCTTGGCAGGCAGCGCGTTGAGGTAGACCGGCAGCGTCGCCACCAGGGTCTTGCCCTCGCCGGTCTTCATTTCGGCGATGCGGCCCTCATGCAGTACCACGCCGCCGATCATCTGCACGTCGAAGTGCCGCAGGCCGAGCACGCGCTTCGCGGCCTCGCGTACCGTGGCGAAGGCTTCCGGCAGCAACTCGTCGAGCGTCTTGCCGGCGGCGAACTGGGCGCGCAGCGCGGCGGTCTGGCCCTGCAAGTCGGCATCGGACATCGCGGCGAGGCGAGGCTCAAGCGCGTTGATCGCCGGCACCCGCGCCTGATAGCGCTTGAGCGCACGGTCGTTCGAGGAGCCGAGAAAGGTGCGGACGAGGCGTTGGAACATCTTGAAAAGCAATCTCCGGCCCGCGCCGGGCCGGCAGCACTCCGCCCGCCGGCCGTGCGTCAACCCCAGCGCAAAGCCGCGCAGAAATAGGCGTGCGCCCCCCCAAGGTCAACGCAAGCGCCCCCTTTGTCCCTGCCCGCCTTGTCGCCTTCGGGCGCATCGGCCATGTTCCGCCCCGTCAAGGAGACCCCCCGATGCGCCGCCCGGCCCGCCTGCTTGTTGCCTTCCTGCTCACGGCCGGACCCGCCCTGGCCCAGGCGCCAGCCCCTGCGCCCAATGCGACGCCGGAAAACCCCGTGGTCGCACGCGTCGAGGGCAGCGACATCCGCCTCTCCGACGTGCAGGAGGAGGCCTCGCGGCTGCCGGCCGAGCTGCGCGGCATGCCCGCGCCGATGCTGTTCCCGCTGCTGCTCGACCAGATGATCACCCAGCGCGCCATCGTCGCCGCCGCCCGCGCCGCCGGGCTCGAGCGTGACGCGGAAGTGATCGCCCGGATCAGGCGGGCGGAGGAGGAGACGCTGCAGCAGGTGCTCATCACCCGCGCCGTCGCCGCCCAGGTCACGGAAGAAGCGCTGCGCGCCCGCTACACGCGTGAGGCCGCCGCCCGCCCGGCGGAGGAGGAGGTGCGCGCCAGCCACATCCTCGTGCCGACCGAGGCCGAGGCCCGCGCCGCACTCACCGAGGCGCGCCGCCCCAACGCCGATTTCGCCGCGGTGGCGCGGGCCCGATCCACCGGCCCCGGCTCACGCGAGGGCGGCGACCTCGGCTTTTTCAAACGCGGCGACATGATCCCGGAATTCGCCGAGGCGGCCTTCGCCCTGCGGCCTGGCGAGATCAGCCAGAATCCGGTGCGCACGCAGTTCGGCTGGCATGTCATCCGCGTCACCGAACGCCGCGCCACCCCCGCGCCGGGCTTCGACGAAGCGAAGGAAGCGCTGCGCCAGACCGCGTTCGAGGAGGCCGTGAACGCCGAGGTGGAGCGCATCCGAAACGCCGCGCGTGTCGAGCGCTTCAACATGGACGGCTCGCGCCCCGCCGCGCCCAGCCTGCTCGATGGCGCCGCGCCGCCGGCGCCCGCCCCGCAACCCCGCCGATAGGACCCCGCCCCGATGGCTGGCAAGGATATCCCCATCTCGCCGCTTGCCCTGCCGATGCCGGCCATGCCGGCCATCGCCGGCGTCAGCCTCGGCTCGGCACAGGCCGGCATCCGCTACGTGGCGCGCGACGACGTGACGATGATGCTGATGCCGGCGGGCACCACCGTCGCCGGCGTCTTCACCAAGAACAAATGCCCCGGCGCGCCGGTGGATTGGTGCCGGGAAGCACTGAAGGGCGCCCGCGCACGCGCCGTGGTGGTCACGGCGGGCAATTCCAACGTGTTCACCGGCAAGGCGGGGCGCGACACCTGCGCCGCCACCGCCGCCGCCATGGCCGAGCTCGCCGGCTGCAAGCCGCGCGAGGTTTTTCTCGCCTCGACCGGCGTGATCGGGGAGCGGCTGCCCACCGCCAAGCTCACCGCCGCCCTGCCGCCGCTGTTCGGCAAGCTGGGCGATGGGGGCTGGGAAGCCGCCGCGCGGGCCATCATGACCACCGACACCTTCCCCAAGGCATCGACCCGCACAGCAACCATCGGCGAGACGGTGGTGACCATCAACGGCATCGCCAAGGGAAGTGGGATGATCGCGCCGGACATGGCGACGATGCTGTGCTTTCTGGCGACCGACGCGAAGGTGCCCTCCGCGGCGCTCCAGGCGATCCTGCGCAAGGGCTCCGACCGCTCCTTCAACTGCGTCACGGTGGATTCCGACACATCGACCTCCGACACGGTGCTGTTCTTCGCCACCGGTTCCGCGAAGCACAAGCGCGTGCCGGCCGAGGGCGGGCCGCTGCTCAAGGACTTTGCCCGTGCCGTCCATGAGGTTCTCATGGACCTGGCACTCATGGTGGCGCGCGACGGCGAAGGCGCGCAGAAGCTGATCCGCATCGACGTGACCGGCGCCGTCTCCGGCAAATCCGCGCACCGCATCGCCCTGTGCATCGCCAATTCGCCGCTGGTGAAGACCGCGATCGCCGGCGAGGACGCGAATTGGGGCCGCATCGTC
>JBBSCP010000272.1:0-6502 GCA_038250135.1 Acetobacterales bacterium | reverse complement strand
TCAGCATCGAGCAGTTCGGCCGCATCATGCAGGCGATGACCGAATGGGTCTCGCCCGACCAGGGCTGCGCCTACTGCCATAATGTGGAGAACATGGCGTCCGACGAGGTCTACACCAAGGTCGTGACGCGCCGCATGCTCTCCATGGTGCGCACCATCAACGTGGACTGGACGTCGCATGTCGCCCAGACCGGCGTCACCTGCTACACCTGCCATCGTGGGCAGCCGGTGCCGGCGAACAACTGGTCCACCCTGGTCGAGGGCAGTCCCGGCCTCGCCGGGCCGACCGGACAGAACTTGGCGTCCAATGCGGCCGCGGGCAGTTCGCTACCGCGCGATCCCTTCACGCCTTTCCTGTTGGGTGATCGCAACATCAGCGTGATCAGTCCCGGTTCCATGCCGCGCGGCAACACCACCGACGTGCGCCAGACGGAATGGACCTATGCCCTGATGATGCACATGTCCAACTCGCTCGGCGTGAACTGCGTCTACTGCCACAACAGCCGTGCCTTCTCTTCTTGGGCGCAGAGCCCGCCACCGCGCCTGAATGCCTGGCACGGGATCCGCATGGTGCGGCAGATCAACAACGAATACATCGTTCCCCTGACCCCCCTCTGGGCGGCCAATCCGCGCGGTCCTGCGGATGGCCCGCAAATGGCGCGGCTTGGCCCGGGCGGCGATGCGCTGAAGGTAAACTGCGCCACCTGCCACCAGGGGGCCAACAAGCCCTTCTACGGCGCGCCGATGGCGGTCGATTATCCGGAGCTCTCCCGGATCAGCGCCGCCCCGGTCACCCGTCGCGCCGAGCTTCAGACGCGCTGAACCGTACGGGACGCTCGGGCCGGTGGTCCGGGCGTGCCGTGCAACTTGAACCTGTCACGGCCGGGTATGCCCGGGGGAGACCCCCCCAGGCCGACCCGGCCGCGATGCTTCGCGGGAATTCCTCCCGGTGACGATCTTGGCCGAGGTCGGCGGGTTGGCGCTGGTGGCCTTCAGTGCCGCCACGATCCTGCCCGCGCAGTCCGAACCCGCGCTGATCGGCCTGCTCCTGCTGGGCGAGACGCCGGCCTGGCTGCTGGTGTTGGTGGCAAGCGTCGCGAACACGCTCGGGAGCGTTGTGAACTGGTGGCTCGGCACGCAGCTCGAGCGGTTTCAGGACCGGCGCTGGTTTCCTGCCTCGCCGGCGCAGCTCGCGCGCGCAGTGGGCTGGTATCGGCGCTGGGGGCGCTGGTCGCTGCTGCTGTCCTGGGCGCCGATCATCGGCGATCCGCTGACCATCGTTGCCGGCATCCTGCGCGAGCCCTTGCGCGAATTCGTGCTGCTGGTCGCCATCGCCAAGACCTGCCGATATGTCGTGCTGGCGCTGGTGACACTTGGCCTCGCATGACCAATTCTGTCTGACCGAAACCGGACTCCGTCGAAGGCTGCCTCGCCATGGACATGAACAACGCAACACTGCCCGATCCCAGGCCGCATGCCATCGTGATCGGCTCGGGCTTCGGCGGGCTCGCCGCCGCCATTCGACTTGGTGCGCGCGGCTGGCGCGTAAGCGTGCTGGAAAAGCTCGATGCGCCGGGTGGGCGCGCCTATGTGTACCGGCAGGACGGCTACACCTTCGACGCCGGCCCCACCATCATCACCGCGCCCTACCTGCTGGAGGAGCTCTGGGCGTTGTGCGGGCGGCGCATGGCCGACGACGTCGATTTGCGTCGCATGGACCCCTTCTACCAGATCCGTTTCGATGACGGCGAGGTGATGAACTGCTCCGCCGACCTCGAAGCCACGCGGCGCGAGATCGCGCGCATCGCACCCGAGGACATCGCCGGCTTCGAGCGCTTCATCCGCGACAGCGAGCGCATTTTCAAAGTGGCCTTCGAGAAGCTGGCGGACCAGCCCTTCCACAGCCTCACCACGCTGCTCGCCGCGGTGCCGGACATGCTCAAGCTGGGCGGCTACCGCACCGTCTATGGCAAGGTCAGCGACTACTTCACCAACGAGAAACTGCGGGTCGCCTTCAGCTTCCACCCGCTGTTGATCGGCGGCAATCCGCTGACCACCACCGCCTATTACTGCCTGATCGCGCATCTGGAGCGCCTGCATGGCGTGCATTACGCGATGGGCGGCATGGGCGTGCTGGTGCAGGGGCTGACCGGGCTGATCGGCCAGCTTGGCGGCACGCTGCGCTATGGCGCGGAGGTCGAGCAGATCACCGTGGCCGGCGGCCGCGCCAGCGGCGTGCGCCTTGCGGATGGCGAGACCCTGGCGGCGGATATCGTCGTCTCCAATGCCGATGTCGGCTGGACCTATTCGAAGCTGCTCTCCGAACACCCGCGCAAGCGCTGGACCGACGCGAAGGTGGCCCGCACGCGCTATTCGATGTCGCTGTTCGTCTGGTACTTCGGCACCAATCGGCGCTTCGAGGATGTCTACCATCACACGATGGTGCTCGGCCCGCGTTACCGCGAATTGCTGACCGACATCTTCAAGCGAAAGCGCCTCGCCGAGGATTTCTCCCTGTATCTGCATCGGCCGACGGCCACTGATCCAGGCATGGCGCCGCCGGGTTGCGACAGCTTTTACGTGCTCTCGCCGGTGCCGCATCTGGGCAGTGGGACGGATTGGGCGGCGCAGGCCGAACCTTACCGCGCCGCGATCCAGAAGCGCCTGGAGGAGACCGTGCTGCCGGGCCTGGGGGAGAGCATCGTCACCTCCCACATTCTCACGCCGCAGGATTTCCGCGACCGGCTGCTGAGTGTTAACGGCGCCGCCTTCTCGCTCGAGCCGCAATTGTTCCAAAGCGCGTGGTTTCGCCCGCACAATGTCAGTGAGGAGCTCGAAGGCCTTTACATGGTCGGCGCCGGCACCCATCCCGGGGCGGGGGTGCCCGGCGTGGTGTCCTCGGCCAAGATCCTCGATCAGGTGGTTCCGGCTGCGGCAAGCTTCGCACGCGCCAGCTAACTGCCCGGTTTCTGGGCATTCGTCTCTTGCTCTGGCGCATCCTCATCACCATTCATTAATACATTGATAGGTAGGATGAGGAAGCTGGGCGTCATGTGACGCCCGCCCGCCCCAGGAGACGCTTCGGATGCCGGATATCGGCTTGGCTGCCACACCCCCCCGCGATGCGCGCCGCATGCAACGGGCGTTGGCCGAGATCGCTGACTACGGCTTTGCCGAAATGATGCGCCGTGACGCCGCCGTGCGGGTGCTGGTGCTGGCGCGTCGCCTGCCGGCGCCGGCGGCCAATACGCCTGCGGTGGCGCTGATCCACCGCTTGGCAACCGCCTGGGACCCCGCGGTGATGACAGCGGCAGAATACGCCGAAAGTCTGAGCGTGGCGGAAGTTGACGGTCTGCTACTGGCCGCGCGCGCCTGGGCGGCGGCGGTTTCTCCGTCGGGCACCGGTATGGCGCACCGCGCCGCCGCCTGAACCTGCCGCTTGCCAACCTGCCAAACGCCGCGGGGGCCGTTGACTCGCGCGCCCCCGGGCGGTTATAGCCTTTGCCCTCCGGCGCTCCTTGCAGTCGCTGGTGGTTGTAATTGGCACCTCCTCACCACGACACGGGCGCCCCTCGCGCCCGCGAGTAACGGATAGCGAAAGCCCGAGCGCGAACATGAATTATGCAGTGATCCGCACCGGCGGGAAACAGTACCGTGTCACCCCTGACGCCGTGCTCACCGTCGAGAAGCTCGAAGCCGAGCCCGGCGCCACCATCACATTCCACGACGTCCTTGCCCTCGGCACCGAATCCGGCCTGACAATCGGTGCGCCGACCGTCCCGGGCGCGCGCGTTACCGCCACCGTCGAGATGCAAAATCGCGGCGACAAGGTGATCATCTTCAAGAAGCGTCGGCGCAAGAACAGTCGGCGCAAGAATGGCCACCGGCAGATGCAGACCGTGCTCCGCATCACCGAAATCGCCGCCGCCTGATATCGTCGCTTGATTTCGTCTATCGAGGAACTGAACCATGGCACATAAAAAGGCAGGCGGCTCGTCTCGCAACGGTCGCGACTCCGCCGGCAAGCGTCTGGGCGTCAAGCGCTCAGACGGGCAACTCGTCAACGCGGGAAACATCATCGTGACGCAGCGCGGCACGAAAATGATGGCCGGCGCCAATATCCTGGTGGGGCGTACCCACTCCCTGCACGCCACCGTCGATGGCCATGTGAAGTTCTCACGCAAGGCCGAAGGCCGCGTTCAGATTTCCATCGTGCCGCTAGCGGTCGCGGCCGAATAAGTTCGCCTGAGTAACCTTCGTCCTGGGCGCGGCGTGGAAGGGGGCCAAAAGGCCCTCTTTTGCGTTTCTGGGACGGGACGGGACCGATGAAATTCCTCGATGAAGCCAAGGTCTATGCGAAGGGCGGCGACGGCGGTGACGGCGTCATCGCTTTCCGGCGCGAGAAATACATCGAGTTCGGCGGCCCCGACGGCGGCAATGGCGGCAAGGGCGGCGACATCGTCATCGAGGCGGTGGACGGCCTGAACACGCTGATCGACTACCGCTACGCGCAGCACTTCAAGGCGCGCAAGGGCGGCAATGGCGCGGGCAGCGACTGCACCGGCGCGGGCTCCGACGACGTGGTGATGAAGGTGCCGGTCGGCACGCAGATCCTCGACGAGGACAAGGAAACCCTGCTCGCCGATTTCACCGAAGTCGGCCAGCGCGTGGTGATCGCGCGCGGCGGCGATGGCGGCTTCGGCAATGCCACCTTCAAATCCTCCACCAACCGCGCCCCACGCCGCGCCGACAATGGCTGGCCGGGCGAGGAACGGTGGCTGTGGCTGCGCCTGAAGCTGATCGCCGATGCCGGGCTGGTTGGGCTGCCCAATGCCGGCAAATCAACCTTTCTCGCCGCCGTCTCCTCCGCCAGGCCGAAAATCGCCGACTACCCCTTCACCACGCTGCACCCGCAGCTTGGCGTGGTGCGCCTGCACCCCGATGGCCGGCCGAGTAAGGACGCGACGATGGAATTCGTCCTCGCCGACATCCCTGGCCTGATCGAGGGCGCGCATGAGGGTGCGGGGCTTGGCGACCGATTCCTCGGCCATGTCGAGCGCTGCGCCGTGCTGCTGCATCTGATCGACGGCACCGCCGCCGATCCCGCCGGCGCCTACAACACCATCCGCACCGAACTCGCCGGCTATGGCGGCGGCCTGGCCGAGAAGCCGGAAATTGTGGCGCTGAACAAGTCGGACGCCATGACGCCCCAGGCGACTGCTTCCCGCCTCAAGGCCCTGTCGCGCGCGGCGGGGCAGCCCGCGCTGCTCGTCTCGGGCGCTACTGGGGCGGGCGTGCCGGAGGTACTTCGCGCGCTGCACGCGCGGATCCTGGCGAATCGCCAGGGCTGAGCCCGAGCCGCCATGTTGAACGCCGCCGAACCTTCATTGCTGACCGCGCGGCGCATCGTGGTGAAGATCGGCTCCGCCCTGGTGGTGGATGACGACACCGCCATGCCACGCGAGCCCTGGCTCGCCGGCATCGCCGCCGATGTCGCGGCCCTTCGCGCGCGCGGTGTGGAGGTGATTCTCGTCTCCTCCGGCGCCATCGCCCTGGCGCGTCGCGCGCTGGGCCTCACGCGGCGCAAGCTGCGGCTGGAGGAGAAGCAGGCTGCGGCCGCCGTGGGGCAAATCCGCCTCGCCGGCGCCTGGGCCACGGCCTTGGCCGCGCAGAACCTCAATGCCGCGCAATTGCTGCTGACGCTCGAGGATAGCGAGGATCGCCGCCGCTACCTCAACGCGCGCGCCACGCTGAACACGCTGCTCGGCCTGGGCTGCATCCCGGTGATCAACGAGAACGACACCGTCGCCACCGCCGAGATCCGCTTCGGCGACAATGACAGGCTCGCTGCCCGGGTGGCGGAGATGGTGGAGGCCGATGTGCTTGTGCTGCTGTCGGACATCGATGGCCTTTACACCGCCGACCCGCGGACCAACCCCGACGCGCAGCACATCCCCACCGTGCCGCAGCTGACCGAGGCAATCATGGCGATGGGGGGCGAGCCGCCGCCCGGCTATTCCTCGGGCGGCATGCGCACCAAGCTGATCGCGGCACGCATCGCCACCGGCGCCGGCTGCGCCATGGCCATTGCGCTCGGCCAGCAGGAGCGCCCGCTTCGGGCGATGGAGCAGGGGGCGCGCTGCACCTGGTTCCTGCCGGAAGGTGAGGGCCGCACGGCCCGCAAGCGTTGGATCGCCGGCAGCCTCGCACCGCTGGGCGCGCTGGTGGTGGATGCCGGCGCGGCTCGGGCACTCAAACGCGGCTCGTCGCTTTTGCCGGCTGGCGTGCGCGCGGTGGAGGGCGCCTTCCATCGCGGCGATCCTGTCAGCGTGCGGGACGAGTCGGGCGTCGAGCTGGCCCGCGGCCTTGCTGCCTATGATGCCGTCGATGCGAGCCTGATCGCCGGCCACCGCAGCGAGGAACTCGAACAGATCCTCGGCTGGCGCGGGCGCGATGAGATCATCCACCGGGATGACCTGGTGGTGCTGTAGAGCACAATCGAT
>JBBSCP010000271.1:0-6519 GCA_038250135.1 Acetobacterales bacterium | reverse complement strand
GACGGGCTTCGCGCCGACGCTGGCGAACCAGGGCGCGAACGACGCGCTCGACAGCGACGCGGTGGCGGGCGGCATCACGCAGCAGGTCACCCTGGCCTCTGGCGACTTCAACGGCACGCTCGATGCGGGCTTCTTCAAGCCAACACGCTCCCTTGATCTGGAGAAGACAACGAGCGGTCCGAGCAACAGCAATCCGGTGGCAGCCAATTACGACAATGAGGATCTGCCCAACGGCGCTGGCGTGCCGATCCTGGTAGCCGGGACCAGCGTCACCTGGACCTACCAGGTGAGGAACACGGGCGAGGCCGCTTTCGCCGCGAGCGAGCTTGTTCTGGTGGACGACAACGGCACCGTCGCCAACATGGCGGATGACATGTCCATCGCCAATGGCACGATTACCTTCCAGGGCGTGCAGACCGGCGATGGCGACAATTTGCTGGAAGCGGGTGAGGTTTGGCTTTACCGGGCCGCGGGCACGGTGCAGAATCTCGGGACGATGGGCGCCGCCACGACCTTCAACCTTGCGGGCAGCAGCGCGCTCGACGGCACCGACGGCAACGAGCGAGCGTTTACATCGGGTGGCATCTCGGCGAAGGCAACGGCTTTCAGTCGCGACAGCACCGGGACCTGGCAGACAGGCTATCTCGGTGCCTTTGGAGGCGGTCTCGGCGTCACCGACCGCGCCGAAGGCGACGGCAGCGGCAACAAGCACACTGTCGACAACACCGACCGCGACAACTACGTGCTTTTCCGGTTCAACCAGAGCGTGGTCCTGGACAAGGCCTATCTCGGCTATGTCGTCGATGACAGTGACCTGCGGATCTGGATCGGCAATGTTACCGGTGCCTTCGGCAGCGCCCTCACGCTGAGCGACGCTGTTCTCGCGAATCTCGGCTTCACCGAAGTGAATGAGACCACGCTGACCACCGCGCGCTGGGCGGACCTGAATGCCAGTAACATCGCCGGCAATGTCGTGGTGATCGCGGCCAATACCGGCGAGGCCACCACCGAGGACAACTTCAAGATCGACCAGCTGGTGCTCAGTGCCTCTGGTTCCGGGATCTACGCCAACAAGGCGACGATCTCGGCGCCGAACGCCACCGGTGACTCCGATCTGAGCCACTACAGGAACGGCTCGCCAGCCGCGCCAGGACTTGACCTCGAGAAGACCACGAACGGTTCGACCAACAGCAACCACACGGCGCCTGACTACAACAACGAAGATACGGCGAACGGCGTGGGTGTTCCGGTGCTGGCCATCGGTTCCGACGTGACTTGGACCTACCGCTTGACGAACACCGGCAACACCGCCTTTGCAGCGTCCGAGATCGTGCTGGTGGACGACAATGGCACGATCGGCAACACGACCGACGACATGTCCATTGCCAACGGCAAGATCACGTTCCAGGGCGTGCAAACGGGCGATGCGGACAATCTGCTCGAAGCGGGTGAAGTCTGGCTCTATAAAGCCACCGGCACCGTCAAGAACCTGACCACGCCCGGTATCACCACCAACTTCGACTTCTCGGGCAGCAGCGCGCTCGACGGCACCGACGGCAATGAGCGGTCGTTCACATCGGGTGGCGTCTCGGTGAAGGCCACCGCCTGGAGCCGGGTGGATGGAGCCAATGGCGCCTGGGCGAACGGCTTCCTCGGCGCGTACGGCAGCGGCCTTGGCGTCACCGACCGCGGAGAAGGCAATGGCTCCGGCGACCGCCACACGGTGGACAATATGGAGGGGCGCGACAATTACGTGCTGTTCCGCTTCGACCAGAGCGTCATCGTCGACAAGGCCTATCTCGGCTATGTCGTCGGCGACAGCGACATCTCCGTCTGGATCGGCAATGTCAACAACGCGTTCAACACGGCCATCACGCTCAGTGATGCCATGCTGACCGGCCTCGGCTTCAAGGAGATCAATGACACCACGTTGACCTCCGCCCGCTGGGCCGACTTCAACGCGGGCAACCTGGCGGGCAACGTGCTGGTGATCGCGGCTTCCGACATCGACACGACGCCAGAGGACCGGTTCAAGATCGACCAGCTGACGGTGCAGACGCCAAGCCAGAGTGGGGTCTATTCCAACAAGGCGACGGTGTCCGCGCAGGGTGTCAGCGACTTCGACCTCAGCCACTATAAAAACGGCGCCGCGCCGAAGCCGGGCATCGACATCGAGAAGACCACGAACGGCCCGACCAACAGCAACCACACCGCGCCGACCTACGACAATGAGGACGTGGCGAATGGCACCGGCGTGCCCATCCTGACGCCGGGCTCGGATGTGTCCTGGACCTACAAGGTCAAGAACACCGGCGAAACCCAGATCGCCGCCGCCGACATCAAAATCGTTGATGACAATGGCACGATCCCGAACACGGCGGACGACATGTCGATCGCCAACGGCAAGATCATGCGCATCAGCCGGGAGGGGACCAATGAGTTCCTCGATCCGGGCGAGACCTGGACCTATCAGGCCAGTGCCAAGGTCCAGAATCTGGTGACCTGGAGCTCCGCGACGACCCTCGACTTCTCGGGCAGCAGCGCGCTGGACGGGACCGACGGCAATATCCGGACCTATACAAGCGGCGATCTTTCGGTGAAGGCCGGTGCCTGGAGCCGGGTGGACGGCGCGGGCGGAGCCTGGGCGAATGGCTTCCTCGGCACCTATGGCAGCGGCCTCGGCGTGACCGACCGTGGCGAGGGCAATGGCAGTGGCGACCGCCACACGGTCGACAACATGGGAGGCCGCGACAATTACATCCTCTTCCGGTTCAACCAGGACGTGGTCGTCGACAAGGCCTATCTCGGGTACGTGGTGGGCGACAGCGACATCTCGATCTGGATTGGTGATATCAGCGACGCTTTCAACGCCAATGTGACGCTGAGCGACCCGGTGTTGGCCGGTCTTGGCTTCAAGGAGGTCAACGATACCACCTCGACCGCCGCGCGCTGGGCGGATTTCAATGCCGGGAACCTGTCGGGCAACGTGCTGGTCATTGCGGCCTCCGACATGGATATGACGCCGGATGATCGCTTCAAGCTCGACCAGCTCGTCGTGCGGAAGGAGCCGGATGTCGGCACTTATGCGAACAAGGCGACGGTTTGGGTGCCTGGTGCGAGCGACTTCGACTTGAGCCACTACACCAACAACGACATCTGGCACTGATTGCGCTGTAGGTCTGAGTTTAGCCCGCCGGCCAACAAGCCGGCGGTTTGGCCTTGGCTGACATCTGGCAATTGTTTTGCGGCGCCGGCGCGGATCATCCGTCCGGTTGCAATCAGCCTTATCCGGCGTCGGCGCCTAAGTGTTGCCAGGCATGGCGACCCATAGTTGCCCGACGGCCCGCGCAGCGGCCTTGCGAAGCAGGCCATCGACGCCCTCCCGCATGAAGCGTTCCTGCCGCCGCCAGACCACCGGTTTGGACAGCCCGAGCAGTGCATAATCTCGGTGGTCCCGCTTCCGTCGTCGGTGACGACGATGACCCGCGCTCGGGCAGCGTGCTTCTGCCGCGCCTTGGTAAAACGCAGTAGCACGATCCGCCTCAGAGCATCATGCTCTCGATCACTTGCAGCCGCGACCGCAAAGCGGGCACTACCTCCGCCTCGAACCACGGGTTGCGCTGCATCCAGACGGTGCTGCGCCAGGAGGGATGCGGCAGGGGAAAGAATTCTGGTCCATGGTCGGCGAATCCCCGCACGATCTCAACCATGGTAAGCCTGCGCGCCGCCGGCAGGTAGCGCTTCTGCGCATAGGCGCCGACCAGCAGAGTCAGGCGGCGCGAGGGCAGTTGCGCCAGGATGCGCTCATGCCAGAGCGGAGCGCATTCGGGGCGCGGCGGGAGGTCGCCGGTCTTGCCGGTGCCCGGAAAGCACAAACCCATCGGCATGATGGCCACGCGCGCGGTGTCGTAGAAGACCTCCTTCGAAAGCCCGGTCCATTCGCGCAGCCTGTTGCCGCTTCGGTCCTCCCAGGGCACGCCGGAGGCATGCGCGCGGGTGCCGGGCGCCTGGCTGATGATGAGCACAGTTGCCTTGGCCCCCAGCCGCACCACCGGCCGGCAGCCGGCCGGCAGGGCGGCGGCGCAGACCCGGCAGGCCGCGATTTCCGCCCGCAGCGCGTCGAGGGGATCGCTCAACTTTGCGCCGAGTCCAACAGCCCCGCATGGCGCGCATGCCCCGCCGGCTTCGCGGTGAACGTCGCGGCCAGCAGCAGCCGTGGAGAAAGGCGGATCAATTGCGGCGCGCCAGTACGTCCCGGTTCACGACGATGTCGGGGTCGAGGCGGTTGGCGAAGCACGCCAGCACTGCCTCGGCACTGTCCAGCGCCATGCGGCGCAGACCTTCCTGCGTGCTGGCTGCGACATGCGGCGTCATGATGAGGTTGGGCGCGGTGAGAATGGGGATGGGGCTTTCCACCGGCTCGTCCTCGAACACGTCGATGCCGGCGGCCGCCAGGTGTCCGGCGCGCAGCGCGGCTTCCAGCGCATCCTGCCGCACCAGCGTGCCGCGCGCGGTGTTGACCAGAACCGCGCCGCGCTTCATGCGGGCGAGGAAGGGCGCGTCGATCATGTCGCGCGTCTCGGCGTTGCTCGGGCAGTGCAGCGTGACGATATCGGCCTCCGCCGCCGCTGCCGCCGCGTCATCAACCGGCGTGAAACCGAGGCCGCGGATGCTGCCCTTGCCGATGTCGGGGTCGCGCACCAGCACATGCATGCCGAACGCCGCGCAGAGCTTCGCCACGCGCGTGCCGATGCGCCCGAAGCCCACCACCAGCACCGTCTTGCCGGCCAGGTCGAAGGTCGGAAGGCTGGGCTGCGCACCCCAGACCGACTGGCGCATATTGGCATCGAACTCGGTGACGCGCCGCGCACAGGCGAGCATCATCATCAGCGCGTGCTCCGCCACGCTGACGGCGTTGGCCTCGGGCGTGATGGTCAGAGGAATACCGCGCGCGGTCAGCGCGGGGACATCGACGATGTCGTAGCCGACGCCGTGCCGGGCCAGAATGCGCAGCTTCGTGCAATGCGCGAGGAAGGCGCTGTCCACGCGCAGCGTGCGAATGATCAACGCATCGGCGGTCGGCAGCTTCGCGGCGAGCGAGGCTTCGGAGACATCCATGACCGTCTCCACCGTCACGCCCTCGGTAGCACGTAAATGGGCGATGGCGTCTTCATGGATCGGGCGCAGCGTGATGACATGCGGCATGGGTGAGACCCTAAGATTGATGGTGCGCGGCGGGGCCGAGCACGGCCTCGCGGAACCGTGCCTGGAGATAAGCCCCTTCGCGCGGCGGCAGGACCAGTTGCAAATTGGCCGAGTCGATCTTCACCACCGCAAACAACGGCGCAGCGGCGGCGTGAATCGCATCGCGCAGCGCCAAGACGCCGGCCTCATCGCGAACGACCCGCGCATCGGCGATGCCCGCGCCGCGCGCCATGGCGGCGAGATCGACGCCGTGTCGCGTCGCGGTTTCCTGCCCGCCGGTCTCGCCGTAATGCTCGTTGTCGAGCACCACGACAGCCAGGTTCGGCGGTTGCTGCACGGCGATGGTGGCCAGCCCGCCCAGGCCCATCAGCATCTCGCCGTCGCCGGTGATCACCAGAACTTTTCGTGCGGGCTGCGCCAGCGCCAGGCCAAGCCCCATCATCGCCGCACCCCCCATGCCACCCCAGAGCGGCATGTTCTGCGCACAATCCCCAGCAGCGGTGATGTCCCAGGAAGGCGCACCCAACCCCGAGATCACCAGCAGATCGCCCCGAATGGCGAGCAGCGCGCGGACTACTGCGCGGCGTTCCAGCAGGCCGGATGTGGACATCATGGGCTCAATCCTTGCCGAAGGTCTTGGCGCCGATGAGGCGCTGGCCGAGCAGCGTCGCGGTCGGGCGATAGGTGTTGAAGGCGAGGCGGATGGTGGAATCGACCGTGGCGGCGACATCCTCAGGCAGGTCCGCGCGCTGCACCAGCGTGCCCATCGCCTCCAGCACCGTCTGCGTCGCCTGGCCCATCGGCACCTGCGCCGGGTTGAACTCGGCAAAGTCGCCGCGCATCGTCACCAGCATCGGCAGCGGCGTGCGGTGCAGGATCGCCAGGCTCAGCATGTTGATGCAGTTGCCCACACCGGAGGATTGCATCAGCAGTATGCCCTTCGCGCCGCCAAGCCAGGACCCGCCGAGCAGTGCCACGCCTTCTTCCTCGGTCGTGAGCGTGATGACGCGCATTTCGTTATCGGCGAGGCAACGACGGATCAGGCGCGCATGCCCGGCATCCGGCACCAGCGCAACCTGCGTGATGTTGTGGGTCTTGAGCGATTCGTAGATGTGGTCCGGCCACTCGGCCGCCGCATCCGGGCGCATTTCCAGCGCAGCACGATCCATGTCATTCCTCCCGCGGCATGCTGCATCCTCCGGTGCGGTGGCCGGGCTGGCAAGACGCCCGGGGCGATGCCATGTGGAGCACGCAGGACAGGGATGCGGGCGGCATGGGCTTCGCGCAGAGCGTCGGTGGAACGCGCTACGTCTT
>JBBSCP010000270.1:0-6584 GCA_038250135.1 Acetobacterales bacterium | reverse complement strand
TGTCATCGCAGCGCCCGGCGCCGCTGGCGGCATGCCCTCCAACGTCACGCGCGTGCTGCGCAATCCCGGCACGCCGGAGCAGGAATTGCTGCATTCCAAGGCATCCGGGCTCGTTCTGCGTGCGGGCGAGGCCATCCGCGTCGAGACGCTGGGCGGCGGCGGCTTCGGCCCGCCCGCCGAGCGCCCGATCGCAGCGCTCGCCGGCGATCTGCGCGAGGGCAAGGTGAGCCTGGAGGCTGCCGAGCGCGACTACGGTCCCGTCATGGTTGCAAGTGCACTGGCGGCGGGGCGCGCGCCATGAGGCGATCTCGGCCGGCACTCCGGCAGAAAGCCGCGCCAATGCGCAGCTTCACTGCCCAACGCGCAGGCAAAGCCGGTTCAGCAACGCAAGTGACGTGCTTGACTCAAACGGGTTAGTTCATTGGTATTCAACTCACAAAAGCGGGCAGCCTGTGCCGCTGTTCGGCTCGACGGACGCCATGGCGCCGCGCGCGGGATAGAATTGGCCGCAGGCTTCGCGGGAAAGATGGAGACGGCTCATGAAGCGTAGGGACTTTGCCCTGGCAGTCGGCGGCATGACCGCCAGCATCGGCACCGGAACGGCTTGGCGCCCCGCGGCGGCGCAGACGCCGACATCCGGCGGTACCCTGACCATCGTCTTCCCGGCCAACCAGGAGCCGGCCTCGCTGGACGGTCACATCGATCCGTTCCAGTCCACCTGGCTGCTGAACTCCTTCGTCGCCGATCCGCTGGTCGTGCTCGATGCCGACGGCACGTACAAGCCGGCCCTCGCGCTCGCCTGGGAGTCGACACCGGACGGCAAGAGCTGGACGTTCCGCCTGCGCCCGGGCGTTACCTTCCAGGATGGCACGCCGTTCAACGCGGCGGCGGTGAAGTACAACATCGAGCGCATCCTGGCCCCCGCCACCTCCTCGAAGCAGCTCGCCAGCGACATCGGCCCGGTGGCCCGCATCGACCTGATCGACGAGCTGACGGTGCGGCTGAACTACGACACGCCCTGGGTCACCCTGCTCGACGCCATGCGCCGCACGCCGATCTGGTCCCCGACGGCCGCGGAACGCTTCGGCCTGCAGGAGTTCCAGCGCAACCTGGTCGGTGCCGGCCCCTTTACCTTGGCTGAGTGGGTCAAGAACGACCGCATGGTGTTCCGCCGCTGGCCCGGCTACGGCGGCTGGAACGCGGCGGCCACGCATCAGGGCCCGGCGCGACTCGCACAGGTGACGATCCGCTTCATCGGCGAGAACGCCGTGCTGAACGAGGCGGTGCGCGCCAATGCGGCGAATGTCGGCTTCTCGCTGACGCCCGCCGCAATCGAGATCTATAGGGGGCGGCCGAACTTCCGCTTCCTGTCGCTCGGCCAGGCCGGCACTGGCCTGCAGCAGGTGATGAACATCCGCCGCCCGCCGCTGAACGACATCCGCGTGCGGCAGGCGTTGCTCTTCGCGCGCGATTCGCAGGCGGCGAACCAGTTGCTGTACGATGGTGCCTATATCGCCTCCGACGGCCCGCTCGACAACGTGCACCCCTGCTTCTGGCCGGGTGCCACCGCGATGTACCGCACCGACCTCGATCGCGCCCGGCGCCTGCTGGACGAGACGGGCTGGCGCGTGGTGCAGGGCCAGCAGATTCGCCAAGCGCGCGGCGTGGCGGGCGTACCGGACGGCACGCCGCTGCGCGTGCGGTGGACCACCATCCATCACCGCGAGATCGGCGAAGCGCTGCAAGCGCAGTATCGCCGCGTCGGCATCGAGCTGCAGGTGGAGCAGGTTCCCGGGCCGATCCAGCTGGACCGGGTCAACCGGCGTGACTTCGACCTGATGTTCCTGCGCCAGCGCTCGCCCGATCCGCTGATCCTCGACCAGGTGTGGAACTCGCGCTGGGACCGCCCGGGCGGATGGGCCTGGACCGGCTTCGCCAATGAACGGCTGGACGGCCTGCTGAACCAGCTGCGCTCCCTGCCCTCGGCCACCGATCGCTGCAACGTCGCGCGCGAGGCGCAGCAGATCATCATGGAGAACGCCGTGATGCTGCCCACGCTCAGCCAGCCCGTGCTGGTCGCGCTGCAGCCGCGCGTGCAGGAGTTCAAGATGGGCGCCGAGGGTAACTGGTTCTTCCTGCACTCCACCTGGCTGCAGGCCTAAGGCAGGCTTGCGCGGCCCGGCGACCGCGCCGGGCCTGAGTGCGTGCGGGGGAGGAAGGCTTGGGGCGTTATATCGCGGGGCGGCTGATGCAGCTCGTGCCCGTGCTGTTCCTGATTTCAGTGATCGTCTTCGGGGTGATGCATGCGCTGCCGGGCGACCCCGCGCAGCTTATGCTCCAAGGTGCCGAGGGCGGTGCGCCGCCAGAACGGCTTGAGGAACTGCGCGAGCAGATGGGCCTCAACGACCCGCTGCTGGTGCAGTATCTCCGCTTTGCGGGCAACGCGTTGGTCGGCGATCTCGGCGAATCCATCCGCTTCCGTACGTCCGTCACGAACCTGATCCTGGAGCGCTTCGGCTATACGCTGGAGCTCGCGCTTTCAGGCCTCGTCATGGCCATCCTCATCGGCCTGCCGCTCGGCATGGTGGCGGCGGTGCGACAGAACAGCTGGGTGGACACCTTGGCGATGAGCGTCGCCTATGCCGGCGCGTCCATGCCGATCTTCTGGTTCGGCCTGGTTATGATCCTGCTGTTTTCCTTCAACCTCGGCTGGCTACCGCCAGCCGGTGCCGACGGGCTGCAATCCCTCGTGCTGCCGGCGCTCACGCTCGGCTTCGTCTCGGCGGGCCTGATCAGCCGCCTCGTACGCTCCTCGATGATCGAGGTGCTGGGCGAGGACTACATCCGCACCAGCCGCGCCAAGGGCCTCAGTGAGCGCCTCGTGCTGTGGCGGCATGGCCTGAAGAACGCGCTGATCCCCGTGGTCACGATGATCGGCCTGATCTTCGGTGGCATGCTGGCCGGCGCGGTGGTGACGGAGACGGTGTTCTCCCGCCCCGGCGTCGGGCGCCTGGTCGTCGCGGCGATTCTCTCGAAGGACTATCCGCTGGTGCAGGGCTGCGTGCTGTTCCTGTCCGTCGTCTATCTCGTGGTGAACCTGGCGGTGGATATCCTCTACGCTTGGCTCGACCCGCGAATCCGCTACGCCGCATGACAGCAAGCCCCCCCCTCCCCGTGAGCACCTCCGACGAGGAGGTTCCGGCCGTCGCCTCGGCGCGCGCGCGTGCTGTCGCGCGCTTCCTGCGCAACCGCGGCGCGGTGATCGGCCTAGTCGTGCTGGTCTTCTGGTGCGTGGTCGCGCTGCTCGGTCCGCTCGTTGCGCCCTACGACCCGACCGACACGGTCGGCATGGCGCGCCGGCCGCCCTCGGGCGAGTTCTGGCTCGGCACCGACACGCTGGGCCGCGACGTGTTCAGCCGCGTGCTGGTGGGGTCGCAGGTCTCCCTGCTGCTCGGCCTGATCTCGGTCGGCCTCGGCGCCGTGCCGGGCGTGCTGATGGGCCTGATTGCGGGCTATTTCGGCGGCTGGGTGGACACCATCATCTCGCGCTTCGTCGATGCGATGCTGGCTTTCCCTTCCATCCTCCTCGCATTGGTGATCATCGCCGCACTCGGCCCGAGCCTGCCGAACGTGATGATCGCGGTTGGCATCGGCACCATCCCGCTCTATGCGCGGCTCACCCGCGGCAGCGTGCTCGGCGTGAAGCGGCTGCCTTATGTCGAGGCCGCGCGCGTGCTCGGCAACCCACCGTCGCGCATCATGCTCCGCCATGTGCTGGCGAATTGCTACGCGCCGATCGTCGTGCTCTCCACGCTGCAGGTCGGCAACGCCATCCTGGTCGGCTCGGGCCTGTCCTTCCTCGGCCTCGGCGCGCAGCCGCCGACGCCGGAATGGGGCCTGATGTCCGCCGAGGGGCGCGACGTGCTGCGCCGCGCCTGGTGGATTTCCACCTTCCCCGGCATCGCGATCCTGTCGGTTGTGGTCGCTTGCAACCTCGTGGGCGACGGGCTCCGCTCGGCGCTCGACCCGCGCATGCGCGTGGACGCTTAGGACCTTCATGGCACAGCCTCTCCCGAACCCAATGGTCGGCATCCAGGTAAGCCCGATCACCTTCCTCGATGAAGGCGTGGAGCCGCTGCTCGACCTGCTACAAGGCCGCTTCGGCATCAACACGCTGATGGTCGGCACCGTCTCCTGGATGGCGCTGAAGGTGGGGCGCAGCGTTGCGGCGGGCCTCGATGGCTGGCCGGACCACGGCGTCGGCGCGCCCTATCCGCTGCGCGGTGGCGGCTATCTCGCCCACCGGAAAAACTACTATCGCTGCACGCTGATCGACGATTTTCGCACGAAGGACGAGGCCTTCGCGGGCAAGGACATCCTTGACCTCGTCATCAAGCCCGCCCGCGCGCGCGGCATGCGCATCGTGCCCGAACTGATGGAGCCGCTGTTCCGCGGCCCGCGCACGCGCACCATCCCGACCGAAATCCCCAACCTCGCGCAGTGCCTGGAAGTGGATCTGCACGGCCGCCTGGGCGCGGAGCCCTGCACCTCCAACCCCGACTACCGGATGTGGTGGCGCTCGATGATCGAGGAGCACTGCCGCGAATACGATATCGACGGCATCATGTGGTGCAACGAGCGCCAATCGCCGCTCGACCGCATGATGCAGGGCGAGGCGCCCGGCTGCTTCTGCCCGACCTGCCGCCGCGAGGCGCAGGAGCGCGGCATCGACGTGGAACGCGTGCGCATCGCCTTCCGCGAGGTCTGGCAGTTCTTCCACGAGGCGCGCGCCGGCACCACCTTCGTGGACAGCGCCTTCATCGGCTTCCTCCGCGCGCTGCTGCGCAACCCCGAAGTGCTGGTGTGGGAGCGCTTCTGGCTGGAGCGCAGCAAGGCACTCGACGCCGAGCTTTACGGCATCGTCAAATACTGCGACCCGAAGCTTAGTTTCGGCCTCAACGTCTGGAACCGCAACCACTTCAACCCGATCCGCAAGGCACAATGGGCCTGGGACGAGCAGACGGCCTGGTGCGACTGGGTGAAGCCGATCACCTACCAGCACCAGTCCGGCGGCATCTTCGTGAAGGAGATGGAGGGCTTCGGCGCGACCATCCTGCGGGACTTCACGCTGGGCCAGTTCGTGCCCGCGATGTACGCGATCCTTGGCCTGAACGAGGCACCGGTCGAAAGCGTGGTGCAGCAGGGCCTGGACCCGGACACCTACGTCTTCGGCCAATGCGCGGACGCCGTGCGCGGCGTCGCCGGCAAGGCCGATGTCTATATGGGCATCGGCGTGGATGCGCCGCGCTCCCGTGCCGACCAGGCGCGCTGCACGCCCGACATCGTCCGCCGTAGTGTGCACGCGACCTTCCGCGCGGGCGGCAAGGGCGTGGTCTATTCGCCCAACTATGCTTCCATGCGGCTTGAGAACCTCGACGGCGGCGCCCTCGCCCTCGAGGAACTCGGCTTGCGCAAAACGAGCTGACGGAAAGAACCTGCCGATGCCCGAACAGGCGCCCTGGCGCTTCCAGAAGATCATCCGCCCGATGGTCGAGATGCCGCAGGGCCACCACCTGCTGCTCGGCCGCGTGCTGACCTGCCGCGACGACGAGGCCATCGAGGACGGCTTCGTCGAGTTTGAGGAGGGCCGCATCAAGGCCGTCGGCCAACGCGCCGAGCTTGGCACGCGCGCCGCGGAGGCCACCGAGACTGGCGGCACCATCCTGCCCGGCCTGTTCCAGAACCACGGGCATCTCGCCTGGGACGGCGTGCACGACCTGGCGAACCAGTCCATGCATGATTCGCCGGAGATCGCGGCGTTCAAATGCGCCGGCAACATGCTGGTGAACCTGCGCGCCGGCGTCACCACCTTCCGCGACCTCGGCGTGAACCGTTCCAACCTGTTCGCCAAGCAGGCCGTCGCGCAGGGCATCTTCCCCGGCCCACGGCTGATCGTCTGCGGCGCGGCCATCGTGCAGACCGGCGGCCACACCTACTGGTGCTGCCGCGAAGCCTCCGGCGCGGACGAAATGCGGCGCGCGGTGCGCGAGCAGGTGCGCGGTGGCGCCGACTTCATCAAGATCATGGCCTGCCACGACACGCTCGAATTCACTGACGAAGAACTCCACGCCATCATCGACGAAGCGCATCGCAACGGCCTGCCCGTCACCGCGCACGCCACCTTCGATGCCGCCATCAACCGCGTGCTGCGCTTCGGCATCGACATGGTGGAGCATGGCGGCGCGATGAGCGACGAGACCATCCAGCTTCTGCTGGACCGCAAGGTGCCGATCGTCACCACCTTCGCGCCGCTGGTGCAGCAGAGCCAGCCCGAGATCGCGCGCCGGTTCAACATCCCCGATTGGAAAATTGCCGAACGCCAGAAGGCCATCGCCAACCCCGCCCGCTACGAGGGGCTTCGCAAGGCCGCCGCGGCCGGCGTGACCATCGCCTTCGGCACCGATTGCGGCAGCCCCGCCGTCGGGCATGACGTGATCGCACCGGAGATGGAATTCATGGTGAAGGTCGGCGTGAAGCGCGATGCCTATGACGCAATCCGCAGTGCTACGGCGGTTGCCGCGACG
>JBBSCP010000269.1:0-6594 GCA_038250135.1 Acetobacterales bacterium | reverse complement strand
TTCTACATGTTCGCGCCCAGCATCCCTGGCAAGCTCGCCACTCGCTACGGCGGACTTTATCGCTTTCTGCTGAACAAGTGGTACTTCGACGAACTCTATGACGCGATCTTCGTGCGGCCGATGCGCCGCATCGCCGATGCGCTGTGGAAAACTGGCGATGCGCGACTGATCGATGGCATGCCCAATGGTGCCGCGAGCCTCGTCGTCCAGGCGGCGCGCGGTGCGGTGCGGCTGCAGACCGGGCGCGTGGCGAACTACGCCTTCACCATGATCATCGGCCTGGTGCTCTTTGCTACTCTCCTGTTGCTGGGCATGCCCCGATGAACGCCGCCGGCTTTCCGCTGCTGTCGCTGGTCACCTTCCTGCCGCTCGCGGGGGCGGCGATCATTCTCACGATCCGCGGCGAGGCCGAGGTGGTCGCACGCAACGCACGCTGGGCTGCGCTGTGGGCGAGCCTGATCACCTTCGCGCTCTCGCTGCTGCTCTGGCTGCGCTTTGATAGCGATAACGGCGACTTCCAGTTCGTTGAGCAGACCGAGTGGTTCGGCGAGTTCGGAATCGGCTACCACATGGGCGTGGATGGCATCTCGATGCTGTTCATCCTGCTCTCCACGCTTCTGACGCCACTGTGCATCCTGGCGTCGTGGGAGAGCGTGCGGGATCGCGTGCGCGAATACATGATCGCCTTCCTCGTGCTGGAAAGCATGATGATCGGCATGTTTGCGGCGCTGGACTTCGTGCTGTTCTACGTCTTCTTCGAGGCCGTGCTGATCCCGATGTTCCTGATCATCGGCGTATGGGGCGGTGCGCGGCGCGTCTACGCGGCGTTCAAATTCTTCCTCTACACGCTGGCGGGAAGCGTGCTGATGCTGCTGGCGATTCTCGCGATGTGGTACACCGCCGGCACCACCGACATCCCGACCTTGATGGAAACCGCCTTCCCGCGGGACATGCAGTTCTGGCTGTTCCTCGCCTTCATGGCTTCCTTCGCAGTGAAGGTGCCGATGTGGCCGGTGCACACCTGGCTGCCGGATGCGCATGTCGAGGCACCGACCGCGGGGTCGGTCATTCTGGCAGGCGTGCTGCTCAAGATGGGCGCCTACGGCTATCTGCGCTTCTCGCTGCCGATGCTGCCGCAGGCCTCGGTGGATTTCGCGCCGCTGATCTTCGCGCTGTCGGTCATCGCCATCGTCTACACCTCCCTCGTCGCCTTCGCGCAGGAGGACATGAAGAAGCTGATCGCCTACTCCTCCGTCGCGCATATGGGCATCGTCACGCTCGGCATCTTCACCTTCAACGTGCAGGGCATCTCGGGCGCGCTGTTCACCATGCTCAGCCACGGCGTCATCTCGGGCGCACTGTTCCTGTGCGTCGGTGTGCTCTACGATCGCGTGCACACGCGCGAGATCGCGCGCTACGGTGGCATCGCGAAGATCATGCCGGCCTATGCGATGATCTTCATGCTGTTCACCATGGCCTCGGTCGCACTTCCCGGCACGGCAGGCTTCCCGGGCGAGCTGCTGGTCATCGTGGGCGCCTTCAAGGTGAACCCGTGGGTTGCGCTCGGCGCGGCGCTCGGCATGATCCTCGGCGCTGCCTACATGTTATGGCTCTACCGCCGCGTCGCCTTCGGCAAGATCACGCGTGACGATCTGCGCGCGCTGCTGGATCTCAGCCCGCGCGAATACGCGATCTTCGCGCCGCTGATCCTGCTGACGCTATGGATGGGCATCTATCCCTCCTCCTTCCTCAACGTGTTCGAGGCCAGCGTCACGGCGCTGGTGGCGCGGCACGAGGCCGCCCTCGGTGCGGCGCGACTGGCGGGGATGTGATGCCGATGAACTGGACCCTCGCGCTGCCGGAGATCGTGCTTGCGGTCTCGGGCCTCGTCATCCTGCTCGGCGGCGTGATCCCGAAGAGGGAGACCTTCTTCCCCGTCTGCATGGCCGTCATCGGCATGTTGATCCTCACCGCCGCTTTGGTCCTGGGCGAGCCCGAGGGCACCGCCTTCATGGGCCAATTCGTCTCGGACGGCTTTGCCCGTTTCGCCAAGGTGCTGATCCTGCTTGGCGCTGCGCTGAGCCTGGTGCTGGCGCTCGACTTCAACGAACGCGCGGGCACGGCACGCTTCGAGTATCCTGTGCTGTTGCTGTTCGCCACGCTCGGCATGCTGGTGATGGTCTCGGCCAACGACCTGATGACCCTTTATGTCGGGCTCGAGCTCACGTCGCTCTCGCTCTACATCCTCGCGGCCTTCGACCGCGACAATCCACGTAGCGCGGAGGCGGGACTCAAGTATTTCGTGCTTGGTGCGCTCGCGTCGGGCCTGCTGCTTTATGGCGCCTCGCTCGTTTATGGCTTCGCGGGCACGACCAACTTCGACCGGCTGGCGGATGGGCTGTCTGGCGATTCAGTGAGCATGGGCCTCGTGCTTGGCCTGGTGTTCGTCGTGGCCGGCCTCGCCTTCAAGATCTCGGCCGTGCCCTTCCACATGTGGACGCCAGACGTCTATGAAGGCGCGCCGACCCCGGTCACGGCCTTCTTCGCCACCGCGCCGAAAGTGGCCGCGCTGGCGCTGCTGGTCCGCGTGCTGGCCGGCCCGTTTGGCGATCTTGCGGCGCAGTGGCAGCAGGTGATCTGGTTCGCCTCGGCCGGCTCCATGATCCTAGGCAGCTTCGCCGCGCTGAACCAACGCAACATCAAGCGCCTCATGGCCTATTCCTCGATCGGTCACGTCGGCTACGCGCTGATGGGCCTCGCCGTGGTGTCCGACAGCGGGTTGCGTGGCCTCCTGGTCTATCTCGCCATCTATGTCGTGATGAACCTCGGCGCCTTTGCGGTGATCGTCGCGATGCGCCGGCAGGGCAGGGCGCTCGAGCAGGTGGAGGACCTTGCAGGCCTCGGCCGCACCGATCCAGCGATGGCGTTGTGGATGGCGGTGTTCATGTTCTCGATGGCGGGCATCCCGCCGCTCGCCGGATTCTTCGGCAAGCTGTACGTCTTCCTCGCTGCGGTTCAAGGCGGCTTCTGGGTTCTGGCGCTGATCGGCATCGCAACCAGCGTGGTCGGCAGCTACTATTACTTGCGCATCGTGAAGGTGATGTACTTCGACGCCCCTACCGGCGCGCTCGACCCACGCACCCCGGGCCTTACGGCGGTGATGGCGGTGAGCGGCCTGCTCACCCTGCTGTTCTTCCTGATGCCGGCGCCGCTGATCGCGGCCGCGACCTCCGCCATCGCCTCGATCGCCGGGTGAGCACAGGCGCGCCCTTGGTCGCACCCTTGACTTGGCGTTTGGAATGCCATGAGGAGCTTGGCTCGACCTCCGACCACCTGCTGGACCGGGCGGCGGCGGGGGAGGCGGAGGGCCTGGCCGTGCTGGCGCATCGTCAGACCGCAGGCCGTGGGCGGGATGGCCGATCCTGGCGGGGCGAGGTCGGCAATCTGCACATCTCGCTGTTGCTGAGACCGGGTGGGCCGGCGCGGCTGGCGCCGCAATGGGGGCTTGTCGCAGCCGTGGCACTGCATGATGCGCTGGCGCCCTTCGTGCCGGGCGGCGTGGCTTTCACGCTGAAATGGCCAAATGACCTGATGTTGGGCGGCGCCAAGCTCGCAGGCATGCTTTGCGAGAGCAGTACCGATGCCACGGGGCACATCGAGTGGCTGGTGATCGGCCTCGGCGCCAACCTCGCACAGGCCCCGGCCGTTGAGGGTCGGGCCACGGCCTGCCTGCCGGGCCGCCCGGCGCCGGAGGTGGTGGCGGCGCCGCTGCTCGACCGGGTTGCTCACTGGCGCCTGCGCTATCTGCGCGAGGGCTTCGCACCGATCCGCGCCGCCTGGGAGGCCCGCGGCCCCGCGCCGGATGCCGCGCTCGTGCTGCGTGGCGGGCTCGCAGGCGGCTACCGTGGCCTCAGCGAGAGTGGCAGCCTGTTGATCGCGGCCGGCGGGACGGTTCACGCGGTCATGAGTGGTGAAGTGGACTGAGACCGATGCTGCTGGTCGTCGATGCGGGTAACACGAATGTCGTCTTCGCCGTGCATGACGGCAACGAATGGCGCGGGCGCTGGCGCATCCGCACGGATGCCGAGCGCACCAGCGACGAATACGCCGTCTGGCTGCTGACGCTGCTGCAACATGCGGGTCTGCGCGCCACGGATATCGAGCGTTGCGCCATCGGCACCGTGGTGCCGGCTGCGCTGTACGGCCTTCGCCGCCTCGCGCGCGAATGGTTCAGCTGCGAACCCCTGATCGCCCGCGCGCACCTCGATTGGGGCTTCGATATCCGCGTCGATGCGCCGAATGAGGTCGGCGCCGACCGCCTGTTGAACGCGCTGGCGGCGCATCAACGCTACAAGGGGCCCCTCATCGTCGTCGATTTTGGCACGGCCACCACCTTCGATGTGGTCGAGCATGACGGCGCCTATATCGGTGGCGTGATCGCGCCGGGTATCAACCTCTCGATCGAGGCGCTGCACCGCGCCGCAGCCCGGCTGCCGCGCATCGGCATCGGCCGGCCACGATCGGCGATCGGGCGGAACACCGTGGCGGCCATGCAGTCGGGCATCTATTGGGGCTATGTCGGGCTGATCGAGGGCATCGTGCAGCGGATTCGCGCCGAGCACGGCGGCATCCTGAAGGTGATCGCGACCGGCGGGCTGGCCCCTTTGTTCGCCGAAGGCACCGCCATCATCGAAACAACCGACCAGGATACGACCCTGGACGGACTTAAGCTGTTGGCGCAGCGCAACCCCGCCCCCATCTTTACCGGCAGTTCGCGCTTCGACCCCTGAGCCTACGGCCGAGAACGGCCGGGCAGGGGGGGCAGCGCCTTCGACACTGACGACACGAATAGGTATTGGAAGAAAAATGACTGGAGATTTGGCCTTCATTCCGCTGGGCGGAACGGGGGAAATCGGACTCAACCTTAACGTTTATCGCTGTGATGGGCAGCTGCTCGCCGTGGATTGCGGGCTAGGCTTTGGCGGTCCGGAGCATCCGGAAGTGGAAATCCTGGTGCCCGATGCGCGCTGGCTCGCCGAACGGCGGGACAAGCTCGTGGGGCTAGTGATCACGCATGCGCATGAGGACCATGTCGGCGCCGTGGCGCATCTGTGGTCCCAGCTGCGCTGCCCGATCCACGCCAGCCCCTTTGCCGCCGCGGTGCTGCGCCGGAAGCTGGGCGAGGCCGGGCTGATCAACCAGGTGGAGCTGATCACACAGCCGCCGGCAACCCGCTGGAAGATCGGCAATTTCGATCTTGAATTTTTACGCGTGGCACACTCGATTCCAGAAGCGCAGGCGCTGGTGTTGCGCACGCGTCATGGCACGGTGCTGCACACCGGCGATTGGAAGCTCGACCCGCAGCCGCTGATCGGCCCACCCACGGATGAGGCCGCCTTCGCCCGCCTCGGAGATGAGGGTGTGCTGGCCATGGTCTGCGACAGCACCAACGCGCTGGTCGAGGGCCATTCGGGCAGTGAGGCTGAGGTGCGGCGCAACATCACCGCGCTGGTCAAGGGGCTCAAGGGGCGCGTCGCCGTCACCTGCTTTGCGACCAACCTCGCGCGCGTCGAATCGTTGGCCTTCGCGGCCCGCGCGGCGGGGCGGGAAGTCGCGCTGTTCGGGCGCAGCCTGCGCAATGCCGAGGCTGCGGCGCGTGAATGCGGCTACCTCTCCTCGACGCCGGCCTTCCTCAGCGAAGATGAAGCCGAGGACGTGCCCGACAACAAGATTCTGGTCATCTGCACCGGCAGCCAGGGCGAGGCGCGCAGCGCCATGTCCAAGATCGCCGCCGATACCCACCCGCATATCTCGCTCGGGGAAGGCGATACGGCCATCTTCTCTTCGCGCATGATCCCGGGCAACGAACGCTCGATCCTGCGCGTGCAGGACGAACTCTCGCGCGCGGGCGTCGAGGTGATGACAGCCGACGATCACATGGTGCACGTCTCCGGTCACCCCGCGCGCGATGAGCTGAAGCGGCTTTATCAACTCGTTCGGCCGAAATACGCGGTGCCCGTGCATGGTGAATGGCGCCACATGAACGAGCATGCGAACCTCGCCGAGAGCCTGCAGGCGGTGGCGCATGTCATCGAGGATGGCGACGTGCTGAGGCTCGCGCCAGGCAAGCCCGACGTGGTGGAAAGCGTGCCAGTTGGCCGCCTCGCCGTGGATGGGGACCGGCTGCTGCCGCTCGATGGCGATCTGCTCGCGGCGCGCAAGAAGATGCTGTTCAACGGCGTGGTCGTGGCGTCGCTGGCCGTGGACGTGTCTGGCCGCGTGCTCGGCCAGCCGCAGATCTCCGCACCTGGGTTGTTCGAGGATAGCGGGGCCGAGACAGGGCAGATCGCCGCGGATCTGGCGCGCGCCGTCACCGAGATGCCGGGTGCCTTGAAGCGCGAGGATGGAGCCTTGCGGGAAGCGGCGCGCAGTGCGGTGCGTCGCTCGGTTGGGCGGCGGCTGCGCAAGCGCCCGACCGTTGAGGTGCATCTGCTGCGGGTCTAGTGGTCCGATCCCAACGCTTGCTTCCCAAGCGTTGGGTGAATCGGCCCACCAAATCAATGGCTAGTGGTGTGTGCCAGACGGTATCTTCCG
>JBBSCP010000268.1:0-6595 GCA_038250135.1 Acetobacterales bacterium | reverse complement strand
GCCGGGAGCGAAGCGACGGCGCAGGGGGCGGCCCGAGCCGGCAGGACGCCGGCGAGGGGCGTGGTGGGGGCACTGCAGCGGCGGGGCAGGACGCCCCGCCACCGTGTGAGCGTTCGGAGCGTGTGCGTGGTGAACTGGAACGAGAACCGTGCCCCGCTCGGCCACCAGACACCGACCGACAACCCACGCCGGACGCCGGCCGGGACCGCTCGCCGTCATCGCCGGTCAGGCCCACACGCGAGCGCCGAACAGGCGCGGCCGGCCACGGACAGCGCGTGCTCGCACACGCACCGCGAGCATCGGCGCGGCAGGCGCCCGCGAGTGGCTGCGTGGCAGCGCCGCCGCGCCCGCCGTGACGATGCGGCACCGGAGCGACATCCAGCACCGGCGCGACGGGCGCAGCGCAGGCGTGGGCGAGTCTGCGAGCCGCCGCCGAGCACCAGCGCCCGGCGTGACGGCGCGGCCACCTACGGACGGCGCTCATCCGCTCACGGACAGCATAATCCCATGGAGAAAACCTGTGCGGTTTGATCTTGCCATCCGCACGATCAAACGCCATCTATCAGGACAGCGTGAATCCCACGGTCGGATCCGGCGGATCCTCGGGCAGCGGCTTTGCCGCCAGATCTTGGATCGCCTCGAACACCACCCGCAGCGCCTGCGCCGTCTCGTCCTGGTGCTTATCGAGCTTGGCCGCCTGCGTGGCCACCACGCCTTCGATCAGCCCCAGCCGGCGCATGACGTCGGCGTTCGCTACGACCATGGCCCGCAGCCGCACGAACGTCCGCATGATCTCGATGTTCACCGCCACCGCGCGCTGACTGTTGAGCACGCTGGACAACATCGCCACGCCCTGCTCAGTGAAGGCCATTGGCACCGAACGACGGCGTCCGCCGTGCGTTTTTGAAGTCGCATATTGCGACTTCAAGTTGACGACCTCGGCGGCGGTCAGACGGAAGGCGAAATCTTCGGGAAAACGCGCCGCATTGCGCTTCACCTGCTCATTGAGCCGCTTGGTCGGCACGCTGTAGAGTTTGGCCAGATCCTCATCGAGCATGACCCGCTGACCCCGACAGGTGTAGATGGCCTTGTCGATCGAGGCAACGGAGATGGCGGTGCGGCTCATGGCGCCGCATCCTGCCGTCCTGCCTCGCCTGCGCCACCCGGTGCCGCTGTCCCCGGCCCCATCGCACTCGGATGGCACTTCCGATGCTGCTCCTGCAGGAACTTGAACGACACGTTGGTATAGATCCCGGTGGTCTTGATGTCGCTGTGCCCCAGGAAGTCCTGGATGGCGCGGATATCCGCGCCGTTCTCCATCATCAGTGTGGCGGCGGTGTGCCGGAAGATGTGGCACGCCCCGGGCTTGGTCACGCCGGAGGCGACCAGATACGTGCCCATCTGCCGCGTGACGATGGGCGCGGCCAACGGCCGCCCGTTCTCTCGCGCTCGGCGGCTGCCGACGATGACGAACAGCCGGCGATGCTCGGCCGCTGCCGGCAGCACCGCCCACACCTCGGTGAGATAGCGATCCACCCAGACGAGCGCCCGCGTGCTGATCGGCACGATCCGGCCCTTCTGGCCTTTCCCGCAGCGCACGCGGACCACTTCGCGTTCCCGGTCCACATCATCCAGCGCCAGCGCGGTCAGTTCCGAGCGGCGAATCCCGGTGGCATAGAACACTTCCAGCATCGCCCGGTCCCTGAGGCCGATGGCGGTGGTGATATCCGGCACAGCCAGGATCTTTTCGACCTCCGCCACGGTCAGCGCCGGGCGAGGCAACTGCTTGGGCAGGCGCGGCAGCTCGATGCACGCCGCCGGAGAGTGTTCCAGATGCCCAGCCCGCACGCACCAGCGGAAGAAGCGCACCACCGCCCACAGCCGCCCATGCTGGCCGCTGATCGACAGCGGTTTCCGTAGGCCCACGCCCGGCTGCCCGGCCGTGAGCCCGCCGCCGATGCGCACCTGGAGCGTGTAGAGGTGCCGTTGATACCGTTCGACCAGCGACCGCGTCACCGCCCGCAGGTGCAGCACGCCGCGTTCCTCGGCGTACACCGCGAACCAGCGCATGAGCATCTGTTGCGTCTCGATGGTCGGCCCGGCGTAGTTGCGGATCTGCATCGCCTCCCTGTACACCGGCAGCATCGCCCGCAGCGGCGGACCGGGATCGACCGGCGGCGGCAGCGCCGCCGCGTCGGTCACGCCGCACCGCCGATCAGGGCCAGCGCAGGCACGCCGTTGGCGCCGCTCTGTCTACGGTACGATGTCGGCGGCGAGATACCCCCGGGGGCCTCGTGATCGGCGGTTTCCGCATCGTTGGTGCGATGCGTTGGACAATCACCGTCGATCTGGAGCGTTTCGACACCCACGGACCCCCCTCGGAAGGGCCTCGGAACGGGGTCGGAGGTGGGTCGGAAGTGGGGGTCGACCCCCTCGGAAGTGGACGCCGTAGCCACAGGTTCAGCCCCGCCGATAGCGGCAGCGATGGCGTCCACGTCGGCCAAACCCATCACGAACGGTTGCCCATCCTGGCCCTGCCCGTCCCACGCCAGGCTATAGACCGACTGGCGACCCTGCCCGCCCTGATAGCTGATGACGTACTCCAACCGCTCCAGCCGGGCCAGATGGATGTCGACCTGGTCGGCGCTCCAGTGGATCGCCTCGCGGATCTCCCGCCGCGTAAACCGCACCGCCGAGCGGGCGCGGCCATCGGCCGTCGCCCGCTGCCCCACCAGCCGATCCAGATGCAGCAGCAGCGTCCGCGTCTGCGGCGCCAGTTCGTCGAGCGACCGCCCCAGCACCGCAGCAGCTAAATGATTAGCAGCGGCGATGTCGGCCAGGGCTACCTCAATGTAGGTCGTCTCCCGACCAGCGATCACCACCGTCCGGCGCGGCCGCTGGTGCTGATGCAGGAAGGCGATGGCGCGGATCAGCCCCAGATACTTCAGGTGATCGCGCCGCGTGCGCGGGCGATCAGCACGGAACGACAGGAAGCGCGCGTACGGGTTCACCACCGCCACCGCTTCCAGCAGGCGCTGGGCGTTCTGGTGCAGGTGGCGGATAGCCGCCGTATGGCCGCGCTGCATGAGGCCATCCAGCGTCTCGCGCTCGCGCTGCGCCGCATGCACCAGCGCGGTTTGCGCGGCCGACTCGTCCACCGTCAGCACGATGCAGCGGTTGGCCAGTTCCTCGTCGATGTGCGGCGCCGTCGTGGTCAGAAACAGCGCCACCGGCCCTTTCACCGTCTTGATCGTGGTGGCGATCTGGCCGGTCTCGGGATCCTTCACCGGCACGGCCAACGAGATCGAACCTTCGGATTGCAGCAGCTTCAGCGAGTACGCCGCCCGGCTGGCCCCTTCCTCTTCAGCGATGGCCAGCACGCGGTGCGACAGGTCTTCCGCGATGTAGTGCAGCGCCTGGCCGGTCATCGCCGACAGCGACAGGCGCTCTTCTTCCGGCACAAACGCCAAGGTCCCATCCTGGAGACTGGTCTTGCCGGCGGCGCTGGGCGCCATGGTCAGCACGGCCAAGGGCTGATCGAGCCGCCGCGACACCGCGCACAGGTACGACACCAGCTTGGGCGCCGCCTCGCCGACGATCCCACAAGCGTTGTAGTCGGCCGCGATGCGGCCGAGCAGATCCGACGCGCACAAGAACGCCCGCGCCGCCGCGTCTTCGTCCGGCGTCATCGCCGGACGTTTCGATGCAGCGGGCGCAACCGCCGCCCGACGCTGCGCTTCCCAGGTCTGTTCGCACCAATCCAGCAGCCGCGCCAGATCCGCCTGGATCGCCTCGGCGTCTGCCCCGGTCGCCGACACTGCCGCCGCCACGAACGCGGCACGCTGCTTCGCCTGGCACAGGTCCACGGTGTCCTGGTGGAAGGCGTCGCCATCGCCACCAGGCCGAGCCGCCACGCTCAGGCGCAAACCAACCTTGAGCGTCGCTGCATCGGCGTTCTTCATCAACCCACGCACGCGGTAGCGGCGCGGACCGAATGCGGCGCGGAGGTCTTCGCCGGCCACGGTGAAGCCCGGCGCCGGCGCGATTGCTGGCGCCACCGCGACCGGTTCCGGCCGGGGCGCGTTGTTCACAGCGGCTAAAACAGGAACAGGAATAGCTGCGACAGGCGCAGCAGCAGCGAGCGAGGGCGCGGGCGCGGGCGATGTCGGCGCGATGGTCACAGCCGCCGGCGCTGCTTCCGCTGCTGCTGCTGCTGATTTAGCCGCCGATGTGTGCGCGTCCTCGCGTGCGAGCGCGGGCTCGAGCGCGGGCTCGGGCGCAGGCGCGAACGCAGGCACGCTCACCCGCACCGGCCCGCCCAGGAACACCGCCGAGCGCAGCGCCTCGCCCAGCGCGGCGGTGGGATCCGCCGACGCCATGACCAAGCCGTTGATGTCCTTCGACGCCACCGGGACGCGCACCCGGTACACCGATTTCCCCGCCGCGATCAACTCATCCGCCAGCGCAGCGGCGGCGGTGTCGCCGGCCTCGTCCGCGTCGTAGGCCACGAACACCGAGCGCACCAGATCCCGCGTGCACAGCGCCCGGTGGTGCGCCGTAAACCCGTTCACGCCGTATGCCGCCGTCACACCCCGGAAGCCGTGGCACCAGAACGACAGCGCATCAAGGATCGCCTCGCAGACGATGACGCGCTGCCCGTTGTCCATCGCCCCGCCGCCGTTCCACACCGTGCGATGCGGACCCGGCAGGTAGCGGTGGTACGCCGTCCCCGGCCGTAATGCATCGCCGGTCATCCGGCCATACATCCCCACCGTGTTGCCCAACCCGTCGATGATGGGCACCACCACCGCTCCGAACAGCAGTTCATGCCCGCTGTCCTTGATCACGCCGAGCTTCGCCAGCCGCAGGCGCAGCAGCGCCCCTTCCCGCCGCGCCCGATCCGGCACCCGCAAACCCAGCGAGCGGTCCGCATACCCGATGCGGAAATGCCGGATCATCTCGGCATGGTCGAGCTTCCGCGACCTGAGGTAATCCAGCGCCGGCTGGGCGGTGGCCAGTGGATTCTCCGCCAGCGTCCGGTGGTAGAAGTCCGCGACCTGCCCCAACAGCGCCTCCCCGTCCGCATCCGGCGACAGCGGATTGGCCAGCCGCCTGGCGCTGCTGCGCCGCATCGGCCCCGCCTCGTACCCCGCCGGCCGCGCCGGATACGCCGCCCCGCCCGCCATCGCCGCGATGATCTCTGCCGCCACGCGGAACCCCACCCCATGATCGCGCATCACCCAGTCGATGTTCGACCCGCCGCAGCCGCACGCCCCCAAGCAGTTCCATAAATTCTTCGCCGGATCGATCACCAGTGACGGTTCGTGGTCATCGTGGAACGGGCACAGACCCAGCAGGTTGTGGCCGTCGCCTTTCAGCGCCACGCCCCGCGCCTCGGCCAGTCGGGTCAGGAGCACCGCCTGCTTCAGGCGGCTGATTTCGATGTCGGGGATGCGGGGCATGCGACTTGTCTCCTACGCACGAAACGGCCTGATCATTGACGTCTGCTAAGTCATTCGGTACATGAACACGCATGAAACGTATAATCATGGTGGCGGCCGTTGACCGTATCACACCACAGCCGCCCCGGCCTGGCATAGTCCTCTGCATGCCCAGACACGTCTACCTCGCCAAGGATCTCGGCCCGCGCGTTCGCCGATTGCGCCAGGAGCGCGGATGGACGCAGGAGGAACTCGCCAAATTGGTCGACTGCTCTCAGCGGGCCATCGTCTATTACGAAACCACCTCCAAGTGCCCTCCTGCGCCGATCATCGCCAAACTGGCAGCGGCATTTGACCTCTCCATGGAAACGCTCATGGGCGAGACCGACATATCGACGAAGCGCACGCAACACGATCCTAACCTGCTACAGGACGCGGAAGATCGACGCCTCTGGAAGAAGTTCCGATTGCTCCGTGATCTCCCCGAGCGTGATCAGGTCGCCATCTTCCGCATTATCGGCAACGCCAGCGGAGTCCGCACGGTGGATCGCCCGGCGTAGTTCAACGCAGCTAAACCGTTAGTAGCTTCAGCCCCCGGCCACCCGGCCGAGGGTTGGGGGCGCATCATCGGTAGAAGACAGACTTGATATAGGTCCGTGCTGACCGTATATGTCTGCTGTGCCCCTCCCCCGTCATCTTCTGGTCCACGACGAGCGCCCCGGCGCTTACCACGTCATCTCCAGGTGCGTCCGCCGCGCCTTCCTCTGCGGCGACCACGCCGAGCACCGCCGGGAATGGGTCCGCGATCTGATCCGCCAAGCAGCCGGGGCCTTCGCTGTCGATGTCCTCTCCTACGCGGTGATGTCCAACCACCTGCACATCGTCGTCCTGACCGATCCCAACCGCGTCGCCGCCTGGTCGCCCGCCGAGGTCGCCACGCGCTGGGCAGCCGCGCATCCGCGCACCGCGCCGGATGGTAGCCCGCAGGCGTGGAGCCCGACCGAGATTGCCGAGAAGATCGCCGACGCGGCGTGGATCGATACCATCCGCAAGCGCCTGCGCTCGCTGTCCTGGTTCATGAAGAACGTGAAGGAGCGTTTGGCCCGCCGCGCCAATCGCGACGACGGCTGCACCGGCCACTTCTGGGAGGGACG
>JBBSCP010000267.1:0-6605 GCA_038250135.1 Acetobacterales bacterium | reverse complement strand
TGGGCGGTTGGTTCGAACTCCCTCGCGAGATCGTCGGGGTCGCGGCCAGCACGAACCAGTTCGACCATCTGACGGCGGAACTCAGGCGAATAGGGTAGTCGGGTTTTGGACATCGAGTGCACCTCTGGAAAAAGCTTCAGGGTGTCCACCAAACCGGGGCAATCCCAGGTGCCGGCATAAGGGCTGGCGTGCGGCGGCGGTGCTTGCACATCGGCTCGGTTCGGCGTCGCGGGGCTTCGGCCCAGCCACAGCAGACGCAGCACAACAAGCAGCAACTCCGTCAGGCCATGCTGCACAAGGCGGGTGCGAGAACGCCGAAGATGATCTCGGTCGGGCTGCACATCCGCCGGATCGGGTATCCGGCGCGCGCCGGATACCCTCGCACCTCACTCGCGGCGGCCGGTGACCTTGTTGAAGAAGCAGCACCAGTCGCCGGTGGTGACGTTGGGCAGCGCGCGCAGGCCGAAGATCATGCCATCGGCCGGCGCCTTCAGCTCCGCCAGCTCGCGGCCGAAGATGTCCACGATGCGCGCGATCCGCGTGCCCGCCTTCATCATTGTCAGGAACTGGATTTCGGGATCCGGGAGGTAGATGCCCGAGGCCGGGGCGAGCAGCGCTTCCTGGCTGCCCATGGTGCGGTTCGGGTCGTACTGTGCCTCGCCGGGCAGCATGCGGTAGTGGCGCAGCACGTTGAGGATTGCATCCGCGAGCACGCGGCCGACCTTCGCGAAGCTTGCCGGGCCAGTATGGGAACGCCCACCATGCTCCACGGTGATGCCGACCTTGCCGATCGCGGCCATCATCGCCATCGGGTTTCCCTTGGGATTCGGCGAGGACATGATGCAGCCCCAGCCCGGGCCCATCGCGGTGCCGAGTTCCACCGATTCCGGCCGCTCATCCACGAACATCGAGGGCGCGAGGTAGGAATGCGCGCCGCCCGAATGGATCGAGATTTCGAGGTCGGCAACCTTCTTCAGCCACTCGGCATGTGCCCAGGTCAGGCGTTCCGTGAGGTAGCCGTCCGGGCGGCCGGGATAGATGCGGTTCGCGTCGTGGCTGAAGGTATCGAGCGGGTTGCCGCGGGTGGCGGCCTGGAACGCCGCCAGGTTGATCACCGGCACCAGCACCAGCGTGCCGGAAAGCTGGCTGGGGTCCACCTCGTGCAGCAGGTGCTGGCAGCAGAGCGGGCCTTCCGGCTCGTCGCCATGGATCGCGCCGTCCACCCACAGCACCTTGCCGGGCTTCGTGCCGTTGACGACGGCAACCGGGATCTCGACAGGCGTGCCGCCGGCCAGCGTGGTGACGGCGATGACGCCGTAGGCGATTTCGCCAGGTGCGGCGGTCGCGGTGCCGACGGTCACCGCGCGATGTGCTTCTGCCATCGTCAGATTCCCTTCACCTGCTTGTACTTCTCGAGTTCCTCGGGCGTGTAGACCTGCATGAACTCGATCTCGATGCCGCCCGCGTCGTTGTCGAGGAAGGCGACATAGCCCTCGGGGTGCGGATGCGCGCCCTTCACGCCGCCGCAGCCGGCGCAGCCGCGCAGCGCCGCACCGTGCTTCTGCGCGTGCGTGAGCGCATTCTCGATGTTGTCCACGGCGTAGCAGATGTGGTGCAGCCCCTCGCCGCCATGCGCCTTGATCCAGGTGTCGAAGCGGCCGCCGTCGTCCATCGACTGGCAGAGCTGGTATTCGATGCCGCCGAGGTCAAAGAGCGCCACGCGGTTGCGGGACTTCTGGTACTCGTGGATCGTGGTGTCCGGCGCGACGTTCAGGAAGCGCGCGTAGCTGTGCAGCGCCTGCTCGGTGTTGCGCACGGCAAACGCCATGTGCTTGATGCCGAGCACATGGGGGTTCTCCGCATCCGGCCGCGTGGTGGTCTCGGTGCTCATCGCTTTCTCCTCAGGCGCCCTGGCGCCGCTTCGCAAAATCGTCGCGCATGCGCGCCACCACCGCCTCCATGCGCCGCGCGGCTTCCTCGACGCGCGGCAGCGGCTGGAGCAGAGAAAGACGCACATGGTCGTCCCGGTGGTCGCCGAAGAGCGAACCGGGGAACATCATCACGCGCCCCTCCTGCAGCAACCGCACGCAGAAATCGGAGGCGGTCAGGCCAGTGGAGGAGACGTTGGCGTAGATATAGAAGGCGCCGTTCGGGCGCGCGTAGCCGAGGCCCATGCGGTCGAGCGCGGCCATCATCAACTGGCGGCGGCGGTCGTATTCGCGGCGCATCTCCTCGACGCAATCCTGCGGGCCGGTGAGGGCCGCGAGTGCGGCGTGCTGCGAGACGGCGGGCGCGCAGATCGACAGGCCGTGATGGATCTCCGCCATCGCCGGCACCAGGACACGCGGCGCGGCGAAGTAGCCGACGCGCCAGCCCGTCATCGCATAGGCCTTCGAGAAGCCGTCGATGGTGATGGTGCGCGCCTTCATCCCCGGCAGTGCCGCAATGGGCTGCACGCGGGCATTGTCGTAGGTGAGGCGGCCATAGATCTCGTCCGAGATCACGATCAGGTCGTGCTTGATGGCGAGTACCGCGAGGCGCTCGATCTCGCTCGGCGGAATGACCATGCCGGTCGGGTTGGAGGGGTTGATCAGGCAAAGGATGCGGCTGCGCGGCGTGATCATCTTCTCCACCGCATCCGCGCTCAGCACGAAGCCCTGATCCTGGTAGGTGGGGACGGAAACGAGCTTGCCCTCGGCGAGTTCGACCGCCTGATGGTAGACGTTGTAGCCGGGGGAGGGGAGGATTACCTCGTCGCCCGGATCCACCAATGCGAGCATGGCGACGAAGATCGCCTCCTGCGCACCGGCGGTGACGACGACCTCGTCCGCGCCGTATTCTGCGCCGCCATTGGCCTTGATCGAGGCGGCGATCGCCTCGCGCAGCGGCGGCAGGCCGAGCGGGTGGGTGTAGTGTGTCGCGCCGGCGCCGAGCGCCTTCTGCCCGGCCTCCACGATGTGCGGCGGCGTGTCGAGGTCGGGGTCGCCGCGGCCGAGCGCGATCACGTCCGTAAGCCCCGCCGCGATGTCGAGCATGCGCGTGCGCACGGAGGAGTGGCGGATGCGCACGCGCCTGGCTAAGCGCGGCGGCGCGGCGCCGTCGGGGTCCGTCACGTCCTGGGTTTCGCTCATGTCCGGTCCTTCGCCTTCGGGTCCAGCACCTGGCTCAGCCGGTCGCCGATCAGGTTCACGGACATCACCACGAGAAACAATGCGAGCCCAGGGAAGATCATCATCCAGGGCGCATAGCGCATGTATTCGCGCCCGCCCGACAGCATCGCGCCCCATTCCGGCGTCGGCGGCTGCGCGCCGAGGCCGAGGAAGGACAGCGTGGCGGTGGAGAGGATCGCGTTGCCGAGGTCGAGCGTGGCGAGTACAACGACGGTCGGCATCACGTTCGGCAGCAGGTGTCGCAGCATGATGCGCAGGTCGGAGGCGCCCAGCGCCCGCGCAGCCTCGACATACAGCTGCTCTCGCACCACCAGCGCCGCACCGCGCACCACGCGCGCGAAGCGCGGCACGCCCGCGATGGCAACCGCGATGACTACGTTCACGAGACCGACGCCGAGCACGGAGACGATCATGATCGCCAGCACGATGGCCGGGAAGCCCAGCAGCACGTCCAGCGCCCGGCAGCCCCAGGCATCCACCTTGCCACCGGCGAAGGCCAGCGCGATGCCGATGAGGCCTCCGACCACCACGGAAAGCACCACCGTCGCGATGCCGAGCGCGATGGAATAGCGCCCGCCCGCGATGATGCGGGAGAACAGGTCGCGACCGTGGAGATCCGTGCCGAAGAAATGATCTGCGCTTGGCGCGGAAAGCCGCATGCCGACATCCGTCTCGTTCCAGTCATAGGGCGCGACGAACGGCGCGACGATGGCGGCGATGACGAGGGCGGAGAAGACGATGGTCCCCGCGAGCGCGCCGGGATGCAGGAACAGCCGGCGCAGAAAGCGCGCGGCCGGCGAGCGCGGCGCGGGACGCCGGGTGGGCAGGGCGTTAGCACCGGACATCACGCGCGCTCCATCCGCACACGCGGGTCGATCGCGCCGTAGATCAGATCGATGCAGACATTGATGATCACGTAGGCGGCGGTCTTGTAGACCACCAGCGCCTGCACCAGCGGCATGTCCTTGGTCAGCACAGCATCGACCAGCATGGTGCCGAGGCCGGGGCGGGCGAAGACGTTCTCGGTGACGACCGCGCCGCCGATCAGCAGCGCGAACTGGATGCCGAGCAGGGTGACGGGCGGGATCATCGCGTTGCGCAGCGCATGCTTCAGCACGATCTTCGCCGGCGGCAGGCCCTTGGCGCGCGCGGTGCGGATGTAGTCCTGGCCCATCACCTCGATGATCGAGGAACGCACCAGGCGCGCGAAGCCGCCGGCAATGAACAGGCCGACGGTTATGGAGGGCAGGATCAGCGCGTCGAACCCGCTGCCGGTGATCGGCACCCACATCAGCAACGCGCCGAAGATATAGATCAGCATCATGCCGATCCAGAAGCTGGGCAGCGACACGCCGGTGAGCGCCAACATCATGCAGAGGCTGTCCACCCAACTGTTCGGTCGTATACCCGCCAGCACGCCGAGCACGATGCCGACCGTCAGCCCAACCACCAGCCCGCCGAGGGCGAGCTCGATGGTCGGCCACATCTGCTCGACGATCATCTCGGTGACAGGGCGGCGGGAGCGGAAGCTGTCGCCGAGGTCGCCCTGCGCGGCCCGGGCGAGGAAGGTGACGTAGCGTTCCACCACCGGCCGGTCGAGGCCGAGGCGCTCGCGCTCGCGCTGCCGCACCTCCTCGGATGCGGGAACGCCGGCGAGCATCAGGTTCACCGGATCGCCGGGGATCATCTGCATCACGGCGAAGACGAGTGTCCAGGTGAAGGCGATCACCGGGAACACGCTCAGGATGCGGCGGAGGAAAAATCCCATGGTGTCTAGTGCCGCGGCGGAGGGACCGGTGGGCCGGCCCCTCCGCGGGCCTCAGGCCAGTCGCGCCTCCTGGAAGCGGATCTGCCAGTTGCCGCGCGAGAAGCGCAGGCCGGAGAGGCGCGTGGCATGCACCGCCGTCTGCACCTGATCGTGGATCGGGAAGAAGATAGCGCGGTCCATGATGTCCTTCTGCAGGTCGCGGTAGAGCGCAGCGCGCTGTTCCTGGGTGGGCGCCTGCGCAGCGTTTTCAATCAGGGTATCGAGGGCCGGGTCGTTCACGCGGGCCCAGTTGAACTTGAACTTGCCCGGCTCCGGAATGTTAGAGGAGTGGAAGGGGATGCGCAGCACGCCCGGATCGTTGGCGACCCAGCGTACCACCGCCATCTCGTACTGATTGTTCATCAACAGCTCGTCCTGGCGTTGCTTCAGCACGTTCTCCACCACGATATCGAAGCCGACGCGCCGCGCCTCGGCCTGCATCGCGACCGCGACCTCGGGCAGCGTCAGAACCGGGAAGAAGGCGCGCAGCGGCCGGCCATCCTTCACGCGGATGTTGTTCGGGCCCATACGCCAGCCCGCCTCCTCCAGCAGGCGCACGGCGCGTTCGCGATCGAAGGGGAAATACTGCTCGACGCCGCTCCAGTAGGTTGGCGTGCTCGAGGCGAGCGGGCCGAAGGCGGGCTGCACCAGGCCGAAATAGAGGTTCTGCGCCAAGCGCCGCCGGTCGACGGCGTGCATGAAGGCCTGGCGCACGCGGATGTCGTCGAAGGGCGGGCGCGAGGTGTTGAGCGGGGCGCCGAAGGAGAGTCCGGCGGCGACGCCGATCATCGCCCGGAACCGCCCGCTGTCATTGAGGCGGCGCGTGTCGAGCGCGGGCACGATGTCCGCCATGTGCACCTCGCCGGCCTCGAGCGAGGCGACGCGGGTGGAATTGTTCGGAATGAAGCGGTGGACGATGCGCGCGATGTTGGAGGGCCCGCGCACCGAGGACCAGTCTGGCGCCCAGGCGTAGTCCGGGTTGCGCTCAAGGATCACCTGCCGCCCGCGCTCCCAGGAGACGAAGCGGAAGGGGCCGGTGCCTACCGGCGCCTGCGCGAAGCCGGTGTTGCCGAGCCGCTCCACGGCGGAGGGGCTGACGATGGAAAGCTCGTTCTCCGCCAGCGCATCGACCGCGCCGGCATTGGGCACGCGGTAGTGGATGCGGACCTCGTGGCGACCGAGGACCTCGGTGCGCTCATAGGGGCCGATCATGTCCACCGCGCCCTGGCTGCCGGTGCGCGGGTCCACGATGCTGTCGAGGGTGAACTTCACCGCCTCCGCGTCGAAGGGCGTGCCGTCGTGGAAGCGCACGCCCTCGCGCAGCCGCAGGTGCAGCGAGCGTGCGTCTGGCGCGAGCTGCCAGGCGGTCGCCAGGCCGGGCGACAGGCTTCCGCGCTCATCCGACATGATGAGCTGGTCGAAGACCTGGACGATGACCTGCTCCTCGTGGCGGGACTGCGTCACGCGCGGATCGTAGGTCACGTCGCTATTGGAATCGTCGGCCCAGATCAGAGTCTGTGCCGCCGTCTGCGAATTGGCCAGCCGCGGGGCGGAGATGGCGGCGACGGAGGCGGCGCTGCCGGCCATGGCAGCGCGTCGAGTCATCTTCATGGTCAGGCTCCTGCTGA
>JBBSCP010000266.1:0-6625 GCA_038250135.1 Acetobacterales bacterium | reverse complement strand
CATCGCCATTCCGGCCCTGCTCTCGGCGACCGGCGGGACGGACCGGAAGGGTCCGCATTTCCATGTCTTCTTCCAGATGCAGTTGGCCGGGTTGAACGGCGCCTTCCTGACCGGCGATTTGTTCAACCTGTTCGTGTTTTTCGAGGTGCTGCTGATCGCCTCCTACGGGCTGCTGGCCCATGGCGGCGGCGCGGCGCGGGCGCGGGCGGGGATGCATTATGTCGCGCTGAATCTGGTCGGCTCGGTGCTGTTCCTGATCGCGCTCGGGCTGCTCTACGGGATGCTGGGAACGCTGAACCTGGCCGATGTGGCGCAACGCCTCGCGACCGTGCCGCCGGAGGATGCCGCCCTGGTGCGGACGGCGCTGGCGCTGCTGGTGATCGTCTTCGTCCTGAAATCGGCGCTGATGCCGCTCGGCTTCTGGCTGCCGAATGCCTATCCGGCAGCCACGGCGCCGGTCGCGGCACTTTTCGCTGTGCTGACCAAGGTCGGCGTCTATGCCCTGCTGCGGCTTTCCTCCGTCAGCTTCGAGGCCCCGGTCGCGGAGGGGCTGCTGCTGCCCTGGCTGATGCCCGTGGCACTGGCGACGATGGCGGTGGCGACGATGGGCGCGCTGGCGGCGCCGCGCCTGGCCGTGGTGGTGGCGCATCTGCTGGTGCTCTCAACCGGCATCCTGGCGGCGGCCATTGCGGTGGGCGGCGTGCCGATGCTGGCGGCCATGCTCTACTACCTTCCGCATACGACACTGGTCACGGCGGCACTCTTCCTGATGGCCGGGCGCATTGCCGAGCAGCGCGGCCCGGCGGAGGACTGCTTCATCCGCGCCGCGCGCCTGTCTGGCACGGGATGGCTGGCGGCGGGCTTTCTGGCGCTGGCGGTGGCGGTGGCGGGGCTGCCACCACTCTCGGGCTTCCTGGGCAAGGTGATGCTGCTGACGGCGACGCCGGCGGGCGCAATGGGCTACGCCTTCTGGGCCATCCTCATCGTGTCGGGCTTTGTCGCGGCGCTCGGATTGGCGCGGGGGGCCAGCGTCATTTTCTGGGAACCGCCGCCCGAGTCCCTGGCGGGCACCCGTGTCCCGCCGCCGGCCGAAGGTGCCGGTCGCCGCGTGGGGGCGCTATTGCTGGCCATGGGCTTCGTGCCGGCGCTGGTGCTGGGCGCGGGCCCCCTCTCCGCCTATGCGCGCGCCACGGCTGAGCAGATCATGGCGCGCCAGATCTACATCGAGGCCGTGCTGCCGCCGGGGCGTGCGCCATGAGGCGCATCCTTCCCATGCCGGTGCTCAGCCTGCTCATCCTCGGGCTGTGGCTGGTGCTGGCACCGGCGCCGACGCTGGGCCAGATCCTGATCGGCCTGTCGCTGGCGCTGGTGCTGCCCTGGCTGACGCGGGGCTTCTGGCCCGACCGGCCGCGGCTTGCGGACCCGATTGCCGCGCTGCTGCTGACCCTGCGCGTGCTGGCCGACATCGTGGTGGCGAACCTCGAAGTGGCGCGGCGCGTGCTCGGGCCTGTCGGCCAGTTGCGGCCGGCCTTCCTGGAGGTGCCGCTCGACATTCGCGATCCGTTCGTCGCCTCACTGCTCGGCAGCATTGTCTCGCTGACGCCAGGAACCGTTTCCATCGATATCGAGGATGGCGTCCTGCTGGTGCATGCCCTGCACGTCACAGATGCGGACGCCGCCATCGCCGAGATCAAGACCCGTTACGAAACGCCTCTTCGAAAGGCCTTCGCATGCTGAACATCGTGCTTCCATTCGCCATCGGCATGGTCGTGCTGGCAATGGCGCTGAACCTCTGGCGGCTCGTGCGCGGGCCGAGCCTGCCCGACCGAATCCTGGCGCTCGACACCCTCGGCATCAACGTGATCGGCCTGGTCATGCTGCTGGGAATCGTCCTGGGCAGCGCGGTGTATTTCGAGGCTGCGCTGATCATCGCCATGATGGGCTTCGTGGGCACCGTGGCCCTTTGCAAATTCATCCTGTCGGGAGACATCATCGAATGAGCGTCGAATGGACCGAGATCGCGGTAAGCGTGCTGCTGCTGATCGGCGGCGCCTTTGCCCTGCTGGGCTCGATCGGTCTCGCGCGTCTGCCCGACTTCTTCACGCGCCTGCATGGGCCGACAAAGGCCACGACGCTGGGTGTGGGCGCGCTCCTGATCGCCTCGATCGTGCAAGCCGGAGAGGGCGTGAGCTTTCGGGCATTGGCGATCACGCTGTTCCTGGTGATCACCGCCCCGGTGACGGCGCATCTTCTCTCGAAGGCGGCGCTGGCGGAAAAGCGGCGGCTCCCGCGGGAAGGCTGACGTCCCGCAGCGTTCGATCGGCCGGTGAACTGCCTTGTTTCGGTGCAGTATCCATAGCGGCAGAATTTTCGCGGTTCATTCCGGGAGCGGTCATAAACCGTAACGCCAGTCCATAGCCGTCGCCGGACAGATCATCTTCGAGCGCGGTTGGGACGACGGTCAAGCGTCCGCCCCCCCTGCCTTGCGGCGGTGGGTTTGGGCGGTGCAGAGGTCGGTTGGCAGAAGTTCGTTTTGGGGAGGTCGTTGCCCTGCTGGCGTGTCTTCAGCGCTGGACATTGGGCAGAAATCGGCGCTGGTTTAGGCGGTGTAAGATTGGCAGGCGCGAGCCGGGGCCTCTTGTTTGAACGGTGCCGCCAGGTTTGCGAGGGGGACGGCGCCCGGCTTGGTGATCACCCAGGTGCCTGCGCCCTGGTGCCGGTACGCGTGGGGGTCCTCGATCAGGCCATGCACGTGAGCTTGCCGATGCGCCGGCCAGATGAACGCTTTCACGATCTGACCGTGTTCCGGATGGGGAAGGACCATGACGCCGCAATCGGCCACGGCGGAATGGTTTGCAGGGCAGTCCTCAATCTCCGCCGGATCAAAGCAGCACCCGATGCTCTTGCTTCGATCGCCCGTTTGGCCATGGTAGGCGAGGCTGGCCCCAGCGTCGCATATCGCGAGGTCACGCGGTTCGGGCCGGTTGGGCGAAGCTGGATAGCGACCACTCAGCGCGGCTGCAGGCGATCGACTGGCCCACTCTTGCCAACATCGCTGCTGGACCTGCCGGCGGCAATGCTGCATGCCGTTTACTGGAGACTGTGAAACATGGGTCGGTGCTGGCCTGAGCACCATATCGCGGGGATCGAAAGATGGACGTCGCGCTACTTTTGCTAGGCGGACTGGTTCTCCTAGTGCTCGGCGGTGAGCTTTTCGTACGCGGCGCAGTGCAGATTGCCGAGCGCCTCGGCCTCTCGCCATTGCTGATCGGGCTTACTCTTGTGGGCTTCGGCACATCAACGCCTGAATTGGTGACCAGCGTGCAGGCATCGCTGGCAGGCTCCCCAGGCATTGCGGTGGGCAACATCGTGGGCTCGAACATTGCCAATATTCTGGTGATCCTGGGCATTTCCGCGCTGATCGTGCCGGTGGCGGTCGGCCGTGGGGCATTGCTGCGCGATGGCATGGTTGGCCTAGGTGCTGCCATCGCGCTGGTCTGCGTCGGCCTGTTCGGCGCGCTGGATCGTACGGTGGGCGCGCTGTTCCTTTTGGGCCTCGTCGCCTACATCGGCTATGCTTGGCGGCAGGAAAGCCGAGGCGGGCCGGATCACACGGCGGCCTTCGAGAAGGCACAGGCCTTCGAGGAGACCCACCCAAGCGGCCTGCACGGCGCAGGCGTCGCCGCGGTCGGCGCCGGCGCCGGCGGCGCCCTGCTTTCGGTGGGTCTCGCCCTGGGGGGACTCGTGCTGGTGGTGCTTGGCGGCGGGCTGTTCGTGGATGGCGCGGTGGCGCTAGCGCAGGTCCTGGCGATGCCAGAGACGGTGATCGGCCTGACCATTGTCGCCATAGGCACATCTCTACCCGAGCTGGTTATCTCCGTCGTGGCGGCGCTACGACGGCATGCCGATGTGGCGCTCGGCAACGTGCTGGGCTCGAACATCTACAATGTGCTTGGCATCGGCGGCGTCACGGCGATGATCTCGCCCACCGTGATCCCGCCAGAAATCGTCGCTTACGATCTGTGGATCCTGCTCGGCGTCTCTGCGCTGCTCTTGGTCATGGGGCGCACAGGATGGCGGATCGGCCGGCGTGAGGGGGCGGTGCTGCTGGTGCTCTATGCCACCTATGTCTTATCGATTCTGCCCAACAGCGTACTGGACTGAAGCCACTACAACAGGGCAAACCAGCAACTGCAACCGATGGCCGATGTTGAGCAGTTCGTCCGACACGACCGCCTGGCCGGCGACTTTGACCTTGGCGAGGAAGTACGCTGCGGGATCGCGATTGCTGCCGACCCCAATTCCGTAGGCACACGGTAGCGAACTCTACGCGGCTACAGCACTATCCGCTCACATGGAATCAATGTGAACGGATTTCGTGCTGTAGACTCAATGGTTTCTAGAGCACGAGATCGATCCGAGAGGATCGATCGTGCTCTAGCGCACTATCGGTTCGATTGAACCGATTTCGTGCGCTATAAACACTTGAATCTAAAGCACGGACTTTGGTTCAAACGATTCCGTTTGAACCAAACGTGCTTTAGACGTGCAGCACGTCGCGGGCCGGCACTGCCTCGCTGGTGAACCTGCCACCGGAGGGCAGCAGCCAGGATACACCAGGGTGGATGCGATGCAGCCAATCGGCGAAGGGCTCACTGGCCTCGCCGAGGGCGATGCCCTGCTAGGTGGGCAGGCCCTCGATCATGCCGTTGCGGGCGGTGTCGAGATGATCGCTTTCCAGTACCTGCAGCCGCAGCCCGATCGGGTTGGCCGGCGTAAAGTCGGCCGGGAGCATCCATGCCTACACCGTGCCGCTCACGCGCGCAGGCGAATGCAGATGCGCGTGCGCCCTCGGGCCAGGAGAGAGACCCATTGAAGTATTACTATTATTGAAGTTTCTCCTCCTCCCCAGGGGACGTCCGCGCGTGCACGCGCGAGGCGTCAGCCGGTACCCGATTGCGCCAGGTCAGGCGAGGGCGGACAACGCCGCCTCCGGTGCGCGATCCAGGATTTTCAGCAGCGCCTTGGCCGGGCCGGCCGGCAGGCGCTTGCCCTGCTCCCAGTTCCGCACCGTGTCCAGTGGCACGCCAATCCGCGCGGCAAAGGCGGCCTGGGTCAGCCCCGTCCGCCGGCGCACCCGTCGCGTGTATGCGGCGGCGTCCTGCGCCGATGCGGCATCGTCCTCGGAAGCGTGGCGCTGGATGTCGACCTCGGTCGTCGCATCGACTCGCTGCGGGTCGATCCGGCCCTTGGTCTGCTTCGTGGGGTCAAGCGTCACGCGAATTGTGCCCATAGCGAGCCACCTCCTTGGCGTTGGCCTTTCGGGCCGAAATCAACCGGAATGCGTCGCCCCGCGGCGTGTAGACCACCAGGAACAGCCGCCCCTCGATCTGGCCGAGCACGCGATAGCGCGGCTCGCCGTAATCGAAGCGGTTGTCGACCTCGACCAGCCGATCCGGGTCGAGGAACACCTGCACCGCATAGGCGAAGTCGAAACCGCGCTCTGCGAAACAGGCGCCGCTCTTGGCGTCATTCCACTCGAATTCCACGGCCTCTATGTAGGCCAGAGGACGACAAAACCCAAGGCCCTTCTCGGCCAGGGCGCGGAGGGCCAGGCCTGATGCTGCCCGGCTCCCCCCTGCCGCCCCGCTCGTGCCTCGACCGCGGCACCCGCAGCGACACCACCACGCCCGAGATGGAAGCCCTGCGCCGCCGCATCTGGCAGCAGCAGGGCGCCGTCTCGCTGCACCTCGAGGACATCACCGATCCCTGGCTGCGCTAGGCGATCCAGAACGAAGCCGTGCGCCGCTGGGGCCCACGTCAGGAGGAGAAGACCCATGGCCGGTAGGCAAGCGTGAGAGTGCAGCCGAGGTTGCTGGTGACCGTCGTCAGGTTGCCATCGGCGTAGTTGAAATCCACCCGTGCCCCGGCAGCACTCGTCCAACTGGTGACACTGCCTGGCTGGCCGGCGCTGGCGGTGCCTAACTGCAGCACGTCGCCGTCACCTGTCGCGAGGTTGCAGGCGTTGCCTGTCCCCACGGTCAGCGTCGAACTCGAGCCGGCCGGTTCGCTCCATCTGGCCGTGCCGGTGCGCACGAAAGTCTCGATCGCGCCGGGGCGCGAGATGCGAAACACGTTGCCGGTCAGCTGCTCCATCCAGAACTGCGCGATGAGCGTGGAGATCACGAGCCGGTCGAGCGGTTGTGAGCCGCTCGTATTGAGTAGGTCGAGCATCACGAAGATCGCCGCGATGCTGAAGATGCCGTTGCGCGGCGAGGTTGCCGCCATGCCCTCGAACCCATCACTGTCGGGCACGGCCGAAAGGTCAAAGCCGTGCCGCCAGCCAGGGCCGAGCACGGAGCCGACTCCCGTGCGGCCGGAATCATAGGAACGTTGGAAGGCACGCAGGCGGGCCCAGACCTTGCGGTGGCCTTCGCCGGTCGAGGGGGAGAGGGTGAGGTCCTGCCTGATGGCGGCGAGCAGCGCTGCATCACTGACCGCAGACTTTGGTCCGCGGCGCGTCGGTGGGCGCGCCGGTGGGCGGGGCAGGGTGCTGTCCGGCGTCGGCTTTCGGGCGGCGTAGAAGCTGGAGCGCGGGACGTCCCAGGCCTGGCAGACGCGTCTG
>JBBSCP010000265.1:0-6652 GCA_038250135.1 Acetobacterales bacterium | reverse complement strand
GGCCGAGGACATGGCACGCATCACGGCGGTGGTGAAGCTGCTCGGCGGCGATGGCTCGAAGCTGGCCGTCGATGTGAATGGCCGCTTCGGCCTGCAGGCCGCGCTGACCTATGCCGCAGCGCTCGCGCCGATGAATTTGCGCTGGTACGAGGAACCGCTCGATCCGCTCGACTACGCCACGCATGCGACGCTCGCTGAGCACTACGCGCCGCCCATCGCCACCGGCGAGAACCTGTTCTCAATGGTCGATTGCCGCAACCTGATCCGTCATGGCGGGCTGCGCCCGGATCGCGACATCCTGCAATTCGACCCGGCGCTGTCCTATGGGCTGGTCGAGTATCTGCGCACGCTCGACATGCTCGCGGCTCACGGCTGGGGCCGCCGGCGCTGCGTGCCGCATGGCGGGCATCAATTCGCGCTGAACATCGCGGTCGGCCTCGGCCTCGGCGGCAATGAGAGCTACCCGGAGGTTTTTGCGCCGTTTGGCGGCTTCGCCGATGATTTGCCGGTGGTGGACGGGCGCGTGGCGATGCCAACGATTCCGGGCATCGGCTTCGAGGCGAAGAACCCGCTGTACGCGGTGTTGAAGACGCTCGACTGAATCACCGCGCGAGCCAGGCCGGTGCGGCTTCCTCCGCGCCAGAGGGCAGCACTGCGCGCGGATCCGCTATAAAGCCGAGAACGTCGCGCACTACCGCCTCCCGATTGTTGCCGGCGAGCAGCAGGTGGAAGCCATCCTCATAGACGCCAATGCGGATGGGTGCGTCGGGCGGGATGGAGCGCAGCGCGGTGCGCGTCGGGCGCGGCGGTATCACCGAATCCTTCCCTCCATAGAGCAGCAGTACCGGCACGCGCGCCCCGCCGGCGCCGAGGCAGCATTCGGGCAGCGCCGGCGCCGCCTGGTCCATCAGATCCACAAGGCCGAGCGCGGTATCCACGCGCGATCGCCGCAGCACCAGCGGGTCCCGCGCCAGGCGGCGCATCGCGGCCTCATTGTCGCTGGCGACGACGCCGCCGACGCCTCCGCCGAAGGACATGGCCGGCATGGTCTTGCCCGCGAGCCACAGCCCGCCGCGCATCACCGCGTTCATCTGCGCGCGGGACCAGACGGCCGGCGCCAGCAGCACGTAGCGATCAACCGGCGGCGCCTGCTGCGCGGCCATGATGGCGATGGCGCCGCCCATGCTTTCGCCGAGCAGCAGCAGTGGCACGCCCGGATGGCGCGCGCGCAGCAGCCGCGCGAAGCTCGCGGCGTCGTCGGCCAGGGTCTCGGCGCCGGCCCAAAAGCCCCGGTTGGGCGCCCGCCCGAAGCCGCGCTGGTCCGGAGCATAGACCATCACGCCGCTCGCCTGCAGCGCCTCGATGCTGTCGATGAGGAAGTTGCCGCCATGGTCGTTGAAGCCGTGCAAAGCGAGCATCACGGCGCGCGGCGGCCCCTCGGTGGCGAAGACCCGAAAGGGCAGGGCCGCGCCATCGGCGGCGATCATCGCCGCCTCCGTCAGTCGCGGGGGGCCGAGCAAGGGGCCGGCCGGCATCACCACCGGCGCACAGGCGGTGGCGAGCAGCAGCAGAAGCAGGGCCAGGCGATGCATCCTCCGGAGGTAGCGCGCCCGGCCGGGCTGGTCCATCGCGACGGGTGCCCCTATGTTCCAGTCACATCTAACGAGGTCCCCCATGCGCGATGCGCGACAGACCGGCTATACGCCGCTCGCCCTGCCCGGCGTGACGCCGGAGGACCGGGTCGAGGTCACCACCCGCTCCCCGGGCTGCGATGGCGGCGGCGGGGCTCTCGGCCATCCGCTGGTCTATATGCGCATCGAGGACAAGCAGGTGACCTGCCCCTATTGCTCGCGTACCTTCGTGTTGGCGGATGGTGCCGGTGACGACCATCACTACTGAATCGAACGATCCCGTCGCGCCGGTCGCGCCGGGGCAGAAACGCCTGATCCTGGTGGATGGGTCGGGCTACATCTTCCGCGCCTTCCACGCCCTGCCGCCGATGACGCGGCAGGACGGCACGCATGTGAACGCCGTCTTCGGCTTCACGCAGATGCTCTCGCAATTCCTTGCACGCAACGCCGCCACGCACATCGCCGTGGTTTTCGACACCGCGCGCCTCACCTTCCGCAACGAGTTCTACCCCGCCTACAAGGCGCATCGCCCCGAGCCGCCGCCCGAGCTCATCCCCCAATTCGCCCTGATCCGTGAGGCGACCGAGGCGCTGGGCGTCGCGCAGGTCGAGCAGGCGGGCTTCGAGGCCGATGACCTCATCGCCGCCTATGCGCGCGTTTTTATCGAGCAGGGTGGCGAGGTCGCCATCGTCTCCTCCGACAAGGACCTGATGCAGCTGGTGCGTCCGGGCGTCGAGATGCTCGATCCCATCAAGCAGAAACCGATCCGCGCCGCCGAAGTGTTCGACAAGTTCGGCGTGACACCCGACAAGGTGATCGAGGTGCAGGCGCTGGCCGGCGACAGCACCGACAACGTGCCCGGCGTGCCCGGCATCGGCATCAAGACCGCCGCGCAGCTCATCAATGAATACGGCGACCTCGAAAACCTGCTGGCCAATACCGCCAGCATCAAGCAGCCCAAGCGGCGCGAGGCGCTGGAGCTCAATGCCGAGCAGGCACGCATCAGCCGCCGCCTGGTGATGCTCGACGCCAACGCGCCGCTGCCGCTGCCGCTGGAGGCGATGGTGGCGCGCGCGCCAGCGCCGGCGACGCTGGAGAAATTCCTGCGAGAGAACGGCTTTCGCAGCCTGCTCGCGCGGCTCGGCCTCGGCGAGGCGTCGGCCGTCGCGCGCCAGATGCCGCGCCAGATTTCGCCCCTCGGGGGCGAGGCGCCGGCACCCCCGCCCGAGGTCGCGGGCTTCGGCCCCTACGAGACCGTCACGACGCTCGACGCGCTGCACGGCTGGATCGCGCAGGCGCGCACGGCGGGCGTGATGGGCTTCGATACGGAGACCGACAGCCTCGACGCGCTGAAGGCCAACCTCATCGGCCTCTCCATCGCCATCGCGCCCGGCCGCGCCTGCTACGTGCCGCTGCGGCATGAGGGCAGCGGCGATCTGATGGGCAGCGGCCGGCCAGAGCAGATCGACTTCGACACGGCACTCGCCGCGCTCAGGCCGCTGCTGCAAGACGCCAGCGTGCTCAAAGTGCTGCACAACGCAAAATACGACCTTGAAGTGCTAAGCCGAGCCGAGAACGGTGCCATCGCCGTGACGCCGATCGACGACACGATGCTGATCTCCTACGCCATGCATTGCGGCCGCTACAGCCACGGCATGGATGAACTCTCCCGTGAGCATCTCGGGCATCTGCCGATGACCTTCGACAGCGTGACCGGCACCGGGCGCAACCGCATCCCCTTCAGCAAGGTCGCGCTCGACAAGGCCACCGCCTACGCCGCCGAGGATGCTGATGTTACGTTGCGGCTCTGGCAGATGTTGAAACCGCAGCTTCGCCCGGCACAGGCGCTCTCGCTCTACGAGCAGGTGGAACGCCGCATGATCGGCGTGCTGCGTGACATGGAGGTTGCCGGCATCAAGGTTGACGGTGCCGAGCTCGCGCGCATCGGCGAGGATTTCACCGAGAAGCTGGCGCGCTATGAGCGCGAGATCCATGAGCTCGCCGGGCGGCCCTTCAACGTCGGCTCGCCCAAGCAGCTTGGCGAGATCCTGTTCGATGAGCAGAAGCTGCCAGGCGGCAAGCGCAGCAAGCTCACCGGCGCCTGGGGCACGGATGCTTCCGTGCTGGAGGAACTCGCGCAGCAGGGCCATGCGCTGCCGCGGCGCGTGATGGATTGGCGACAGATCGCGAAGCTCAAATCCACCTATGTCGATGCGCTGGCGCAGCGGCAGGATGGCGAGGGGCGCGTGCACACCGATTTCGCGATGGCCGTCACCTCCACCGGGCGGCTGTCTTCCAGCGAGCCGAATTTGCAGAACATACCCGTCCGCACCGAGGAAGGCGCGCGCATCCGTCGCGCCTTCGTGGCGAAGGAAGGCCACATCCTGCTCGCCGCCGACTACAGCCAGATCGAGCTGCGCATCCTGGCACACGTCGCCGACGTGCCCGCGCTGAAGGACGCCTTCGCGAAGGGCCAGGACATCCATTCGCGCACCGCGGCCGACATCTTCCACCTCGCCCCCGAAGCCGTGGACAAGGAAGCGCGGCGGCGCGCCAAGACGATCAATTTCGGCATCATCTACGGCATGTCCGCCTTCGGCCTGGGCGCGCGGCTCGGCATCCCGCCCGGCGAGGCGCGCGGCATCATCGATGCCTATTTCGCGCAATACCCCGGCATCCGCGCCTGCATGGAAAAGCTGAAGGAGGATGCGCGCACGCGCGGCTATGTCGAGACGCCCTTTGGCCGCAAGCTTTGGATCGCCGACATCACCTCGAAAGATCCCGTGCGCCGCGGCGGAGCCGAGCGCGCCGCGATCAACGCGCCCTTCCAGGGCGGCGCGGCGGAGGTGATCAAGCGCGCGATGGTGCGCCTGCCGCGCGCGCTGCACGAAGCCGGGCTTGGTGCGCGCATGCTGCTGCAGGTGCATGACGAGCTGGTCTTCGAAGTGCCCTCCGACGAGCGCGAGGCCACCGCCACGCTGGTGCGCGACGTGATGGAACATGTCGCCGAGCTGTCCGTGCCGCTCGCCGTCGATGTCGGCCACGGCGCGTCCTGGGCAGAAGCGCATTGAGCACGACCGCCCTGCCGCTCACCGGTGAGTCCGGCTGGAGCGCGGCGGAGCGTCGCACGCTTGGCGCCGTGGGCCTCGCGCATGCCGTCAGCCATCTGCATATGCTGGTTTTTGCGCCGCTGTTTCCGCTGCTGCGCGAGCAACTCGGCGTCAGCTTCGTGGAGCTCGGTCTCGCGATCACCACCTTCAGCCTGGTCTCGGCCTTCACCCAGGCGCCGATGGGCTTCATGGTGGACCGCATCGGCCCGCGCCGCGTGCTGACCTCGGGGCTCGTGCTGGGCGGCGCTGCCTATGCGGGGTTTGCGTTCTTTGGCGGCTACGCCTGGATGATCGCGACCGGCGCGATCGCTGGGCTGGCGAATGCGGTTTACCACCCAGCGAATTACGCGCTGCTCAATGCCGGCATTTCAACCGCGCGGATGGGGCGCGCCTTCTCGCTGCACACCTTCGCAGGCTACCTCGGCGGTGCCATCGCGCCGGCCTTCATGCTCGGTCTCGTAGTGCTGGTGGGCGTGCAGGGCGCGGTGCTCGGCGCGGCGCTGCTCGCCTGGGTCGCGGCCCTGGCGGTGTGGTGGGGCTGCCCGCACGATGTGCGCACCACTGCGCCAAAGGCAAAGGGCAGCGCTGCGCGGGTGTTCAGCCCGGCGATCCTCGGGCTGACCGGATTTTTCGTGCTCATCGCGCTCAGCATCGGCGGCATGAACGGCTTCGCGGTCGCAGCGCTGGTGGCGAGTGGTGGGCTGTCGCTTGGCCTCGCGAGCATTGCCCTGTCGGGCTTCCTGGCGGGTTCGGCGGTGGGCGTGTTGCTCGGCGGTGGCCTTGCGGATCGCTTCCCGCGCCACGGCCTGGTCGCGGCGGCGGGCTTCGCGGCGGCTAGCCTGCTGACGGCAATCATCGCGTTGGTGCCGATGCCGGGGCTCGTGACCGTGGCGATGCTGACCGCCGCGGGAATCATGTCGGGCTTGTGCATGCCCTCGCGCGACATGATGGTGCGCGCAGCGGCGCCGCCGGGTCAGGCTGGCGCGGTGTTCGGCGTGGTGTCCACGGGGTTCAACATCGGCGGCGTCATCTCGCCGGTGATGTTCGGCTGGCTGATGGATGCCGGCCATCCATCGGCGGTGTTCCTGCTCGGCGCGGCCTTCATGGCGCTGACCTCGCTCGCCGCGCTGCTGCCGGAGTTGCGGCGCGCTCGGCCGGTCACGAGGTAGTCGGCGGCGTCACGTCGCGAAGATAGGCCTCGACCGTGCCTTGCAGCTTGATCGTCAGCGGCTGGCCGCGCCGGTCCACGCCCTTGCCGACGGCGACGCGCACCCAGCCTTCGCTGATGCAGTACTCCTCGACATTCGTCTTCTCGACGCCCTTGAAGCGGATGCCGATGCCGCGCGCGAGAAGCTCGGCATCGTGGAAGGAGCTGGTCGGGTCTGCGGAGAGGCGGTCGGGCAGGGGCGTTGTCATGCTCAAAGGTCCAAAGGAACGGCGTGGCGTGGTGGTAGCCGCGCCAAGCGGCGACGCCTAGAGCAATTGGCGATCAGATGGACTCATCTGATCGCAATTCCTGCTCTAGTCTCAAATACTTCTAGAGGGTTCCGTCATTGACTGTGGGCGGCTTCTTTGAATCGACGGTGGAGCGATGACCTGGTCGCCATCGCGTAGGTGCACCGTGCCGTCCTTGTCGGCATGGAACACGATAATGGGAAGGATGCACCGGTTAACCTGCCTTGGGCGATCTTGAGCCGTGCTGCCTCACCGCTGTCCCGCGCTGCCGCATCGCGGCAAAGGCCGAAGGCACGTCGCGGGCCGTGCCGCAGGCCAGCCCCGAATGGACCCCGATCACGGCGTAGAGATCGGATTAAGCCACACCCAAGATGGACGCCGAAGCGCCCCTAGTGGTGGGGGGGGGGCGGGGGCGTAGCGGGGGGGGCCACCCCCACCCCAGCTGTTTGGTGGGGG
>JBBSCP010000264.1:0-6679 GCA_038250135.1 Acetobacterales bacterium | reverse complement strand
CGCCACGGACGCCGCGCTGCTTCGCGCACGTGCCGGCATGGCACAGGAAGCGGATGGGCAGCTGCCAGGCGAGGAGGCGTGAGCGAACGCCCGGCCGACCTGCTGGAATTTGTCTGGGTGTGGAACGACATCGCGGGGCTCGGCACACCCGCGGCGCACCGGCGGATGCTGCGTTGGCTCGCCGCGCGGGTTGCCGCCGGGGATCGTCGGCTGCTGCTGATGGCCTTTCGCGGCAGCGGCAAATCGACGCTGGTCGGCCTGTTCTGCGCCTGGACGCTGTATCGCGCGCCGCAGACGCGGATCCTGGTGCTGGCCGCGGATCTGGCGCTCGCCACGCGCATGGTGGCGACGGTGCGGCGCATCCTGGCGCGTCATCCGCTATGCGGATCCTTGCTGCCCGATCATGGCGAAGGCCCTTGGGCTTCGGACCGCTTCACCGTGGCCCGCGAGGCGGTGCTGCGCGATGCCTCGATGATGGCAGCGGGTATCAGCGGCAACATTACCGGTGCGCGCGCGGACCTCATCATCTGCGACGATGTCGAGGTCGCCGGCAATTGTGATACGCCGGGCAAGCGCGAAGCGCTGCGCGAGCATCTGACGGAGAGCGAGTTCGTGCTCGTGCCCGAGGGCACCGTGCTGTACGTCGGCACGCCGCATACCGCCGAGAGCCTTTATGCCGAGGGGCCGGAGTGTTTCCTCGCCGGCTATCATCGCCTCGTGCTGCCGCTGCTCGACGAGGCGGGCAATTCTGCCTGGCCGGAGCGCTTTCCCGCCCAAGTCGCGCTCGCCCTGCGCGACCGTGTCGGCCCGCTCGCTTTCCGCCGGCAGATGCTGTTGCAGCCGGTCGTGGAGCAGGCGGCGCGCCTCGATCCCGCCGCCATTGCACGCTACGCGGTGGAGCCCGACTACCGCGAGGCGAATGGCCGCGGTGTGCTGACGTTGTTGGGCCATCGCATCGTCTCCGGCGGCGGCTGGTGGGACCCTGCCTATGGGCGGCCGGGCAGCGGCGATGCCTCGGTTCTCGCCTGCACCTATGCGGATGGCGAGGGGCGGCACTACCTGCATCGTCTCGCCTACCTGCTGCACGATCCGAACGCGGCAGATGATCCGGCAACGCAGCAATGCCGCGCCGTCGCACTTGTCGTGCAGGATCTGCTGCTGCCGGTGGTGCGAGTCGAGACCAATGGTCTCGGCCGCTTTCTTCCCGCGCTGCTGCGGCGGGAGATCGCAAAGGCCGGGGCGGCCTGCGTGGTGCATGAGGTGGCGAACCATCGTTCCAAGACCGAACGCATCCTGTCCGCGCTCGATCCCGTGCTCGCCGCGCGGCGCCTTTCCGCGCATGACAGCGTCTGGCGCACGCCCTTCCCGCGCGAATTGGCGGAGTGGCGGCCCGGTGCCTCGGGCGTGCGCGACGACGCGCTGGATGCCGTCGCCGGCTGCCTGCTCGCGGAGCCGGTGCGCCTACCCTCAGTCATCGCCGCACGGCCCGGCACGCTGCCTTGGCGTGGCGGCGGCTGATTCCAACGGTCGCTTTCAGCGACGCGCTGGAATCAATTTCGTCGTCTCGGACCGCTTCGCGATCCGCAGGTCGTCCAAACTTTTCCCAACGGTGCCCTTTCCTCTGATGCCAATTCTGCAAAGGAACCAACCCGATGCTGCCCGAAATCCCGCCACAGATTCTGGCGGCCGCGGCGGATGCGCCGATCGCGCTGCTGATTCTCTGGATGATGCATGTGCTGCGGCGCGACCTGGCGCAGCGCTCGGAGCGCGAGGCCGCGCCGCCAGCCTCCCCCGCACGCGACGAGCTTGCGGAGTTCAAGCTCGAAGTGGCGCGTACCTATGTGCCGCTGTCGCTGATCCGCGATCTCGATTCGCGCCTGTCGCTGCACCTGATGCGCATCGAGGAGAAGCTCGACGAGGTGAGCCGCGCCGCGACCGCCGCCGCTGCCATCTCCGGCCAGGCCCTGCCCGGCCGCAAGATCGGATTTTCCTCGCGCAGCTCTGGAGAGAACGCATGAGTGCCACACTGCAACACACGCCGCTCGGCGTGCAGGACATCCTCGCCCTCACGCTGTGGGGCGAGGCCGAGGGACGGCCGGTGCGCGGCATGGAAGCGGTGGCGGCGGTGGTGATGACCCGCGCGCGCCTCGCCGCCGCGTCGGGTGGGCCGCAGCATCTGGGGCGCGGCGTCTCGGGCGTGTGTCGTGCGCCTTTTCAGTTCGCCTGCTGGCATCCGCGCCACCCGCGCCATGCGGCTCTGCATGCGGCAGCGACGGTGGAGAACCCGGCCTTCGCGGCGGCAAGGCGAATTGCCGCGCGCGCACTGGCCGGCGCGCTGCCGGACCCGACGCGCGGCGCCACGCACTACCATGCGGAGGATCGCCTGCCGCGCTGGGCCGTGGGCCAGGTGCCGACCGCGACCCTGGGTGGACTGGTGTTCTACCAGTTGCACAGGTGATAACGCCATCTCGACACAGGAGGCGCGAGATGGAACGCAGCATCTACACGCTGGTGCGCCGTGAGGATTGGCAAAGGGCCGAGCAGGCGGGCGCCTATGCCGGCAGCGCGCATGACCAGCGCGACGGCTTTCTGCACTTCTCCACCGCCGCACAGCTACGCGCGACGGCCATGAAGCATCGGCGCGGCGAGGCCGACCTCGTGATGGTTGAGGTCGATTCGGCGCGGCTCGGCGAGGCGCTGAAATGGGAGCCCGCGGCGGGCAGTTCGCGTCCCGGACTGTTTCCGCATCTGTATGGCACGCTGCCGCTCAGCGCCGTGCTGTCGGCAACGCGCCTGGCGCTCGACGCGCAAGAGCTTCACGATTTCCCGGTGGAGATCCCCTGAGAGGCCCGCTCGCTCATGATGCAGGCGAAGACCACCACGGCAGCGCCCGAGAGCGTCGCCCAGGCAGGCACCTCGCCCCAGATGGCGAGGTCGTAGGTCAGGCTCCACACCAGCCCCGAATAGCCAAAGGGCGCGAGGCGCGCGGCGCTTGCGTGACGAAACGCCTCGGCCAGCGCGACCGTGGCGAAGGCCACGATGATGCCGTTCACCACCATCTGCGTAAGCGTCAGCGCTGAGGGCGTGGTCCATTCCGCCAGCCCGAGCGGCAGGCATACCACCACGCCAAGCAGCGCCGGCCAGACCAGCACTCGTGCGATGCCTGGCTCGGCGCGCAATTGCCGGTTGAGCACGAAGACCGCCGAGTAGCAGAAGGTGCCGAGCAGCGCGTAGAGGTAGCCGATCAGCGGCGCGCCAGCCTGCCCCGCCGCGAGACCGGGTGCCAGGCCAAGGGCCACACCACCGAAGCCCACCGCGCACCACAGCCAGGCGACCGGCGCCGGTGGCTCCCGCAAGACAAGCGCCGCCAGAGCGAGGACGATGAAGGGTGAGGTGAAGAACACCAGATAACCCTGCGCCAGTGGCAAATGGCTGAAGGCGAGGAAGAAAAACACCGCGCTGCCGAACATCACCACCGCGCGCGCCGCATGCAGCCGCGGAAAGCGGCTCAGCAGTGGCCCGCCCCAGCCCGGCACCAGCGCACGCAACAGCGCCACGCCCGCCAGGATGGCAATGAAGCGCACCAGCAGCACCTGCCAGACGCCATGCGCCTCGGACAGCAATTTGCTGTTCGCGTCGAGCAGCCCGAACAGGCCGATTCCCGCCAGCATCAGCGCCGGACCTAACAGAATAGCCTCCACAAAAAGGTCGCGCCTTGTGGCGACCCGCCTGCGCCCGGTCAATGGCTTCCCAGGGCGCGCCGTTCGGGGCACAAGCGCGTGATCATGACCCCCCGCCTTGCCTCCGTGCTGATGCCGCTGATGCGTGGCATGGACCCCGAACGCGCGCACGACCTCGCGCTGCGTGCGCTGCGCTTCGGCCTCGCAGGCGCGGACCGTTCCGTTGATGATCCGATTCTTGCCAACTCCGTGCTGGGTTTGCGCTTTCGCAGCCCCATCGGCCTCGCCGCCGGCTTCGACAAATCGGCGCTCGCCGTTGGTGCGCTGATGCGGCTCGGCTTCGGCTTCGTGGAGGCGGGCTCGGTCACGCCCAAGCCGCAGATCGGCAATCCGAAGCCGCGCCTGTTCCGACTTGTCGAGGACCGCGCGGTGATCAACCGGATGGGCATGAACAATGCCGGCCTCGCGAGCTTCTGCGCCCGCCTCGCCCGGCTGCCCCAGCCGCGCCCGGCCGTGCTCGGCGCCAACATCGCGATCAACAAGGAAGGTGCGGCGCCGCTGCGCGACTATCCGGCGATGTATGCCGCCGTGGCGCCCTTCGCCGATTATGTTGCGATCAACGTCTCCTCCCCCAATACGCCCGGGCTGCGCGACCTTCAGGGCGAGCAGCAGCTCTCCGAGATCCTCGCCGCCGTCGCCGCCCTGCGCGCGTCGCAGCCCGGCCCGCGCCCGCCGGTGCTGGTGAAGATCGCGCCGGACCTCGCTCCGGCCGCGGTGGAGCCGCTGGTGGAGGCTGCCCTGGCGCACGGCGTGGCGGGGCTCATCGTCTCCAACACCACCATCGCCCGGCCGGCCTTGCGCTCGGCCTCGCGCAGCCAGGCGGGCGGCCTGTCCGGGCCTCCGCTGCGCGCTCCCTCCACCGAGTTGCTGCGCCGCGTGGCGCGGCTGGCGCGGGGGCGCGACCTCACACTGATCGGCTGCGGTGGCGTGGGCTCGGGCGAGGATGCACTGGCGAAAATCAAGGCGGGGGCGAGCCTTGTGCAGCTCTACGCCGCCTTCGCCTATGACGGGCCGGCGCTGATTCCGCGGCTGAAGCGTGAGTTGGCGGCGGCGTTGCGACGCGAGGGATTTGCCTCCGTGCAGGAAGCGGTGGGGGCCGATCTGCGATGATCATGCTGGACGGAATCGAGAGCCTCGCCTACCGTTACGACGGCTTCATCCTCGACCTCTGGGGCGTGGTGCATGATGGCCGACGGCCCTATCCGGGCGTGGCGGACGCGCTGGGGCGGCTGCGCGGCATGGGCAAGCGGGTCGCCTTCCTGTCGAACGCGCCGCGCCGGGCCTCGGTGGTCGATGACCTGCTGATCGGCATGGGGCTGGACCGCGCGTTGTGGAACGGCACCATGACCTCGGGCGAGCTCGCCTGGCGGCACCTGAAGTGGCGCGACCGCGCGGATTTCGCCGCACTCGGCACCCGCGCCCTGTATATCGGGCCCGAGCGCGACCTCTCGGTCGCCGCCGAGACCGGCGTCACGCTGGTGGCCGATGTGAACGAGGCCGAGTTCGTCCTGAACACCGGGCCTGAGCCCACGCGCGGCAATGGCGATGTCGGCCCCTACCGTCCGGCGCTGGAGGCCTGCGCGGCGCGCCGCCTGCCGATGGTATGCGTCAACCCCGACCGCTTCGTGATGGTGGGCAATGAGCGCGTGATCTGCGCCGGCGCACTGGCCGACTTGTATGTCGAGCTCGGCGGCCTCCGCGCCATCGAGATCGGCAAGCCCGACGCGGCTGCCTATCCGCCCGTGCTGGAACTGCTCGGCCTCACCGACCGATCCCGAATTTTGGCGATCGGCGACAGTCCGCACACCGACCTCGCCGGCGCGCAGGCCGCCGGCATCGATGCCGTCTGGGCGCTGACCGGTCTCGCCGCCCATGCCCATGGCGAGGCGCCGGAACCCGCCAAGCTGATGGCCGAGGCTGCGGCCGAGGGCGTGCGCCCGATCGCGGCCCTGCTGGGCCTGCGCTGGTAGCATCGAGTGCGATCGATCCTCTCGGATCGATCTCGTGCTCTCGAAACCATTGAATCGACGGCACGAATTTCGCTCACATTGATCCAATGTGTGCGGATGATGCTGTAGCGCTCCTCGCGGGGCGGTGATGCGCCGATGGGGCTGCCCTTCTGGCGGGTGCGGCCTAACTTCAGGTCGTGACCACACCAGTTCCCAGCACCCACCATGCGCGCCGACCCGCCATCTGGCTGCTTGTCGCAATGATCGGCATCGGCCCCTTCACCATGCAGGTGCTGGTGCCCTCGCTGCCCGCCATGGGGCGCGATCTGGGCGTCAGCACGGCAACAGTGCAACTCACCGTCACACTTTACCTGCTCGGCGTGGGTGTCGGGCAGCTGTTCTACGGCCCGCTCTCGGACCGCTTCGGGCGCCGGCCGCTGCTATTGGGCGGGCTCGCGCTCTATGCCGTGGCGAGCCTCGCCGCGGCACTCGCGGGCGGCATCGGCGCACTGGTGGCGGCACGCGTGGCGCAGGCCCTCGGCGCCTGCGCGGGCGTGGTGCTGGCGCGCGCGGTGATCCGCGACGTCTGGGCGCGCGACGAGGCCGCGAGCGTGCTGGGCTACGTCACCATGGGCATGACCATCGCGCCGATGCTGGCCCCCGTCCTCGGCTCGCTGCTGGAGGAGAGTTTCGGCTGGCGCGCCAGCATGTGGGCCTGCCTCGCCACCGGGCTGCCGCTGGCCCTCCTGGCCTGGGCGCGCCTGCCGGAAACATTGGCCATGCCGCAACCCCTGCCGGGGCTTTTCGCCATCGGCCGCGCCTTCGCAGCGCTTTGGGCGGTGCCGCTAGTCCGCGCCTATTGCGGCGTCACGGCCTGCGCCACCGGCGTGTTCTTCGCCTTCCTCGGCGGCGCGCCCTATGTGGTGGTGCAAGGCATGGGCTACTCGCCCGTCACCTTCGCCCTGGCCTTCGCCGGCATGTCGATCCTGT
>JBBSCP010000263.1:0-6724 GCA_038250135.1 Acetobacterales bacterium | reverse complement strand
GGGCTCGAGAATTTCGAGTACCTCATCACCGACCCGATCTTCTGGGGCGCGGTCTTTTTCAGCGTGTTCTACACGGCCGTTGCGACCATCGGGAAATTCGCGCTCGGCCTGTGGTTGGCGCTGCTGCTGAACCAGCATTTGCCGATGAAGTCCCTGTTGCGCGCCATCATCCTGTTGCCCTGGATCGTGCCGACGGTCCTCTCCGCCATCGCCTTCTGGTGGATCTTCGACCCGCAATTCTCGATCCTGAGCTACCTCGCAATCGACGTGATCGGCATCCGCGAAACACCGTTTGATTTCATCAACACCGCCTGGCCGGCGCGCTTCTCGCTGATCGCGGCAAACATCTGGCGCGGCATCCCGTTCGTGGCCATCTCGCTGCTCGCCGGGCTTCAGACCATCTCGCCCGCGCTGTATGAGGCCGCGCTGCTGGATGGTGCGAGTGCCTGGCAGCGCTTCAGGTACATCACCTTCCCCATGCTCATGCCGATCCTGGCGATCGTGATGACCTTCTCGATCATCTTCACCTTCACCGACTTTCAGCTGGTCTACGCCATCACGCGCGGCGGCCCGGTGAATTCCACCCATCTGCTGGCCACGCTCGCCTTCCAGCGCGGCATTCCCGGCGGGCAGCTGGGCGAGGGTGCGGCGATCGCCGTGTCGATGATCCCCTTCCTCGTTTTCGCAACGCTGTTCAGCTACTACGGGCTCGCCCGGCGCAAGTGGCAGCAGGGAGAATCCAATGACTGAAGCCGTCCTCGCCAAATCAGGCAATACCGCCACCGCCGCGCCCGAGGCGATGGCCTGGGACAGCCGCTCGCGGCGCGTGGTGATGCTTTATGTGCCGCTGGCGTGCTTCCTGATCATCCTGCTGTTCCCGTTCTACTGGATGACGGTGACAGCCTTCAAACCGAATGCCGAGCTGTACAACTTCACCGAGCACAACCCGTTCTGGATCACCTCGCCCACCCTCGACCACATCTACCTGCTGCTGTTCAAGACGTCCTATCCGAAGTGGCTGTGGACGACGATGTTGGTCTCGGTCTGCGCGACCGTGCTGTCGCTCGTGGCGAGCACGCTTGCCGCCTATTCGATCCAGCGGCTGCGCTTCAAGGGCAGCCAGTATGTCGGCCTCGCGATCTATCTCGCCTATCTCGTGCCGCCCTCGATCCTGTTCATCCCGCTGGCGACGATGGTGGTGCAGCTTGGCCTGTTCGACACGCCGTTCGCGCTGATCCTCACCTACCCGACCTTCCTGATCCCCTTCTGCACCTGGCTGCTGATCGGCTACTTCAAGTCGATCCCTTATGAGCTCGAGGAATGCGCCCTGATCGATGGCGCCTCACGCCTGCAAATCCTGCGCCAGATCACCCTGCCGCTGGCCATCCCGGGCCTGATCTCCGCCGGCATCTTCAGCTTCACGCTTTCCTGGAACGAGTTCATCTATGCGCTGGCCTTCATCCAGAGCAGCGAGAACAAGACCGTGCCAGTCGCGATCCTGACGGAGCTCGTCACCGGCGACGTGTATCAATGGGGTGCCTTGATGGCGGGCAGCCTGCTGGGCTCGCTGCCGGTCGCCATCTTCTACAGCTTCTTCGTGGACTACTACGTGAGTTCGCTGACGGGAGCGGTGAAGGAGTGACCCTTACAGCTTCGCGCTCAGCGCCGAGACGTAGCTGCGGTTCCAGGTCGGGTTGATCCAGACCTCGTTCAGCACGACATGCGGCGGCAGGCAGGCGACGTAGCGGATCAGGTCGCCGACATCCGCGCTCTGCACCATTTTTGCCCGATCTTCCGCACTGACAGGATTGGGGCGCTTGTCGAGGATGGGGGTGGCCACCTCGCCGGGGCAGATCACGCAGCTGCGAATGCCGTTCACGCCCTCCTCCATGTTGATCGTGTGGCTCATCGCGACCACCCCGTGCTTCGCCGCGGTGTAGCCCGCGCCGGAGAGCATCGAGACATTGCGCCCCGCCATGCTCGCCGTGTGGATCAGCACGCCATCGCGCTGCGGGCGCATCAGCGGCAGCGCAACCGTGACTGCATAGAAGGCGCTGGCGAGATTGCCGCGCACCAGCTCGTCCACGCCCTCGGGCGTCAGCTCCGCCCATCGCCGCGGCGTGATGTTGAGCCCCGCATTGTTCACCAGGATGTCGAGCCGGCCGAAGCGCTCGCCGAGGAAGCGGCCGACGGCCTGAACGGCTGCGCTGTCCATCATGTCGGCCGCCTGCACATGGGCGAGACCGCCCTTGGCCGTGACGCGCGCTGCCACATCCTGCAACGGCGTTTCACGACGGCCGGTGAGGATCAGCTCCGCCCCCTCCTCCGCCAGCGCCAGCGCGGCGGCCTCCCCGATGCCCGACCCGGCACCAGTGACCCAGGCGATACGGCCTTCCAGACGCGGCATCTGCATATCCTCCCCTTGATGATCGCCGGAGCCTAGAGCAACGTCGCTCCAATGACATCGGGGGAAACCGCATGACCGCCTTCAGGATACTGACGCCGAAGGCACCGGCCTACACCGCATTCAACGGCTACGACTACGAGCTGGAAGCACTTTCGCGCCCCGGCACCGAGATCGTCGAATGCGAAGCAACCGAAGCCGCCTTCATCGCCGCCGCCCCCATCGCCGATGCCGTTTATGCCAAGGGCATGAAGTTCACCCGGCCGATGATCGCCGCACTCGGCAAGTGCCGCGTCATCGCCTGTGGCTCGGTGGGCGTCGACTACGTCGATGTCGTCGCCGCCACCGAGTACGGCATCCCCGTCACCAATTGTCCCGACACCTTCATCGAGGAAGTCGCCGACCACGCGATGATGCTGCTGCTGGCCACGCATCGCCGCTGCATCGAGCAGGACCGCATGGTGCGCGAGGGCCATTGGGGCGAGGGCCGGCCGCAGCTTTTGCAGATCCCGCGCCTGTTCGGCCTGACGCTCGGCTTCGTCGCCTTCGGGCGCGTCGCGCGGCTGGTGGCACTTCGGGCAAGACCCTTCGGCCTGCGGCTGATGGCCTATGATCCCTTCGTCGATGAACTGACGATGTCGGCACTCGGCGTGCAGCCAGCCAGCCTCGATGAGGTGCTGAGCCAGTCCGATTTCGTCTCGATGCACGCGCCGGCGACGCCCGACACGGGGCACCTGCTCGGAGCAGCGCAATTCGCGCGCATGAAGCCCAGCGCGATCTTCATCAACACCGGCCGCGGCCCCACCGTGGATGAAGCGGCGCTGATCGAGGCGCTGGCCAGCAAGCGCATCGCGGGCGCCGGGCTCGACGTGCTTGAGCAGGAGCCACCGGCGCGCGACAACCCGCTGCTCGCGATGCCGCATGTCATTTTCTCGCCGCACAATGCCTCCGCCTCGGCGCGCTTCGACCCGGCGCGCAAACGACGCGCGGGGCAGGAGATGGCACTGGTGCTGAGCGGGCGCTGGCCGATGTCGTGTGTGAACCCGACCGTATTGCCGACCGGCAGTCTGAAGCGCTGGCAGCCCTATGCCATGGAACGTGGCCCGAACAGCTGAGGGAATTACCGATGCAGCATGAAGCCGTGCTCGCCTATCTCCGCGGCCCCTTTCAGCAGGTCGGCGGGTGGTGTTCGCCCTGGCTGTGGCAGTTCATCACCCCGCTGGCGGAACGGCAGGCCACGCTGGGCGTCCAGGCGCCGGTCGCCGAGATTGGCGTCTATCACGGCAAGTTCTTCCTCGGCCTGGTGAAGACCAAGGGTGCGGCCAAGCACAACCACGCCATCGACGTCTTCGACATGCAGCAGTTCAATCTCGATGGCGCCGGCCGCGGCGACATGGAGAAGTTCCGCGCGAACATCGACAAGACCGGCGTGGCGCAGGGTGCGGTGACCATGCTGCGCGCCGACAGCATGACGCTCGACCCGCCAGAGATCGAGCGCATCCGCACGATCTCCGGCGGCTTCTCGCTGTTCAGCGTCGATGGCTGCCACATGGTGGAGCACACCATCAACGACGTGCGCATCGCGATGCAGCTGACCGTGCCGGAGGGCATCATCTTCGTCGATGACTACACCAACCAGGATTGGCCCGGCGTGCAGGAGGGCATCGCACGACTTTACCTCATGGACAGCCCGCGCTTCGTGCCGCTGGGCGTGCTGCACAACAAGCTGTTTCTTTGTCACATCAGCCACCATGCGGCCTACCTCAAGCACCTTCAGACGGCGGCGGCGAAGCTGACCGGCGCGCGATCGAAGCTGGTACAGCGCTTCGGCTATCCCTCGATCAACCTGTTTCCTGCGGTGGCGGGCAGCGACGCCTATCTCGGCTGAGGCGCTTCCTGCAACTGGACATGCATCCAGGCGATCAGGTCGAAAAGGTGCTGGTCCTGGCGATTGGCAGCGTGGAACGCGGCGGCAAGTTCCTCGCCGAGCGCGGCCTCGGCTGCGGCGACGCGCGTCGCGAGTGAATCCTCCACTTTGTGCGTGGTGTTGGTGCGCACGACCTCCAGCGACTGGCCGCCAAGCTGTTCGGACAGCTTCGCCGAGAAAACGCGCATCGAGAAATCATAGGTCTCAACCAGGCCGATGAAGGGCAGGCGCTGGAGGCAGCCCATCGCGCTCAGCAATTCTTCTGCCGTGTCGGGTGCTGCGTTGCGCGGCAGGTGGCTGAGCTTGTTGGTCTGGAAATTACGGATGGAGCGGTCATGCGGCTGCGCCAGGCGCGCGCGCACGTAGCCCGCGAAATCATGGACCTTGGCGAGTCGCGTGCCCATCGTATCTGCCACCTGCTGTCGCTCGAACTCATAGGCTGAGCGTACGCGGTCGAGCGGATGGCGCAGCAGCACGATCGGCAGCAGGCGCACATCGCCGGGCACCTCGAAGGGCGGGCGGAAGGTGTGGGAGGAGATGGCGCGCAGTTCCGGCTCGCCTGCCAGCAGCGCGCCGAGGTCCTGCCCCGTCAGCTCGCGTCCTTCGCCCTCCACATTACGCCAGCGCGGGCCAAAGCAGCGCCGCAGGGCGACATCGACACTCGTGCCGGCGTTCTTGAAGAGGTGGTGGTGAAAGATCACATTGCCCATTGCCGCCGGCTTATACAAAACAGACCCCTCCGCGACTACCCGCCGTTGTCGCCAGGGCCGCCGAAACTCGGCAATTCCCGTTTTATTCCGCCGACAAATCAATGTCGGGTCAAGCTTGCCAAGTCACTTCGCGGGCCGCTACCACGGGGCACGTTGTGGCGGGACAATTCATGCAACCCATGAGTGCAGTGATCTACCGGATCGGCACCGAACTCACCTTTGGGCCCTCGGGCACCGGGACGCCCCTCCTGCACAGCGGCTGGTCCTCACCCGAGCCGGATGGCTTCACCTGGTCCGACGGGCCGGATGCGATACTGCGCTTCACCATTGCGATCCCCACGCGCGACCTGACCTGCCACTTGGAGCTGATGCCCTTCACCGCCGCCGAAGGCGTGCCGGAACAGCGCGTTGATATATTCTTCAACCACTTCCGCGTCGGCTATGCTGAACTCTGCGCGGGGCGGCAGCCGGTGTCCTTCGCCCTGCCGCGGGAGTTGTTCATCATGCGATCAGCCTCTCTGTTGCTGCACATCCCTGGGTCGGCGTCGCCCTTCGCGTTCGGAATCGGCGATGACCGCCGGCGGTTGGGCGTGGCGCTGTGGTCGATGCAGATTGCGCCGGCATCGTGACGCCCCCGCCCGAAGGCGAAGCGCGCCAGATGCCCGAGGCCAATGTCGCGGGGCGCGAAGCCGCGGTCCCCGTACCGATCGAGGTGCCGGCCCCGATCCGGCCGCCGCATGGCATGGTGGAGGGCTCGACCGATGCGAATGTCTGGGGCTGGGCGCTCGATCCCGCGAACCCTTATTCGCCCGTCTCGGTGGAGTTGTGGGACAGCGAGCAACTCATTCTTCGCCTACGCGCCGACACCTACCGCCCGGACATCGAGGCCAATGGCAAGCCCGGCCTGAGCTGCGGCTTCAACCTGCCCATCCCGCAGCACCTGCTGACCGCGCCGCGCCATGTGCTGCATCTGCGCATCGCCGGCCAGGGTGATGACCTGCAGAACTCGCCGCTGATCGTGCAGGTCGATCGCCCGCCGCTCAGTTGGGAGGATTTCCAGGCTCTGCTGCCGCGCGTCGAAGCGGCGGCAGAGGCCGCAACCTCCGCCGCCGCGCTGCGTGACTTGCTTGGACCCATCATGGGCACGCTCGGCGCGCTGCTGCCGCGCTACCTCTCCGTGGCGGAACGCGACGGCGAGGCGCCGGTGGAGGCGATGCTCGACCTCGCCTTCTCCTATTCCGACCGGATCGGCGAACTGGTGCAGGATTTCACGCGCCGCTATCCGCGCCTCGTGTTGCCCGAGCATGACACGCCCGACGTCAGCGTCATCATCCCGGTCTACGGCAAGTTCGCCTACACCTATCAATGCCTGGCCTCGATCGTGAAGGCGCTGCCGCGCGCCAGTATCGAGGTGATCGTCGTCGATGATTGTTCGCCCGACGAAACCGTATTCATGGCGAGTGTCGCCGGCGGCGGCATCCGCTACCTGCGCGCCCCGCGCAATGGCGGCTTCATCGCATCGTGCAACCTCGGCGCGGCCGCGGCGCGCGGGCGGCAGTTGCTGTTCCTCAACAACGATACCGAGGTGCGGGAAGGCTGGGTCGATGCACTGCTCGACACCTTCCGCGAGATGCCCGAGGCCGGGCTCGTCGGCTCGAAGCTGCTGTTTCCGGACGGCACGGT
>JBBSCP010000262.1:0-6742 GCA_038250135.1 Acetobacterales bacterium | reverse complement strand
GATCGGCGGCAGCATCCGCACCACCACCATGAAGAAGGCCGAAAGCGCCAGCACCCGGCCGCGGCAGCGCGCATAGACATAGCCCGCCAGCGTGGACAGCAGCACGGTCAGCACTGTCGCGCCTACCGTCACGATCAGGCTGTTCAGCATGTTCGGGAAGAAGGCGGGCCACTCCGTCAGCAGGCGGCGGTAATTGTCGAGCGTCGGCGCGAAGACGAGGCTCGGCGGGATGGCGAAGATGTCGCGCTGTGGCTTGAAGGAGGACAGCACCACCATGGCGATCGGGAAGACCGACCAGCCGACCGCCAGTGCCGCAGCGGAAAGCCTCAGCGTCGCGACCATCGGCCCCGGCCTACGCATGCCGGAACATCCGCTGCCAGGCCGCCCAGAGATAGGGCGCCGCGACCGCCAGCGAGAGCAGCACCATCGCGAAGGCGGTCGCCGAGGCCAGGCCGAATTCGTGGTAGCGGAAGGCCGTTCGGTAGAGATAGACGGCCAGCACTTCCGTCATCCGCGCCGGCCCGCCTTCGGTCAGCAGCCAGACCTCGGCGAAGATCCGCATCGCGGTGATGTAGCGGAACATCAGCGCGACCAGCAGCGCCGGCAGGATGAAGGGCAGGGTGACGTGGCGGAATTCCTGCCAGGCATTGGCGCCATCCACCGTCGCCGCTTCCCGCACATCCTGCGGCACCCCCTGCAGTGCGGCGTAAAGGATCAGGAAGGTGAAGGGCGTGTGCATCCAGATGCTGAGCAGCGCCGCCAGCGCCAACGCATCGGTCGGATCGGCCGACCAGTCGAGCTGCCCGATGCCGCTCTGTACCAACGCCCAGCTTACCATGCCGATATCGGGCTCCAGCACGAAGCGCCACATCGCCACCGCCGAGACTTCGTTGATTGCATAGGGCGCGATCAGCAGTGCGATGATCACGCGGCGGAACGGCATCCAGCCCGAGACCAGCAGCGCAAGGCCAAGCCCGAGCAGCAGCTCGCCATAGACCACGGCATTGACCACCAGGAAGGTGTTCCACGCTGCCCGCCAGAACGCCTGGTCGGCGATCAGCGCGCGGTAATTCGCGAGACCAACGAAGACCGGATCGGCGTCGAAGCTGATCTGCTGCAGGCTCATCCAGGCGACGTAGATGGCGGGCAGCAGGATGAGCCCGACCAGCAGCATCTGCGCCGGCGCCAGCAGCGCGTAATGCACCGGCGCTGGGCGCGTGCCGCCTGGTGCGCGCCAGCGGCGCGTTCGCGTTGCGGCCGTCGCGGCTGCTTCCGCCGGCGTCGCGGGATCGATACGACTCACGCGCTTTCAGGTCGGCAGCAGCGGCTCGATGCGCGCCTTGGCATTGCGCATCGCCGCGGCCGGCTCGGCCTGGCCGAGCATCGCGCGCTGCACCTCCTCCATGAAGACATCCATCGCGCGGCCGGCCTGCTCGAAGCCGGGCAGCGTCAGCATCGCCGTCGGCAGCACCCGGCGTTCGAGGTCGGCATAGGGCGCAAGTTCGCGCACGCGCGGATCGTCATAGGCCGAAGGCCGCACCGGGCCGTTGCCGTTCACCGCGGCGCGGATGGTGTTCTCGGGCGACGACATCTCGCGGATGAAGGACCAGGCAAGTCGCTTGTCGCGCGCGTTGCGTGGGATGCCCATCGCCCAGACGGAGGTCTTGGCCGGAACCAGCGCGCCCTTCTGCCCGGCGACCGAGGCCATCATGGGGATGTTGGCCACCGTAATCTCGCCGGGGAAGCGGCTGGCCCGCGGGTCGTTGTAGTTGACGATGCGGCCTAAAGGCTGGTTGGTCAGCGCCGCGCGGCCCTGCTGCATGGCGGTGATCACTTCCTCGGTCTTGAAGGTCATCACATTGCGCGGCAGCACGCCGCGGCGGTACCAGTCGCGCAGCAGCGCGACCGCGGCCACTGCGGGCGGCTGATCGGCAACGAAGCGGTAGTCGCGGGTAATGAAGTCGCCGCCATGCGCGCGGATCACATCCACCAGTGAGGAGGGATCGTCCAAGGACATCGCATAGCCCGCGACGCGGCTGCCATCGCCGCGCACGAAGCTCAGCCGGTCGGCCAGCGCGATGATCTCCTCGAAGCTTTCCGGCACGCCCTCGGCGCCGCGTTCGCGCATCAACGCGCGGTTCTGGAAAAAACCATGCGTCGCGTGGCGAAAGGGTACGCCGACCTGCCTGACGCGATAGGTGTGCGCGGCGACCATGGAAGGCGAAATCTCCTCGGCGCGCTCGATCGGCTCAGCCGCCTGGTAGCTGGCCAAATCCTCGAACAGCGGCGCGACATGTGGGCCGCCATAGCGTTCCAGCATGAAGCAGGCATCGACGCCGCCCTGCGAGAGCTGCGCTTCGCGATACAGGCGTTCATGCACTGCCTCGACGCCAAAGGTCAGCCATTCGATCTCCATCCCCGTCCGCCGCCGCCACTCCGCGGTGGCGTCACCGCCCGGACCGGTGGTCAGCACGTTGCGATGCACGGCGTGGCTGATGACGACGAAGCGGCGCGGCTGGCTGAGTGCCGGCGCTGCCAGCGGCAAGGCCAGCGCCGTGAGCGTGGCGCGGCGGGTGATCCTCATGGCGTTGGCTCTCCTCTGGGCGGAATGCGCACCGGGTGGCGCTGATAGACATGCTGCCGCGCGGCGGTGATGTGCGCGGCCATTTCCGCCTGCGCCCGCGCCGCGTCTCGCGCACGGATCGCGTCCAGGATGGAGCGGTGCTCGGCGTTCAGCCGGGCGATGCGCGCGGCCGGATCGCGCTCATCGAAGTTCCGCACCTCGACCGGGCCCATGCCGATGAGGTTCGGCAACTGCTCGATGGTCGCGACATGAAAGGCGTTGCCGGTGGCGCGCGCCACCGCGCGATGGAAGCGGAAATTCGCATCCCGCGCGAGTTCCGGCGCCCCCATCAGCAGCATCTGTCCTGGCTCGGCCAGCGTCGCCTCGATTTCGTCGAGCGATTCGGGCGTGCGGCGCAGCGCTGCGAGCCGCGCGATCTCGGCTTCCAGGGCGATGCGGTAGTCGAAGAACTGCTCGATATCAGCGATGGTGCGGATCAGTGGAAACAGCAGCCCGCCCGGCTCCGGCCCGCGCAGCACCAGCGTGCCCGAGCCCTGGACCGAGCTGACATAGCCCGCCTCCCGCAGCTTCGCGAGCGCGCTGCGCACCACGGGGCGCGAGACCGAGAAGCGGCGGCACAGCTCGAATTCGGTCGGCAGCCGCATGTCGCGCGGAAACTCGCCGCGGTCGATCAGCCGGCGGAGCTGTTCCTCGACCCGGTCGGCGAGGCCGCCCGGCCGCGGGGCCGGCTGTGCCGGCGGGGTCGCGCTGCGCGCCATCGGCTCAGGACGGCCGCTCGCCGAGGGTGGTCAGCCGGTGCATGCGCCGCCGCCCCGCACCGGAGAAGGCATCGCGCCGGTGCATGGTGCAGCGATTGTCCCAGATGATCAGGTCGCCGACCTGCCATTCCTGGGTCCACACATTCTGCGGCAGCGCGGCGACCGACCAGAGTTCGTCGAGCAGCGCCTCGCTTTTCTCCCGTGCCAGGCCGGGGATGTAGCCGCCGAAGCGCCGGCCGAGGAACAGCGCCTTGCGGCCGGTCTCGGGGTGCGTGCGCAACAGCGGGTGGATCGGGCCGGGCATTTCGCGTACGTCGGTGGTCTCGATGTCCCTGTAGCCCGGCCGCGCGCCGCCCTGGGCGTTGTGGCTCGCCTGGTGCTTGCAGACGAGGCCCGCCTTGCGGCCGCCCGGATGTTCCAGAAGTGCAAGGGTCTCTGGCCGGAGCGCGCCGGCGGCAGCATACATATTTGCAAAGGACGTGTTGCCCGCGCCGGGCGGCACCTCGCGCGCCAGCAGCATGGTGAGCGCCGAGGGCTCGTCGGTGAAAGCGAGGTCGGTGTGCCAGTTCAATTCGCCGTCGCCATGCTCGCCGATCGGCTTGCCGTCCTCGGTCACGTTCGAGATGATCGTCACCGATGGCGCGTCGCGCAGATAGACCGGGCGCGAGCGGGTGAAGTCGGGCGAGGGCTTCAGCATGCCGAAGCGGCCACCGAATCGCTCGAAGGCAGCGTCGGTGATGTCGGTGCCGCGAATCCGCACCACCTGATGATCGAGCAGCGCCTGGTGGACGGTGGCGAAATCATGCGGGGTGAACTGCGCCGGGTCGAAGCCGGTGATGTCGGCACCGAGCGCGGCACCGGTCGGCAGCACCGCGACACGCGTGATCTCCGCGACGGACATGGCCTGATCCTCCCTCACACTATGATCAGTAATGTCGCCGTACAGGACAAATTTGTCAACAAATATGTCAGTTGCAACAAAGCTGCTCGTCTGGCCGGCTTCTTGCCCTTGACCACGCAGCGTTGAAGTGCCTGCCGAGACAGTGCGAGCGCCGACCCGTTTCCGGATGGGTGCGGATGATGGGGTGCGCCGCGCCGGCGATGTCACGGATGTCGCCGCCTGGTGGCACGCCTTCATGTTCGGCCATGTGATCTTCACCGCGGCGGCGGCGGATGGCAGCTTCGTCGTGCGGGGCCTGTGGTGCGCCCAGGATAGCAGGCGCGTCCTCGGCGCCGACCGGCCACGCGCCCAGAACGAGGGCAGTCTGGTTTGAGCCATCGGCGCGGCACGCCCTACGGCTCGAGGAGGAGCAACAGCTTGACGCCAACAACCCCAACCAGAGGGGACACTCCGCGAAGCGCCCGTCGAATGCCGGGCCGGGGGTGTCCAGGATTCTTACACCAATCGGTACCGTCGCCGACGTTTCCGATCAAACCATTGAAATCGCGTTATACTTTTTCCTGGCACGATATTCGCTAGCGCTTACTGGTGTGCTTCCGATGGTTCCGTGGCACTTTCGCTGCGGTCGCGCATCGGACCCAATCTTCTGAAGGAAGTCATCTTATGTCGCGTCGTACTGCACTGCTCGGAATGGTCCTTGCCGCAGCCCTGGCCACCCCGGCCACTGCTGCGAACATCGTCATCAATGGCAGCTTCGAGAGCGGCCTCACCGGCTGGACCATCGGTGGCACCGACGCGCAGGGCTTCCCGCCCGTCGCGATCTCCTACGGTGCGGCCCAGCCATATCCTATCGGTGCTTTCGGCGAGGCGATTCCAGCCAACAACGCGCCGACCAACTCGCCTGACGCGGTCGGCGCGCACGCCGCCTATTTTGTCTCGGATTTCGCCACCAACCAGAGCCTGTCGCAGACGATCAATCTGGCGTTCGATGGCATTTACCAGCTCGGCTTCAGCTCCTTTGCCCCCGGCAACGGCTTTGCGAACCTCTTTGACGCCTCCTTCAGCGGGGTGATCGCCAGCATCGTCCTGGCCAGTTACAACGTGAGCACCGGCCCCTCCCAGACTTGGCAGACCTTCTCCGGGGCTGCGAACCTGCTAGCCGGCTCGTATACGGTTGAGTTCTTGTTTAACACCAACGGTTTTCCGGCCAAGGACGTGGTGATCGACCAAGTCTACATCGTCGCCGGTGACCCGCCGATCAACGTGCCGGAGCCCGCCTCGCTCGCGCTGTTCGGCGCCGGCCTGCTCGGCCTGGGTCTGGTTCGCCGCCGCCGCCGCAACGGCTGAGCGGGCGCACGCAAGCCAGCATCGCGGTTCTGTTCCACGAATTGGAGCAGAGCCGCCGAGGCGGGTTGTGCATCGGCGGTCAGGGTCATGGCGTCAGTAATTCTTACGCCGGCATGATTTGGAACACGATCTATCCTCTTTGATCGATCGTGCTCCAGAAATCATTGATCCGACAGCGCGACATCCGCTCACATCGATCCAATGTGGGCGGATGGAGCTGTAGGGCTTTCCGGCGACAGGCCTCGTTCAGGCGATGTGACGCCGCCCGCCGATCGGATCAGCGCCGCATGCGGACATGGCGGAGCTCAAGGTCCTCCTGCCCGCGCAGCGGCAGTTCGGCGACGGTCTCGCGCACGCCGAAGATCTGCGGCTCCTGGTGCAGCGGGATCATCGGCAGCAACTCGCGGAAACGCGCCCAATACTGTGAGGCCAGCGCCTGGCGCTTCGCCTGGTCACTCTCGACGCCGATCTGCGTCAGTAGCGCAGCCATCTGGTCGTCCTGGAACTTGCCCCAGTTGAAGCTGCCCTCACCGAGCAGCTCGCGGCCCGGGTTGGTCATGTCGAAATTGCCAGGCGTCCAGCCCAGCATCCAGAACTGGTATTCGTTATTGGCGCCGCCTTGCAGGAAGCGGCCAAAGGGCAGCGCGTTCAGCCGCGCCTGGATGCCCACGCGCTGCAACATGCCTACAGCCGCCTGACAGATCGCCTCGTCATTGACGTAGCGATTGTTCGGGCAACTCAGCGTCATGCGAAAGCCATTGGGGTAGCCGGCCTCCGCCAGCAGGCGCCGCGCGGCGTCGGCGTCGAAGGGCAGCCGCTCATTGGCGGCGGCGTCGAAGCCGCCAATCGCGGGCGCGATGGGGATGCCCGCGGCGACGGTGGCGTTGCGCAGGATGACGCGGGTGATCGTGCCCATGTCGATCGCCTGGAACATGGCGCGGCGCACGCGCACGTCGCGCAGCGGGTTGGGCGTGCCGGGCGCCTCGAGGTTCTCGGGGCGCGTTACGTCGAAGGCGAAGTAGATGCTGCGCGCCGTCGGACCCTGGATCAGGCGGATGCCGGTGGCCTGGGAGACGCGCTGCACATCCTGCAGCGGCACATGGTACATCGCGTCGAGCTCCCGTGAGAGCAAGGCGGCGACGCGCGTCGGCG
>JBBSCP010000261.1:0-6766 GCA_038250135.1 Acetobacterales bacterium | reverse complement strand
GGATCTGGTGCCCCCACCACAGCTGGCGCGAGACGCACCAGGGCTGGATGTCGCGCATCCAGGCGAAGAAGGTGTTTTCCCATTGCCGCGGCACGAACACCGTCTGCCCGGTCTCCACCGCCTTGATGGCGGGCTGCGCGAGCGTGTGCGCATCGACATACCATTGCATGGTCAGGCGAGGTTCGATCGGCACGCCGCTGCGGTCGCCATGCGGCACCTGATGCGTGTGCGGCTCGATCTTCTCGACGAGTTCCAGTTCTTCCAGCTTCGCGACGATCGCCTTGCGCGCGGCGAAGCGCTCCATCCCCTCCAGCGAGCGGAGGAACTCGGCCTCGGCCCAGTCGCCGCCAATCTCGGCCAGCGTCACCTTCGCATCCGCATCCAGCACGGAGGGCATGCCGAGCGCGTGGCGCTTGCCGACCTCGAAATCGTTGAAGTCATGCGCCGGCGTGATCTTCACCGCGCCGGTGCCCTTCTCGGGGTCCGAATAGGTATCCGCCACCACCGGAATCCGCCGCCCGGTCAGCGGCAGTACTAGGTGCTTCCCGATCAGGTCAGCGAAACGCGCATCCTCGGGATGTACGGCCACCGCGGTATCGCCGAGCATCGTCTCGGGCCGCGTCGTCGCCACCGTGAGGAAGCGCCCCGCCTGCCCTTCCACCGGGTATTTCAGGAACCAGAGGTGCCCCTTCACCTCTCGCGCCTCGACTTCGAGGTCCGAGATCGCGGTCTGGAACACCGGGTCCCAATTCACCAGCCGCCGGTCGCGATAGAGCAACCCCTGCGCGTGCAGCGTGACGAACACCTCCCGCACCGCGGCGGAGAGGCCCTCATCCATCGTGAAGCGCTCGCGCGGCCAGTCGAGGCTGGCGCCGAGGCGGCGGAGTTGGCGCGTGATGGAGCCGCCGGATTGCGCCTTCCATTCCCACACATGCTTCAGGAACGTCTCACGCCCCATCTTGCGGCGGTCGAGCCCCTGGCTGCCGAGCAGGCGTTCCACCACCATCTGCGTCGCGATGCCGGCATGGTCGGTGCCAGGCTGCCACAGCGCGTCGCGGCCCTGCATGCGGCGCCAACGCGTCAGCATGTCCTGCACCGTCATGGTCAGTGCGTGGCCGATATGCAGGCTGCCCGTGACGTTGGGCGGCGGGATCATGATGGTGAAGGGCTTGGCCGATGAGGCTGGGTCGCAGGCGAAGGCGCCGGATCTCTCCCACCCCTCGTAGAGGCGGGATTCAACGGCGGCGGGGTCGAAGGATTTATCGAGCATGCGGCATCCCTTCCCTGCCCGACGCCCGGCCGTCAAGGCCTGCGGCCGCCGTCATGGATCAGGGAGGGGTCAGGGCGGCGCGCGGCCCACCACGCGCTCGATTTCGGTGCGTACCAGACGCTCAACCAGTGGCGGCAGATGCTGGTCGAGCCAGGATTTCAGCAGCGGGCGCAACTCCTCCCGTACCACATCCTCGATCGAGGGGCCGCCGCGATGTACCGGCGCGCTCCGCTCGGCCGCGACGGCGCGAAGCAAGTGCCCCAGTGCCGCGGTGGTGGCGGCCGCGACGGCCGGGGCGACGAGGTCACCAAAGCTTGCCGACGGCCCAGGATCCGGTTGCGGCGCTGGTTCGGGCTCCGGTGCAGAAAGTGCCTGCAGCGGCGTTTCGGCCCCCATCGGCAAAGGCGGGATCGGCAAAGGCGGCACCGGCTTGGGCGGGTCCGGCAAAGGCGGGACCGGCGAAGGCGCGACCGGCAATGACGCTGAAGGCTGGGCCACGAGCATGTCCTCGGTCAGCACCAGCGGTTCGAGCTCCGCCACATCGGTCGCCGGCGGTGGCCCGGCTGGCGGTGTGGCGGGCGGCGTGGCTGGCGCTGTGGCCGGGGCGCCCTCATCCTCGTTCAGGATTCGCCTGATCGAGGCGAGGATATCGTCCATCGCCGGATCGCCGGCGCCTTTGCCATCCCCTGCCGCGCCGCTCATCTGTCAGCGCCCTTGCTGGGCGTAGTCGCCCCAACCGGCCCAGCGGTTCCGCACTTCGCGATAATAGGCCTCCATGTCGTAGATCTGGACTGGCAGATTGAGGTCCCGCGCCGTGAGGCGGCCCACCGAAGTGGCCAGGCTGTGCGAGGCGGTGATCACGTTGGCGAGTGCGCGCACCAGGCTGACGCGCGCGTTGAGCAGTTCCTGTTCGGCGTTCAGGACGTCGAGGGTCGTGCGGCTGCCGACGATGGCCTCGCGCTGCACGCCATCGAGGGCGATCTCGGCAGCGCGGATCTGGGCGCGCACGCTGTCCACCTGCGCGCGGGCCGCGGTGAGCGTTTCGAAGGCTGCGGTCGCCTGCTGATTCGCTACCCGCCGCTGGTCTTCCACCACGGCGCGCGCCTGCTGCGCCGATTGCCGTGCCTGGCGCACCAGCGCGTGTTCCGCACCGCCCTGGTAGAGCGGCACGGTGACGTTCGCGGTCACCTGGCTGCCGGTAGAGCGGACATCGGCGGAGGCGGCGTTGTCGTTGCGGAAGGTGGAGGCGTTGAGGCTCACCACCGGCAGCAGCGTGGCGAAGTTAACGTCGATCAAGTCGCGCGCCGCCGCCTCATCGAACAGTGCGGCGACCACGTTCGGGTTGTTCTGGCTGGCCAGCGCGCCGGCCTCCCGAGCATTCGGCACCGGCGTGCGCAGCGGCTGCGGCGCCACCAGGCGCTCCGGCGACTGGCCGACAAGGCGCGTGAAGACGGCGCGAGAGGATTGCAGCCGCCCTTCCGAATCAGCGCGCGCCGCGCGGGAACCGGCAAGGCGGCTCTCGGCCTGCGCCACGTCCGTGCGCGTGATTTCGCCGACGCGGAAGCGCTCATTCGTCGCCTGTAGCTGGCGCGTCAGCACCTGCTCGTTGTTGATGTTGAGGCGCACCTCCTCCTGGTCGCGGATCACGGCGACATAGGCGACGACGGTGTCCTGCAGCACGGTCTGCTCGGTGGCGAGCAGGCGGGCACGCTGCGCCAGCACCTGGTTCTCCGCCCGGCGGGTGGAGGAGACAGTGCGGCCGCCGCGATACAGCGGCTGCGTCACGCTCGCCTGGGCCGAAACCGGATCACGGTCGTTGTTGCTCCGCCCATTGGGCTGGGAGCGAGGGCCGGTAAGCGTGGTGGTGCCCTGCGCACTGCCGGCGCTGCCGGTGACCTGCACGGTCGGCCGCCAACCGGCGAGCGCCTGGGGTACATTCTCGTCCACCGCGCGTAGCTGGGCCCTGGCGGCTTGCAGGGTCGGGTTGTTCGAATAGGCCATTGCCAGGGACTCCTGCAGCGATTGGCCTGCGGCGGGCCGCGCGGCCATGATCTGCGCCGCAGGGGCCAGCATCAGGGCTGCGAGCGTAAGCGCGGTGCGGGATGGCGTCATGAAATACTGTCTCCTAGGGCGCACGGCCTTGAGGTCAGCCTACACCGAAACCCCAAGATCAGAAAACGAGGATCAGAAAACGAAGCTTGGCGCTGGCCGGAAGGTGGCCAAGGCAGCGGTCGAACAGTCGAAGGCGTCGGCCAGGCTGAAGCCGCCGCCGGCCTTGCGGCCGGTCACGGCGCGCGCGCCACGCCCGCGGCTGCCGCTGGCCAGCACCGTGACCAACCGCCCGCCCTCGGCGAGTTGCGCGACGAGGCGTTCCGGCACGGCGGGGACCTCGCCTTCTATCAGAATAGCCTCATAGGGATCGCCCGGAGGATGGCCCAAGTCGAGCGGCCCCTCGACCAGCGTGACCGCGCCCGGGGGAACCAGATTCGGGACCAGGCGGCGGGCAGTGGCGAGCAGGCCGACATCCTCCTCAAGCGCCACGACTCGCGCACCCAGCGCCGCCGCCACCGCGCTGGAATAGCCCGTGCCGGCGCCGACCAGCAGCAGGCGGTCGCCATCGCGCAGCGCCAGAAGCTGGATAAGCTTGGCCAGCATCATGGGCTGCATCATCACCCTGCCGCCTGGCAGGGGCAGATCCTGGTCAGCATGGGCACGGGCCGCAAGGTCAGCCGGGGCGAACAGATGCCGCGGCAGCGTCCCCATGGCGGAGAGCAGCAGCGGGTCGTTCACCCGGTTCGGGCGGAGCTGGCCGTCCACCATGAAGCGTCGCGCCCGCGCGAAAACATCTTCCGGCTGCATCTCGGTCATGGCTGTTACGTCGCCCATCGTCATCCCTTGCGTCGGAGGTGTTATAGGAGCGGCCAGCGCGGTGGCCAAGCGTTGCGGTGCGATACGCCACCAAGCTTGACCGCCGCCGCGCCCTGCCGGATAGAAGCGCCCCGAGGGGCCGCGTGGCAGAGTGGTGATGCACCGGACTGCAAATCCGAGAATGCCGGTTCGATTCCGGCCGCGGCCTTACCTTTCCTCCTCAGGCGCTTCTTCGCCCGGGGGGCTTCACCGCGCGGCGGGTGCTTGCTATAGCGCAATCTGTTGGCTGATCCGGCGTGGCGCAGCGGTAGCGCAGCGGACTGTTAATCCGTTGGTCGTTGGTTCGAATCCAACCGCCGGAGCCACTTTAGCCCACCCATTCAGGTGGGCGAATCCAATATCCATTTCGAACACCGTCGCCGTTCGGTGCCTCGCGCGCGCCGGCGTTCACTGACGGCTACGGCTTTGGCGGCTTCACGTCGCCCAGGCTTGGTCGGGCCGCAGGGTCCAGGGTGCGAGATCGCCGATGCGGTTGGTCGGGCGATCCGCCAAGTGTTGGAGCAGGACGGGCAGGTAGGCCTGCGAGGTGCAGCCATTGCGCTCCGGCGCCCCGACCAGGCTGGTAGATGACCGCCGCCCGGCTGACACCCTCCAGAAGCGCTGCGAACAGATAGTTCTTCCGTCCGAGGGCGCGCGGCCGAATCCCCCGCTCGGCGGCGTTGTGGTGCAGGCAGGCTCGGCCAACGCGAGCACCGCTGTCAGCGTGGTTCACTGCGCGGGCGTGCAGCGGACCCGGGCCTCCAGTTCCAAGAGTTCGTCCCCCCCGCCCTTTGCGCCCAACGCACAGAACTTTACATCGATGCAATTTCACACTGGGACAGCCAGACTACCCGGCTGCTTTTATAAGGTATATTGTCTCCGGCGCATCCACCGACGGCTGAAAAACTAGGATTATGTTCTTAATTTCTACTGTGTCACGTGTATTTTCAGGCAGTTTGGTGCGATTCCAAGACGATGAAGCAAAATTTTACACCTTGAGAGGCAGTGCCGCGATTAAAATCGATAACGTCCTGAAAAAAGAGAGAATTTCTTGGTGGCACAAAGATTGTTTTTTGGGCTCACAGATGCCGGTTTGCGCGCTTCCGGATCACCCGGTCGCTGGCCAGCCCGATAAGGAGTTTTCTGATGTTTCAGTATCTTCGGAGTGCTGCGTTCGGTGTGGCCGCACTTGCCTTTGTGGCGGGCTTCAGCACAGACGCCGCGAAGGCCGCGCCAATCATTTCCAACTCCGGCAACCTGTCGATGGAGCTCCTGCTCTCCACCTCGACAAATGTCGAGATTATTGCCGAGGGCGCCGACGGCTTTCGCATCCAGGGCATCGGCGGCACGCCGCTGACCACGATCGGCGGCAACGTCACGATCGACTTGTTCGTGGCCGCCCTGAACGGCACGAAAATCGACGGTTGGCTGGCTTCTCTGTTTGGCGACCCGGGCGGTTCCATGGGCGAGGAGATCTTTGACGGCAACTTGACGTCTGGCCTCGGCAACAATTCGGTCGCCACCGGCGACACGCTGGTTTTCTTCTTCGGCCCGCAGGACAGCCTTTACATCATCAAGGACATCGGCGCGAACGGCCCGCAGATCGACTACGTGATCCAGGCCCTTGCGGTCCCGGTCCCCGAGCCGGCAAGCCTGCTGGTGCTCGGCATGGGCATCGCCGGCCTGGCGGCGCTGCGCCGCCACCGCCGCCGCGCCCAGGGCTGATCGACCAGACCCTGCCCGCCACGCGCGGCAGGCGGGGTCGCTCGGTCCCGATGGAACACGCCGCGGCCTGGCCGCGGCCAGCACAGTCGCACACCGCTCGCGCCGCAACGCCAGCCGCACGTCCAAAAAACATCCCCCGCGTAAGAAGGTGTATGGTTTATGTCGATCCGCAATTTCACCAGCTTCACGGACAACACGCTGCTGTTCAGCGGCATCAGCGTGAACGAGACGGGGGTCGGCACCACCAACTCCTTCATCTCCGATGACGTGATGGTCTTGGGCTCGACGGATCTGCCGACGGGGATCGTTGCCGGGCTGAGCTGGCGGAATTTCGTGGCGGGCGCGAGCGGCCCGGGTTCTTCGCTTTCCCTCGAAATCAACTACACCATCACCGAGACCGACCCGGTCCGCGGCATCACCGGCATCCGCAGCAATTCCTTCGTGCCGGACACGACGATCCCGGTCGGCAGCTCGCTCAGCCTGCGGCAGGAGGTTCGTGACGCCAGCGGAACCCTGATCGGGAGCAGCCAGCTCACCCGCGCCCCGACCGTCAACGACGCGCAGGATCCGCCCTTTGAGGCGGGCGATCTCAATCTCCTAGCCGCCTATGGAACGGTCAGCGTCAAGATCGTCATCACCGTGTCGATCGCGACGACTGCGGCCGCCGGCACCGTCGTGTCCTTCAGCGCGATGACCCAGAACTACAACGATGCGATGAGCTTTGCCGGCCTCGGCGACTACGTCTTCGAGGACAAGAACCGCAACGGCGTCCAGGATGCCGGCGACCTGGCCATCGCAGGTGTCACGGTGCAGCTGCTCGATGCGGCCGGCGCGCAGATCGGCACGACCACGACCAACGGCGTC
>JBBSCP010000260.1:0-6776 GCA_038250135.1 Acetobacterales bacterium | reverse complement strand
GCTCTTTTCGTCGATCGACGGCATGGGCGGGCGGATCGACATAGAGGCCGACGACATCGCTGAACCTCTCGGCGAACTTCGGATCGTTATAAAGCTGGAACGTCTTTAGCCGGTGCGGCATCAGGCCGTGAGCCTGCCAGATTCGCTGCACGCTGACGGCACCGATGCCAGCCGCCTTGGCCATGGCGCCGACGCTCCAATGCGTGGTCTCACCGGGCGGGTCGGACAGGGTCAGGTCGAGAACGCGCGGGCCGCGTGCTTCTGCCGGGTGTTGCGATTGGCGAAGATCGCTTCAAGACGAAGCCGATCCGGTGGAGTAGCCGTGACGACGATGCCTGCTCTCATCCAAGGAGCGTGAACCGAGATACACGTTCAGGGAATGCTTTGAGTGGGCAAATCCACCAGGCGTAAGGGCGGCAACGGACCTTCGCAGCGCGCACAGGCCAGTGAGAACAGCCGAACAACACCCAACGCCGCAAGGCAGCCTTGGGAGGACGCTTACGATCGGCAGTGTTGCCGCGCGACAGGAGGCGGCCTGGGCTCCGCCCGGTGCAGGCTTCCATCGCGTCACCGTGCTGGGAGGCGGCGCGGCTGGTGGAGTGGCGCGCGCGATCAGCCTGCGGCGACGGCCCGCGCCTCGGCGACCGCCGCATCATCCAGCCGCCGCCCATCCGCGCCGAACAGGTGCGCCTGTGCGAGGTCGGCGAAGACATCGAGCGTTGCCCCTTCGGCCAGGTCCGGCGCACGCCCGGGGAGGCGCACCAGCACGGGTCCCGCTGGCGTCTCGGCATGGATCAGCATCTCGGCACCGAGCGTCTCCAGCAGCACGATCCGCGCAGCGATACGTGTCGGGCGCCGCGCCTCGGACGCGGCCAGGTGGATGTGTTCGGGACGAATGCCGAGCGTCGCCGGCCCCTCCGGCATCGCGGCCTGCAGGTGCAGCGGGCCGGCCACGATGCCGTCCGCCGTCGCGCGCCCGCTCCAGACATTCATCGCCGGACTGCCGAGGAAGCCTGCGACGAACAGGCTCGCCGGCCGGTCATAGACCGCTATCGGCGGGCCAACCTGCTCGATGCGCCCGGCATTCATCACGACGATCCGGTCGGCCATGGTCATCGCCTCGGCCTGGTCGTGGGTGACATAGACCGTGGTCGTGCCGAGGTCGCGCTGCAGGCGGCGGAGTTCCGCGCGCGCCGACACACGGAGCTTCGCATCGAGGTTCGACAGCGGCTCGTCGAACAGGAAGGCGCGCGGGTCGCGGACGATCGCGCGCGCGACGGCGACGCGCTGGCGCTGGCCGCCAGAAAGCTCGCGCGGGAAGCGGCCGAGAAGTTCGCCGATGCCGAGCCGATCCGCCGCGCGCTGCACGGCAGCCGCCACATCCGCGCGCTTCACGCGGCGCATTTCAAGTGCGAAGCCGATATTCGCCGCCACATCCATGTGCGGGTACAGCGCATAGGTCTGGAACACCATCGCGAGGTCGCGGTCCTTCGCGGGCGTGCCGGTGATGTCGGCGCCATCGAGCAGGATGCGACCTTCGCTCGATGTCTCTAGGCCTGCGAGCATCCGCAGGCTCGTCGTCTTGCCGCAGCCCGACGGGCCGACGAGGGCGAGGAACTCCCCCGACTGAACGGACAGACTGAACGCCTCGACAGCAACGACGCGGCCGAAGTGCTTCGCGACTTGTTGGAATTCGATGCTGCTTGCCATGCGCTACCCCTTGAGGCCAGAGGCGACGAAGGTTTCCATGATCCGCCGCTGCAAAAGGAAGAACACGAGCAGCACCGGCAGCGACGCGATGGTGACGCCGGCCATCAATGCGCCGAAATCCTCAAAATTCTCCTCAAGGAACTCGCGGATACCGAGCTGCACGGTGCGGGCGCCGGGGCTGTCGATGACAAGCATCGGCCAGAAATACTCGTTCCAGCAATCGATCGACAGCACGATGGTGAGCGCGGCGAGCGCGGGTCCGAGGTTCGGCAGCATGATGCGCCACAACGCCGTCAGCGGGCCGGCGCCATCCATCTCGGCCGCGTCCAGCAATTCCTTCGGGAAGGACATCATGTGCTGGCGCAGCAGGAACACGGCAAAGGGCATTGCGAGGTTGGGGATGATCAGCGCCGCCCAGGTGTCGAACCAGCCGAGCTCGGCGATCATGATGTAGATCGGGATCATCACAAGCTGGTGCGGGATCATCATCGCACCCAGCGTCAGCGCGAAGATGAGCGTCGACCCCGTGAAGTGCCAGCGCGCGAAGGCGTAGGCGGCGAGGATCGCGATGGCGAGTTGCGCGACGACGCGGAGGAATGTGGTCGCGAGGCTGTTCCACATGTACAGGAGAAATTCCGTCTCGCCGAACAGGCGACCGAAATTCGCGAGCGTCGGCTGCGACGGCCAGGGCGAGAGATCATAGATCTCGTTCGCCGGCTTGAAGGCGGTTCCGACCACGAGCGCCATCGGGACCAATACCGATAGGCAGAGCGCCAGGCAGATGATGTGGAAGGCCACGCGCCAGGGCCGCCCAAAAGTGATGGGTGCGCTGGTCATTGCTGGTAGTGCACCCGCTTCTCAAGCACGCGGAGCTTGAGCAGCGTGATGACCAGCAGCAGCAGGAACAGCAGCACCGTGCCCGCCGCGCCGCGGCCGATATCGAAGGTCCGGAAGGCGAGCTGATAGACCATGTAAAAGAAGTTCGTCGTGCCGTTCTCCGGCCCGCCCTCGGTCAGGATGTCGATCGGCGTGAACACCTGCTGCAGGCTGAAGATGACGGTGGCGATCAACACGAAGAAGGTGGTGGGGCTGAGCAGTGGCCAGATCAGCCGGCGCAGGATCACCCAGTCGCTAGCCCCGTCCAGTCGCATCGCCTCGATCAGGTCCCGGCGGATGGAGGCGAGGCCGGCGAGATAGAGCAGCACGTTGAAGCCGAACACCTTCCAGGCCGACAGCACGATGATGGTGATGATCGCGCCGTCCGGCGTCGCGAGTGGATTGGCGAAGCCCATGCCGAGCCAGCTCAGCAGCGCGGTGACGTGGCCGGCGATCGGGTTCAGCATCCAGCCGACGACCACAGCGACGATGACGAAGGAGATGAGCGTCGGCAGGAACAGGATGGTGCGGTAGGTGCCGCCCGCGCGCCCGAGCGACCAGAGGAACACCGCAACCGGCAGCGGCAGCAACACCTTCAGCGGGATCGCCGCCAGCACGTAGATCATCGAGTTCCAGCTGGCATCGGCGAACAGGCTGCTTTCGAGCACGCCGGCATAATTCGCGAGGCCGACAAACTCAGTCGCCTGGCCGGGCTGCAGGTTCCAGCGCACCAGGCTGAGCCAGGCGGTATGCAGCAGCGGCCAATAGACGAACAGGATCAGCGGCGCGAGCAACGGCGCGAGATAGAGCCACGGCACCAGCCCGCGGAAACGTGGCCGCCCCGCGCGCACCGGCGGGCGCGCGGCCGCGACGGCAGTGGTTCCGTCCATGTCAGGCCGGGTTCAGGCGGGCGAGGATCGCGTTCACCCGCTGCACCGCCGGCGGCACGAGTTCCGCTGCCGGGCCACGTCCGGCCCAGAGCGCGCTTACCAGGTTCGACACCTCGATCTGCGCCTCGATCGCGCCATTCGGCGCCCAGACCGCTGTGCCGACGGTGTCGGGCATCTGCTCGATGGAACTCCGCACCAGTGGGAACTGCTCGACATAGTCCGCCATCGCCGGGTCGGCGAGCGGATCGCGCGACAGCGGCATGTAGCCCGTCTCACGCGACCAGAGATTGGCGACCTCGCGACGCGAGAGATACTCGAACATCCGCACCGTCGCCACGCGGCGCGCACCCGCGGGCGCGAACATCATCATCGCCGCGCCCGAGGCCGGCACGCGGCGCGGGCGGTCGCCGAAGGTCGGGTACTTCGCAACGCCGAGACGATACCGCCCTTCCGCCGCCTGCACCGAGGCGCGCAGCCCGGCGGAGGACGTCATGTACATCCCCATCTGCCCGGCACGGAACGCGGCGGTCCATTGCTGGTCGGTCGCGATCGGCATGACGCGATGGCGCACCGCGAGGTCGGCCCAGGTCTGCAGCGCCTCGATCCCGCGCGCATCGTCGAACAGCGCCCGCATGCCGTCCTTCGACAGGTACTCGGCGCCGTTGTTCATCACCCACAGCATCGTGCCGTAATCCTTGTTGGCAGCATGCAGATGGGCGACGCCGGCGCGGTTCGTGCGTTCGCGGATGCGGATGGCGGCGGCGATCACCTCGTCCCAGGTCGCGGGCGCGCGGTCCGTATCGAGGCCTGCCTGCTGGAACAGGTCGAGGTTCATGTAGATCTGCGGCGTCCCGTAGGAATGCGGGAGCGCGAACACATCGTCGCCGACGCGGCCGAGATCGAGGAAATGCGGCAGGTAGCGCGCGAGCCACTCATTCGCCGCACGGTCGCCGTTGATCGGTGCCGCCGGCAGGTTGGTGGTGAAGAACAGGATGTTCTTGCCGATTACCTGCGCCGCATCGACCGGGCGGCGTGCGGCGATCGCGGCCTGCACTTCCGCGGTGATCTGCTCGGACTGCTTGAAGATGTCACGCACGGTGATGCCCGGCGTCTCGGCCTGGAACCGGTCGAGGATCTGGCGGAACACCCGCGCCGCGCCGCCGGTCTGGTAGTGATAGACGACGAGCTCGACGGCGGTCTGCGCGCGCAGCGCCGGTGCGGCGAGCAGGGCGGCCCCGGTGCCGAGCAACGTGCGACGGGCGATGGAAGCGGTGCGGGTCATCGGGCTGTCTCCAATTTGGCAAACACCGTCGTCATGACCGCTGCACATGACAGAACGGAGATAGTCGTATCACGCTTCGATGAAGGCTGAGCGTCACCGAACGGTCATTTGCGGATACCCGGCTGCTCGCCGAGGGTCCGCCCGCAGACAGCAACACGGGAACACCATGGGCACGATCCGCATCTGGCAGGTCAGCGATACGCATCTCTCGGCCGAGCGGCCGTTCTTTCAGACGAACTGGGACGCTTTCGCCAGCGCGGTCGCCGGTGCGCGCCCGGACCTCGTCGTGCATACCGGCGACCTCGCGCTGGAAGGTGCGGAGCGAGAGGGCGATGTGGCGGCGGGCCATGCGGCCCTTGCCCTGCTGGACGTGCCCTGGTGCGCGATTCCCGGCAACCACGACATCGGCGACAATGACGCGCCGGGATATCGGCCGAAGCATCCGGTGTCGCACGCGCTGCTCGCGCGCTGGCATGAACGGTTCGGGGAATGCCACTGGGTGCGCGACTTGGGGGCCTGGCGGATCGTCGGGCTGAACGCAGAATTGCTGGGCGACAATCCGGAGCCTGCGCTGTGCGACCATGCGGTCGCGCAATGGGCGTTCCTCGACCAGGCACTGGCCACCGGGCGCCCGGTCCTGCTGTTCATCCACAAGCCATTGTTCCAGGACCATCCCGACCAACCTGCCGAACCTGCGCTGCGGTACGTGCCACCCGCCGCCGCCGCGAGGCTGCGGGCCGCGATCGAAGCCAGCACCGTGCGGATCGTCGCCTCTGGCCATGTGCATCAGCACCGGCAACTCGATGTCGCCGGCATACGCTTCGTCTGGGCACCGGCGACGGCCTTCGTGCTGCCGGACACGGCGCAGGCGCGGATCGGTGAGAAGTCGCTCGGCTACGTCGCCTACACGCTGCAGGATGATGGCGGTTTCACCGTCACCGTCGAGACGCCAGTGAGCTTCGCACCGAACGACATCTCCGACTTCCCCGACGCCTATCCGAAATCCGCGAAAGTCGCCGCCGATGCCGGCTGATGACGGGGTGCAGCACGGCTCGCTCGGGGCAGAGGCGCTGATCGCCGCCGCCGCCGAACGCGGCCTGCGAACGAAAATCGGCAGCTTCCTGTTCTGTCGCCATGGTCGCACCGCTGGCAATGCCACGCGCAGCTACCAGCGTGCCGAGGAACCTCTGGACCAGGATGGCCACACGCAGGCGGCGCGGGCAGCGGCGCTGCTCGCGGCCGGGCCCGGCTTTGCGCGGCTGTACGCGTCCGACATGGCGCGCGCCTGGCTGACGGCTGGGCATGTCGCCGCGGCGACGGGGCGCGCGGCGATCGCGACGCCCGGCCTGCGCGAACGGGCCTTCACCGCGCTTATCGGCACGTCGTCGGCAGGGCTCGACTGGCGCCTCGACCCACCGGGCTGCGAGACGCTGTCGGGGTTCGTGGAGCGCACGCTCGCCGCAGCCGAGGATGCGCTGTCGATGGATGCACCGCCCTGCCTCGTCGCGCATGGCGGTACGTTGCTGGTGCTGGCCGGCGCGCTCGGCGTCGATTTGCCGCCCGCCTGGCGCACGAATGCGCTACCGTTGCTGTTCAACGTGGCACCGGATGGCTCCTGGCAGGTGGCGCCGCTCGGCGACTGATCTGCGGCCCATGGACCGGCCCCGTGTCGTCCGGTGCTCCTCGCGCGCCATGTCGTCGCCGCGGCCGAGACGGCCGGAATTGGGCTCCGCCAGGCGCTGGCCCAGGCGGGCATCGCCGATCTCCCAGAGCAGTCCCTCGATCAATGGCCCCGCTCAGAAGGGGCTCGTTCAGGTCCAGCACCTCGAGAATCAGCGCGACAGCCTCAGCGGAGAACAGGGGTGGGCGGAAGCTGGTCGTGACTCCGGGCAGCACCATGAACCGTGGCACCTCGGGTGCCGACAGCACGCTGGTGAAGGCGCTGGCCCGGGCGTTCAGATGGTCGCCACGCTCATCGAGTTGGCCGCCGCAGAGAAAATCAACTCGTCCAGTGTCTG
>JBBSCP010000259.1:0-6801 GCA_038250135.1 Acetobacterales bacterium | reverse complement strand
CTTTCCTGATGGGGCCGATGGCCGATCCGAGCATCACGAACTTGCCGCTGTGCCGCTATGATCTGGCCTTCGCCGCCAGCCCTTTCCTGGCGCTGCCGCCGGAGCCCTTGACCATCAGGGGGCTGCTCGCGTTACCGATCATCACCTACCCGCGCAGCACGCGGCCAACCATGGAACTGCTGGCAGCGCTGCGTGTTCCAGGGCAGAAGCCCCCCCGCCTGCTCGGCAGCGCCTCACTCGCCACCATCCTGCGCATGGCGCGCGGTGGCATCGGCCTGAGCGTGATCCCGCCCGCCGTCGCCACGCGAGAGCTGGCCGAAGGCACGCTCCGCCTGGTGCGCGCGGAACTCAGGCCGCCCTGGCTTTTCTTCACCGCATCGTGGCCCTTCGGCCCGGACGAGTGCGTGGCGCAACGCCTCGCCATGCTGGCGCAACAGGTCGCAGCGGAGGCTGGCCATGCATAACGCGGCGTTATTGCGGCGTATCCAGAAAGACGATTGGCGCCTTCGGCAGCACGGTTCATGATTGCTCGATCCGCAGGAAAAAGCGCGCCATGCCCGATGATGCCCATGCCCAAGCCCAATGATCAGATGATGGCCGAGACGCCGCCCCGACTGAATGATGGCCTGTCGGTACGCCTCGCGGCGCGGCGGGGGCGCATCTCGGGGCACAGTTCAGGCCTCGCCCCGGGTTTCGTTCAGGGCAACCTCGTCATTCTTCCCCTCGCGCTTGCGGGCGATTTTCTTCGCTTCTGCCAGCGCAATCCGAAGTCCTGCCCGGTGCTGGGCTTGAGCGAACCCGGCAGCCCGCACATCCTGGAACTCGGCCTCGACCTCGACCTGCGCACCGACCTGCCACGCTACCGCATCTGGCGCGAGGGCGAACTCGTGGCCGAGCCGACCAGCATCCTCGATCTTTGGCGCGACGACCTGGTGGCCTTCGTGCTCGGCTGCTCCTTCACCTTCGAGCACGCGCTACTCGCGGATGGCATCCCGCTGCGGCATGTCGCGCAGGGCAGCAACGTCGGCATGTGGCGCACGAACGTCGCCTGCGCGCCAGCAGGGCCATTCTTTGGGCCGATGGTGGTCTCGATGCGGCCCTTCAGTCCCGCCGATGCGATCCGCGCCGTGCAGATCACCTCGCGCTTTCCGGCGGTACATGGCGCACCGGTACATCTCGGCAACCCCGCGCTGATCGGCATCGAGGATCTGGCGCGGCCGGATTACGGCGATGCGGTGGAGGTGAAGTCCGATGAAATTCCCCTGTTCTGGGCTTGTGGCGTCACGCCGCAGGCTGTGATCAGATCAGCCAAGATCGACTTCGCAATCACTCATGCACCTGGCGCGATGCTGGTGACCGACCTACGCAACAGCCGCCTCGCGGTGATGTAGCGGCCGACTGCAACAACAGGGAGAACAGTGGAATGACGAGTTTCGCAACCATGGGGCGTGCCCTGCTCGGCGCGTTTGCCGGCGCCGGGATGGCGATCGGCGGCGCGCAGGCGCAAGGGCCGCAGATCAACATCCAGGCGGTGACGCAGCCCTCGCCGGCGATCCCGCAATACACGCGCGTCGATGTTCCCCTGCTGCGCGATGGGCTCGCGGCACGCAGCAATGGACGCATCCGCGTCACCCTCTCCAGTTGGCCGGAACGCAACCTGAACGGGCCGGAGATCGTGCGCCTGGTGCGCTCAGGCCAGGTCGAGATCGGCGCGGTGCCGCTCAACACCGTGGCTGGCGACGTGCCGATACTTGACATGGTGGACCTCGCGGGCCTCAACCCGACCATTGCGCAGGCGCGCCAGGTGGCGGAGGCGCTGATGCCGGAATTGAACCGCGGGCTGGAACGCTTCGGCGTGCGGCTTCTCACCATGGCGCCCTATCCGGCGCAGGTGCTGTTCTGTCGCGAACGCGCGAACTCGCTGGCCGAACTGCGCGGCCGCCGCATCCGTACCGGTGGCGGCAGCATCAATGATTTCGTGGCAGCGATCGGCGGGCAGGCTGTTGGCATCGGCTTCCCGGAAGTCTATGCGGCGCTCGAGCGCGGCGTGGTGGATTGTGCCATCACCGGCACCGGTTCGGGCAATGGAGCCCGGTGGTATGAGGTGACAACACACATGTATGCGCTACCCGTCGCCTGGTCCACCTACGGCTACTTCGTGAACCTGGCCTGGTGGAATCGCATAGACGCACCGGCCCGCGAATTGCTGACCAGCGCCTTCGCGGAGCTTGCTGATCAGCAATGGAAACTCGGTGACGAGGCGAGCGAAGACGGCATCGCTTGCAATACCGGCACGCGCCAGGGCTGTTCGATCGGTCGTGTTGTCGAGAACCGACCGATGACGGTCTCGCGCCCCACGCCGGCGGATTTGCAGACGTTGCGCACCATCCTCACCGATAATGTGCTGCCCGCCTTCGTGCGGCGTTGTGGCGCGGGTTGCGGCGAAACCTACAACCGCATCGTCGCGCCGATCTCCGGCGTGCGCTTCGAGGCACGATAGTCACCATGGCGCGGTCCGCTTCCCTGGCGTTGCGGGCCGCGTCCGGCCTGCGTCGTTGTGTGGCTTTCGTCGGCGGCCTGATGGGACTCGCGGCGGGGTGGTGCTTCGTGCTCTGCGCCTTCTTCATCGCCTTCGAAGTGCTCGCGCGGTCGATCTTCCGCTTCAGCACGCAATCGACCACCGAGATCACCGGCTACATGCTGGCCTTTGGCCTGTCTTGGGGGCTGGCGCATACGCTGAACACCCGCAGCCATGTGCGGATCGACATGCTGATCAACCGGCTGCCGCTGCGCGCGCGCGTGCCGCTGCATCTGTTATCGCTCGCATTGTTGGCGGTGTTCGCGGGCTTCCTTGCCAAGGGGGCGTGGGATTTGGTGGAGGAATCGCTGCTGTTCGGCGCCACCGACATCAGCCTGCTCAGAACGCCGTTGGCAATTCCGCAGGGGCTTTGGGCGGCCGGCATCATCGTGTTCGTGGTGCTCATCCTCGCCATGCTGATCGAGAATTGCCTGCTGGCCTTCGCGGGCGACGCGAAGCAATTGGAACGCAATTTGTCCTCCCGCGGCTATGTCGAGGAAGCACAGGAAGCGTTGGATGCGCTTGGCGTGAAGGATGCGAAGCTGTGATCGCCATCGGCTTCATCCTGGTCATGCTGGTGGTGTTCATCGGCCTGTCGCTGACCGGCACCGGCGGCGGCGGCGACGTGCCGGTTGGCGCCATCCTGCTGCTGCTTGGCGTGTTCGGCACCTTCTTCGCAGCCGGCATCTATGTGGGCGCGGCGCTGGGCGTACTGGGGCTGCTGGCGGGCTTCGCATTCTCCGACAGGCCGTTCTGGCTCTTCCTCGGACAGACGGCCTGGGGGCCGTCCTCCTCCTTCGTGCTGGTCGCGGTGCCACTTTTTTTGTTGATGGGCGAAATCCTGCTGCGGGCGGGACTTTCCGAACGTCTGTACCGTGCGCTGAACCTGTGGCTGAACAGGCTGCCGGGCGGACTGCTGCACACCAACATCGTGGCGTCGGGCCTGTTCTCGGCCATCTCCGGCTCCTCGGTCGCAACGGCGGCGACGATGGGATCGGTGGCCATGCCGTTCTTCCAGGGCAAGGGCTACGACCCGAAGGTCGTGATGGGATCGCTCGCGGCGGGCGGCGCGCTCGGCAACCTCATACCACCCGGCATCACCTTCATCATCTATGCGCTGATCACCGAAACCTCCGTCGGCGCGCTGTATCTCGCCGCGGTGGGCCCCAGCATCCTGGTGATGGCGCTGTTCATCGGCGTGATCCTGCTCAAACGCGGTGCCGCGCCACCTCCCGGCCCGATGATTCCGTTGAGCGAAAAGCTGCGCGGCCTGGTGGGGTTGCTGCCGACACTGGTGCTAATCCTCGTGGTACTCGGCACCATCTATGCCGGCCTCGCCACGCCCACAGAATCCGCCGCACTCGGTGTGGTCGCGGCAATCGTCATCGCGATCGTCGAGCGTCGGTTCTCGCTGCGGATGCTGCATGCAAGCGCGGAGGCGACGGCGCGCAATACCGCGATGATCGGGCTGATCCTGCTTGGCGCCTATGTCCTGAACTACGTCATCACGTTGCTTGGCATTCCGCAGATGCTCGCGGGCGCCGTGGCAGGATTGCCGCTGCCGCCCTGGGTCATCATGGCGCTGATCATCGGATTCTACCTGGCGCTCGGCACCTTCATGGAAGGCTTCTCCATGATCATCACGACCATCCCGGTGATCTTCCCCGTGGTGACAGCGCTTGGCTACGACCCGATCTGGTTCGGCGTCGTCGTCGTCATGTTGGTGGAGATCGCGCTGATCAGCCCGCCGGACGGCACTGTGTTGTATGTACTGCAAGGCATGCGCAAGGATGGCGGACCGATCGGCGATGTCTTCACCGGCGTGCTGCCCTTCGTCGCCGTCTATATCCTGGCGATCGCCGTGCTGATGATCATGCCGGACATTGCGCTCTGGCTGCCGCGGGCGGTCGGACCATGACGTCACAGTTGTCCGGACAACCATGAGGCGCTAACCTCTCGCCATCCGAGGAGGATGGCATGACGGACAGCCTGGGCTGGCGGCGCAAATTCGGGGTCATCGCGCCCTCCACCAACACCTCCGTCCAGCCGGAATTCGATGCGATGCGCCCGATTGGCGTCACCAACCATTTCTCGCGAATCGTCATCCCAAATATGAAGATCGCGAATGACGAAGATTTCAATGCATTGATCGACACCATTCGCGCCACCATCATGGAGGCTGTGGACAGCGTGATGTCGGCCGAGCCCGACTACCTCGTCATGGGCATGTCGGCCGAAACCTTCTGGGATGGACTCGAAGGCTCTGTCGAATTGCAACGGCGGATCGAGGCACGGGCCGGCGTGAAGGTGGCGATGGGCAGCGATGCCTGCCGCGCGGCACTGCGCACCCTGGGGCCGGATATTTGCCGTATCGCCGTCATCACGCCCTACCAACCGGTCGGCGACCGCCAAGTCGAGCGATTCTTCAACGATTGCGGCTATGAAGTCGCCAAGCTCAAGGGCCTGAAATGCGAAAGCCCGGTTGCCATCGCGCATGTAGAGGAACGCACGCTGCGCGACGCGATCATCGAGCTGAACGATTCCTCCGTCGATGCCATCGTGCAGGTCGGCACCAACCTCGCCATGGCGCGCGTTGCGGCGATGGCGGAATTCTGGCTCGATAAACCCGTGGTCGCCATCAATACGGCCACCTATTGGTGGGCACTGCGGCAGAACGGCATTCAGGACCGAGTGCAGGGCTTTGGCGCATTGCTGGAACGCCATTGAGCAGCCCGACGCCGAAGGCCCCTCTCTACGCGCGCATCGAGGCGTTGCTACGCGATGCAATCGCAGAGGGCCGCTACGCGGTGGGCGTGTTGCTGCCGACCGAGGCCGAGCTCTGCGAGACTCTGCGCGTCTCCCGCCACACTATTCGCGAGGCACTGCGCCGCCTGGCCGAGGCTGGCCTCGTCGAACGACGCCAGGGAGCGGGCACGGTGGTGGTCTCACGCGAGCCGGTCCGCGGCATGGTGCAGTCGCTGCGCAGCATTGAGTCGCTTTTTCAATACGCTGCCGACACCAGATTACAGGTCACCTCGCGACGCCTGCATCTGCTCAACGCCGAGGATGCCGCGCAGATCCCAACCGAGCCTCGCGTGAAGTGGCTTCGCATCGACGGCTTGCGGGTAGATGAGGCCGGCCGCCCGATCGCGGCTGCGGAAGTCTTCGTCAATCCGCGCTTCGCTGCCATCGCTCTGCCCACGCAGGGCGCCATCTACGCCGCCATCGAGAGTCGCTTCGGCGTCGAGGTGATGGAGGTGGTGCAGGAAATCTCGGCGGGCGCCATGCCGCCCGCCGTCGCCGCCGCACTCGGCCGCAAGCCGCGCGCCATCGGGCTGCACTTCCTCCGCCGCTACCTGCTGGCGGATGGCAAGACCATGCTGCTGTCCCGCAACTGGCACCCGGCGGAGCTCTTCGCCTACAAAACAAAGCTGCGGCGCGGCGCGGAGAGGTAGCCAGTGGCAGCGACCAGGGCTATGCACTTGTCCGGACAACCGAAGGGTAACCCCATGCCCGGCATCTGGCCGCAGGATGCGCGCCTCGCGCTCTCGATCGTCGTGAATGTCGAGGAGGGGGCCGAGATGTCGGTCGCCGAAGGCGACAAGGGGCCGGAGCCGATCGATGAACTCGGCGTCGCGCTCAAGGTGCCGATCCGCAACTTCGGCAATGAGAGCAACTATCTCTACGGCATCCGCGCCGGCGCACCGCGCGTGCTGGGGCTCCTCGAGCGCTACGGCGTGACGGCGACCTTCACCGCCGCTGCCGTGGCGCTGGAGCGCGCACCCGAAATCGCCCTGGCGATCCGAAACAACGGACACGAGACGTGCAGCCATGGCTGGCGCTGGGTGCATCAATTCTCCTTCGACGCGGCGCGCGAACGCGACTTCGTGCGCAAGGCCGTGACCAGCATCGCCACTTCCACCGGCACGCGCCCGGTTGGCTGGCTCTCACGCTATCTGCACTCGCCGCGGCTGCGCTGCGTATTGGCGGAGGAGGGTTTCCTCTACCACATGGATGATTACGGCGATGACCAGCCACGATGGGATGTGGTGGACACCGAGGGCGGGCCGCGCGCCATCGTCATCGTGCCCTACGCGCTGGACACCAACGACATGAAGTTCTGGCTCGCACCCGGCTACACGCCGCAGCAATGGCTGGACTATGCAGTCGAGACCTTCGACGTGCTCTACGAGGAAGGCGGCAGCGCGGTGCGTATGATGTCG
>JBBSCP010000258.1:0-6802 GCA_038250135.1 Acetobacterales bacterium | reverse complement strand
CGCGCGATCACGGCGGTTGAGGAAGGCCGCAGCCCGATGATGGTGCTCGATGAGGCGGCCGCGGCGCGTCTCACCGGCCCCGGCACGATCGACGGCATGGCGCCCGCCGAACGCTGGCAGGCGCATTGGCGGGATGCCGTAGCGCGCCGCCGCGCCGCCGCGCCGTGGCATCCGCCGGCCCTCGCCGCCGAATGAGTTTTGCCGAGATCTGCGGCCGCGGCGATCCGCGCCGGATTGCCGAGATCCTCGCGCGTGTCGAGAAGGATGCCATCGGTGTGGTGCGCCTCGCCTGGGCGGACCAGCACGGCATCCTGCGCGGCAAGACCATCGTGGCGTCCGAATTGCCGGGCGCGCTGGCCAATGGCATCACCATGACGACCACGCTGCTGTTGAAGGACACCTCGCACCGCACGGCCTTCCAGGTTTTCACCGCCGGCGGCGGCATCGGCATGAAGGAGCTGGAAGGTGCCGCCGATTGCCTGCTGCTGCCCGACCCATTGACCTTCCGCGTGCTACCCTGGGCGCTGCATAGCGGCTGGATACTCTGCGACGCGCACTTCGCCGATGGCCGCCCCGTGCCCTTCGACACGCGCCATTTGCTGCGTAACATCGTGGGCAAAGCCGAGGCCGCGGGCTTCGAGCCCATCGCGGGGCTTGAAGTTGAGTTTCACTTGTTCCGTTTACTGGACTCGAAACTCGCGCCCGAAGATGCCGGTCAGCCGGGCACGCCGCCAGAGGTCGGGCTGCTGACGCAGGGCTACAACTATCTGACCGAGCTGCGCTACGACCAGCTCGACCCCATCCTCGAAATCCTGCGCCGCGAGATCCAGGCGCTGGGCCTGCCCTTGCGCTCGATGGAGGTCGAATACGGGCCGAGCCAGGTGGAATTCACCTTCGCCGCGCAGGGCGCGATGCAGAGCGCGGACGACATGATCCTGTTCCGCTCCGCCGTAAAGCAGGTCGCGCGCCGGCACGGCCACCACGCCACCTTCATGAGCCGCCCGCGCATCCCGAACGTGATGTCGAGCGGCTGGCATCTGCACCAATCATTGAAAAGCCGAACCACGGGTCGCAACGCATTCGTAGGGGAAGGCGCGCTGCTGTCCGACACGGCGCGGCACTATCTCGGCGGTCTGCTGCACCACGCCGGCGCGGCGGCGGCCTTTGCCGTGCCGACGCTGAACGGCTATCGCCGCTACCGCCCCTATTCGCTGGCACCGGATCGCGCGATCTGGGGCATCGACAATCGCGGCGTGATGGTGCGCGCGCTTGGCGCGCCGGGCGATCCCGCGACGCGGTTGGAGAATCGCGCGGGCGAGCCTGCGGCGAACCCCTACCTCTACATCGGCTCGCAGCTTGCCTTCGGTCTGGAGGGCATCGCGAGCGCGCGCGATCCCGGGCCTTCCGCCGATACGCCCTATGAGACGAAAGCCGTTGCCCTGCCGCGCAACCTGGAACAGGCGCTGCTCGCGCTGGAAGCGAGCGAGGCCACGCGCGACGCTTTCGGCAGCGGTTTCGTGGACTATTATCTCCGCCTCAAACGCGCCGAGATCGCGCGCTTCGAGGCTGAGGTGAGCGAGTGGGAACAGCGCGAATATTTCGAGTTGTATTGAGATGTCCCACATTGCGATCATCGGCAACGGCATCGTCGGCACCTGCACCGCTGCCTGGCTGCAACGCGACGGCCATCGCATCACCTTCGTCGATCCGCTCGGCCCGGGTGAGGCCACGAGTTTCGGCAATGCGGGCTCGCTCTCGCCCTCCGCCTGTCTGCCGGTCGGCATGCCGGGCATGTGGAAGAAGGCGCCGCGCTGGCTGCTCGATCCGCTCGGGCCGCTCGCCATCCGCTGGTGGTATGCGCCGATCGTCGCACCCTGGATCGCGCGTTTCCTGCGAGCCTCCGACCGTAACGAAGTCACGCGGATCGCCGGCGCCCTGCGTGGCCTGCTGGCGCCGATCTTCGAGTGCTACGAACCCTTGTTGCAACGCTCCGCCGGCATGGGGCTGATGCGGCGCTCGGGCTGCCTCTACGTCTATTCGGGGCAGGAGGTCGCGCGGCAATGGCAATGGGGGATGAACCTCCGCCGCTCGCTCGGCGTCGAGCTGCGCGACGTGCAGGAAGATGAGCTTGTCGCGCTGGAGCCCGACCTGCGCGGGCGTTTCCGCTTCGGCATCCTGGCGCCCGAGAACGCCTCCACCATCGATCCCGGCGCGATGACGCAGAACCTGCACGCGCAATGCGTGGCGGACGGCGCGGCGATGGTTCGCGCGCGCGTCACGGGTTTCGTGCAACGTGACGGCGTGGTCAGCGCGCTGACGCTCGACACCGGCGAGACGCTCGCCTGCGACGCGGTGGTGCTCGCCGGCGGCGCCTGGTCGGCGAGCCTTGCGAACCAGCTCGGCCCGCGCATCCCGCTTGAGACGCAGCGCGGCTATCACGTGACGGTCGCGAGCAACAACCTCGCTTTGCGCCACACCGTCATGGCGGTGGAGCACAACCTGATGGTGAACCCGATGCGCATGGGGCTGCGTCTGGCAGGCTCGGTCGAGTTCGCCGGGTTGAAGGCGGCGCCGGATTATCGGCGCGCGCATGTGCTGCTCGATCGGGGGCGGGAGATGTTTCCGCATCTCGACACGAGCCGCACGAGCGAATGGATGGGCCACCGCCCCTGCCTGCCCGACAGCCTGCCGGTGATCGGCCGGGCGCCGCGCGCGGAGAATGCGTTTTTTGCTTTCGGTCACGGCCATGTCGGCATGTGCGGTGCGCCGAGCACGGGGCGCGAAATCGCCAACCTCATCGCCGGCCGCGCCCCGCAGATCGACCTTTCGGCATTTGCGCCGACGCGGTGGTCGCGCTGAACAAGTCCTGGGATGTCGCCTGCGATCTCGGCGGTGCCTTTTTGGATGTGGTGGCGATGGGCGCCGAGCGCCGAGTGACAAAGTGCGCGCGCGGCACCTCGGCGCTTCCTGATCGTCTGTTGGCAGCGCTGGAAGAATTGCGAATCGCACCCGGCGAGGTCAGGCGGATTCGCCTCTCCTCAACGCTCGCCGCCAATGCGCTGCTGCACGGCGAGGCTGCGCCGGTCGCGCTCGTCGCCACGGCGGGTTTTGCCGATTTGCCCGATCTCGGCCGGCAGTCGCGGCGCGATCCGGACTCCGATCCACCACCGCCACCGACGCCGCCTTGGCTCTCGCCGCGTGGCTGGCGCTTTTCCTTGGCAGGGCGGATCGACGCGCAGGGCATCGAGGTCAAAGCGTTGCAGCTCGGCGATCTTGCGCCGGTCCTGCGCCTTCCGTCGGGCACGCCCGTCGCGCTCTGCCTGCTGTTCGCGCATCTGAACCCCGCCCATGAGCGCGCCGCCGCCGCCTGGATCGCGGCGCGCAGGCCCGATCTTCCCGTGTCGCTCTCTCACCTGGTCGATCCCGCACCGCGCGAGTTCGAACGCATGCTCGCGACCCTCACCGATGCGGCGCTCAAGCCGCTCGCCGCGCGCCACGCCCTGCCCGACCCATTGCCCGAACCCTGGGTGATGCAGGCGCAGGGCGGGCTCGCGCCGCTCTCGGCGATGCGCGCGCGCCCGCTGGGCCTGGTCGCGTCCGGCCCGGCCGCGGGCGCATTGGCGGTGGCGCGGCTGGTGACCGCGGGGGCGGCGATCGGTCTCGATATCGGCAGCACCACCGTGGAGGTCAGCCTGCACCGCGAGGGCCGGCCACTGCGCGCGCGGCAATTGCAGATCGGCGAGATGGCGCTGCGCGGTGCGACGCTCGACCTCGAAAGCTTCGCCCTGGCCGAGATGGTCGTGATCGCCGAGGCCGTGCGGCGCTTCGCCTGGCGGCGCGGCATCGACCCGGCCGAGGCCACGCTGGTGGTGGGCGGCGGCGCCGGCCCGGCCCACGCGTCGGCGCTGGCCGAGGCGCTGCGCCCGCGCGCGCTGATCGTGCCGGCGGAGGCCGCGGTGATGGCCGCGACAGGGCTGCACCTGGCGCCCGCCCTCGCCTTCCGAAGCCGTGCCTGCGACCTGCCGCTCGCGGCCCTGGCCACGCTCGATCATGCGGCACCGACGGCCGATCTTGCCCAGCAATTGCTCGGCTGGGGGGCCGAGGCGCCGGCCATCACGCATGAGCTGGACCTGGCACCCAATCCGCGCGCCGAGCCGATCTCACTGGGTTGGGACCCGGCAGGCGACACGCCCGAAAGCCTCGGCGCACGCTACAACGAAGCCGCGCGCAGCCTGCGCGGCGTCGCGCCGTCGGGCGTGCCGCGCATCGTGGCGCTGCGCAGCACCGGCACGGCGACGCTGCCATGACGCGCGACGAACGGCTGCTCGCCCTGGCGCTGCAAGGGCTTGCGGATCGGATGCACGCCAGCCTGCTCGCCACCGCGCAATCCCCGGTCGCGACGGAGGGCATGGATTGCGCCGCCGCGCTGTTCCTGCCCGACGGGCGCGTGCTGGCCCAGGCGCGCGGCCTGCCGCTGCTGCTGGGCGGCATGATCCCTGCCGTGGCGGGCATCCTCGCGTGCTTCCCGGCCGCGACCATGGCCGAGAGCGAGGGGTTTCTCACCAACGATCCCTGGTCCGGCGGCACGCATCTGCCCGATATCATCGTGCTGCGGCCGATCCTGGTGATGGGGCAAATCATCGCCCTGGCGGCGACGATCCTGCATCACCAGGATGTCGGCGGCATCGCCCCCGGCTCGATCCCGCCAGACGCCACCAGCATTTTCGCCGAAGGCCTGCGCCTGCCGCCGCTGCGCTGGCGCGACGCTGCTGGCGAGCAGCCTGGCATCGCCGCCATCCTGCGCGCCAATTCCCGCACGCCGGCGATGCTGGAGGCCGATCTCGGCGCGCAATGGGCGGCGGTGTCGCTCGCGGCGCGGGAGGTCGCGGCGCTGGCTTCCGGCATGGAAAGCTTCGCCACCATCGCGCGTGGCCTGCTCGCCAGCACCCGCGCCATATTGGCCGAGGCGCTGCTCGCTTTGCCCGAGGGCGAGGCGCATGCTGAGGCCGCGTTGGAAGGCGACGGTATCACCGACGCGCCCGTGCAGATCCGCGTGGCGCTGCGGCGCCTGCCTGGCCCCCGGCTTTCGGTGGATTTCGCGGGCTCGGCGCCGCAGACGGCAGGGCCGGTGAATGCCGCCGCCTCGGGGCTCCTCGCCGCGGGCTTCTGCCTGCTGCGGCGGATCGCCCCTGGCGCGCCGGCCAATCACGGGCTGCTCGACCTGCTGGATCTGCACCTGCCAGAGGGCAGCGTGGTGAACCCGCGCTTTCCGGCGGCCGTGAATGCGCGCACGGCCACGGTGAAGCTTGCCACCAACGCGATGCTCGCCGCGCTCGCATCCCTCTCGCCCAGGCCGGCGGCGGCGCCCAATGCGGGGGTCGCGCTGGTGCTCTCGGCCGCCGGCCAGGGCTGGATGTTCACCGAGATCATCGCCGGCGGCGCAGGCGGCGGGCCGGCGGGGCCGGGGCTGCCGGCGATCTCGGTCGATGTCTCCAACGCGCGCAACCTGCCGGCCGAGACGCTGGAGGCGATCGCGCCGATCCGCGTGGAGGAAATCGCCCGCCGCGCCGGCTCCGGTGGGGTGGGCCTCATGCCGGGCGGGGAGGGCACGCGGCGCGTCTATCGCCTGCTCTCGGGCACGGCGGAGGTGTCCTACCGCGGCGAGAGGCACCTGGTCGGCGCGCCGGGCGCACAGGGCGGCGGGGCGGGCGCCACCGCGGCGCTGACCCTGGTCGCCGCCGATGGGAATGTGCAACGCTTCCCCGCGAAGTGCCGCTTCGCCTGGGTGGCGGGCGAGCGCCTGATCATCGAAACCGCCGGCGGCGGTGGCTGGGGCGCGCCCCCGGAGAAGGAGAACGAGCATGGCTGAACTCACCCGTCGCGCGCTGGCCCTACTCGGAGTGGCCTGCGCCACGCCGGCCCTGGCGCAGGGATTCCCCACGCGCGGCCTGCGCATCATCGTGCCCTTCCCGCCCGGCGGCAGCACGGATTTGCTGGCGCGGCGACTGGCGGACAAGCTGACGGCATCGCTCGGCCAGACCGTACTGGTCGAGAACCGGCCCGGCGCGGGCGGCACCACGGGCGCCGATCTGGTGGCGAAATCGCCGCCCGACGGCCACACGCTGCTGATGGGCGTCACCGGCAGCAACGCCATCGCGGCGAGCCTGTTCCCGAATCTGCCCTATGACCCCGTGCGCAGCTTCGCCCCATTGTCGCGCCTGGTCTCCGCGCCGTTGGTGCTGGTGGTGAACCCCGCGCATCCGGCGCGCGACGTGGCCGGCTACATCGCCGCCGCGCGCGCCACGCCGGGCGCGCTGACCTACGCCACGCCGGGGAATGGCACCTCCATGCACCTCACCGGCGTGATGTTCGGCCTGGCCGCCGGGGTCGAGTTGCAGCACGTGCCCTATCGCGGCTCGGCCCAGGCGATGACGGACCTCATCTCCGGCCAGGTGCAATCGGCTTTCGCGGACATATTGGTGGCGCTGCCGATGATCCGCGCCGCGCAGTTGCGCGCACTCGCCGTCACCTCCGCCACGCGCCACCCGCTGTTGCCCGAGGTACCGACGATGCAGGAGGCCGGCCTCGCGGGCTTCGTCGCGGCGTCCTGGCAGGGGCTTTTCGCCCCCGCTGGCACCCCCGCCCCGGTGCTGGAGCGCCTGCACGCCGAGGTCGCGCGCGCCATGGCGCTGCCCGAGGTACGGGACAGTTTCGCCGCGCAGGGCTTCGTGGTGGAAAGCACGACGCCGGCCGAATTCGGCCCCTTCATCGCCGCCGAGGTGGCGAAATGGGCGGCCGTGGT
>JBBSCP010000257.1:0-6813 GCA_038250135.1 Acetobacterales bacterium | reverse complement strand
TCGGGGATGCCATGCGCGTGGATGCAGACGAGCGAGACGCTTTTCGGCTCCCCCATCCGGCCCAGCACCTCGGTGATGCGCGCCGGGCGCGGGCCGAAGTTCCGGGTGCTCGGCAGGGGTTCGGCGAGCACGATGTCGCCGGGCCTGGCGCCGTTCAGATGCTCGCTCGGCACCTGCCACTCGCCACGCTGGCGGCGGTCGGTGGGGATGATGCGACCTTCCTCGAAGACGCCGAGGATGCGCGTGGCGACGGCGGCGGCGAGGCGCTTGAAGGTGCGGCCTTCGTATTTGTTGCCGCCGAGGAACTTGATCCGCGCCAGCACGCGCTGCTTCGGCGCCAGCGCCGTCTGGCCCTTCGGCTCGCGCGCCATATAGACAACCGGCGGCGGGCCATTCGCGGAATCCCATTGCACGGGCCGTGCGATCGGGTCGCCATCGGGATCGGTGCCGATCACCTCGACCACCGTCATGTCCGGCAGGCGCTCCGGCGCGGCGATGCCCTTGCGGCCGACTGGCGCCGCCTGGCCGGTCTCCTTCAGGCTGCGCAGGAGTTCGCGTAGGGCGGGGCGTTGCTCGGTGGCCAGGCCAAAATGCCGGGCGATGTCGGATTTGCCGACGCGGCCGGGCGCGCTGCGCAGGAAATCGCGCAGTTGCTCGCGAGTCGGGAGCCTTTCGGGCTCGGCCGCCGGCGTTTTGCGGCGCGGCAGCTTCGCCTTGGGCGCGGCCGGGCCCTTCGGCGGAGGACTGCGCCGCACCATCTCAGCCGGCCTTTCGCGCGGCCGGCTTCTTCGCGGCCGACTTTTTCGCCGCGGGTTTTTTGGCTGCCGGCTTCTTGGCGGCGGCCTTCTTCACCGGGGCCTTCTTCGCGGCAGGTGCGACTTCGGCAGCGGGCTTCGCCGCGGCCTTCTTCGCCGGCGCCTTCTTGCCCTTGGCGCCATTGCGCGGCGGCAATTCCTTGCCCTTCTCGGCGAGCAGTTTCACCGCCTCGTCGAGCGTCGCGGCCTCCATCTCCATGCCGCGCGGCAGATTCGCGATCATCTTGCCGTGCATCGCATAGGGCCCGAAGCGCCCCTTGCGAATCTCGACCGGCGCGCCGTCCTTCGGATGGGTGCCGAGCAGGCGCACCTTGGCGCGCGCCTTGGCCAGCAGCTCCATCGCCCGGTTCATGCCCAGCGCCAGCACCTCATCGCCCGGCTCCAGCGATTGATAGAGGCTGCCGAGCCGCACATAGGGGCCGAAGCGGCCGATGCCGGCGGTGATCTCCTCACCCGTCTCGGGATCGCGCCCGATGGCGCGTGGCAGGGAGAGCAGCGCGATGGCCGATTCCATCGTCAACGTGTCGGCGTTCATGTCGCGCGTCAGGCTGGCGCGACGGGGTTTCGTCGGTTTGCCCTTGTCGTCCGTGGCGGCCTCGCCCTGCTGCACATAGACGCCATAGGGCCCGCGCCGCACCGTCACCGGCTGGCCGCTGACCGGATCGACGCCCAATTCGCGCGGCCCTTCGGAAAGGGTGGAACCGGCCTCGCCCTCCGCGCCGGGTGCGATCAGGGGGCGCGTGTAGCGGCACTCAGGATAGTTCGAGCAGCCGATGAAGGCGCCCGTCCGCCCGAGCCTTAGGCCCAGCCGGCCGGAGGAACACGAAGGACAAACGCGCGCATCGCCCGCGCCCTCCCGCTCGGGGAAGAAATGCGGCCCGAGATCGGCGTCCAGCCGGTCGATCACGTCGCTGATCTTGAGGTCCTTGGTGGCTGCGATCGCCCGGGAAAACTCCTCCCAGAAGGCGCGCATCACGGCGCGCCAATCCGCGGTGCCGCCCGAAATGTCGTCAAGCTTTTCTTCCATCCCGGCGGTGAAGCCGGTGTCCACGTAGCGCTCGAAGAAGGCCATCAGGAAGGCCGTGACCAGCCGGCCGCGGTCCTCGGGGATGAAGCGCCGCTTGTCGAGCTTCACATATTCCCGGTCCTGTAACACCTGCAGGATGGAGGCGTAGGTGGAGGGCCGGCCGATGCCGAGTTCCTCCATCCGCTTCACCAGCGTTGCTTCCGAGAAGCGCGGCGGCGGCTGGGTGAAGTGCTGCGTTGCCGCGACCTCGCCGTTCCGCTTCAGCGCGTCGCGTTCACGCATGGGGGGCAGGGTGCGCGCATCGTCATCCTCGGCGGCGGCAACCAGGCCGGCGCGGGCATCGGCGGCGCGATCATCTTCATCCTCGCGATACAGGCGCAGGAAGCCGTCGAAGGCGATGACGGAGCCATTGGCGCGCAGCTTGGTCTTGCCGCTCGGCTCGACGATCTCGACTGCGGTCTGGTCGATCTCGGCGGATTGCATCTGGCTGGCGACGGCGCGCTTCCAGACGAGTTCATAGAGCTTGCGCTGCCGGTCATCGAGGAAGCGGGCCACCTGGTCCGGCGTGCGGGTCACATCGGTGGGGCGGATCGCCTCATGCGCTTCCTGCGCGTTCTTGGCTTTGGAGGAGTATTCGCGTGGCGCGCCGGGCAGGTAGTCAGGCCCAAAACTGTCCTTCACATGGTCGCGGATGGCGAAGATCGCCTCGCGCGCCATCTGCACGCCATCGGTACGCATGTAGGTGATGAGGCCAACGGTCTCGCCTCCGATTTCCACACCCTCATAAAGCTGCTGCGCCACGCGCATCCCCGCCTGCGCGCCCATGCCGAGCTTGCGCGAGGCCTCCATCTGGAGCGTGGAGGTGGTGAAGGGCGGCGGCGGGTTACGCTTGCTGCGCTTCTTCTCGACGCTGGCGACGCTGAACTGCCCGGCCTCGACGGCTGCCTTGGCGCGCATGCCGCTGGCTTCGTCCGGCAGGTCGAACTGGTCAAGCTTCTTGCCGTCGAGATGCGTCAGCCGCGCGCCGAACAGGGCGCCGGCCGGCGTGGCGAAGCGGGCTTCGACGGTCCAGTACTCGCGCGCCCGGAAGGCCTCGATCTCGGATTCGCGCTCACAGATCAGCCGCAGCGCCACGGATTGCACGCGGCCCGCGCTGCGGCTGCCCGGCAGCTTGCGCCACAGCACGGGCGAGAGGTTGAACCCCACCAGATAGTCCAGCGCGCGCCGCGCCAGGTAGGCGTCGATCAGCGGCACGTCGAGCTGCCGCGGATGCGCGACCGCGTATTGCACCGCGCGCTTGGTGATCTCGTTGAAGGTGATGCGGTTGACCTCCACCCCCTTCAGCGCGCCGCGCCGGGCGAGCATGTCCTGCACGTGCCAGGAGATCGCCTCGCCCTCCCGATCCGGGTCGGTGGCGAGGTACAGGCGCCGCGCACCCTTCAGCGCCTTGGCGATGGCGCCGACCTGGCGGTCGCCACGCTCATCGGCCTCCCAATCCATGGCGAAATCCTCCTCCGGCCGGACCGAACCATCCTTGGCGGGCAGGTCGCGGACATGGCCGAACGAGGCGAGGACGGTGAAGTCCCCACCCAGATACTTGTTGATGGTCTTGGCCTTGGCCGGGCTTTCGACCACGACGACATCGGGCATTTTTTCGCCAGTTTTTCTGCGAGTTGGCGCCGCCGGCGGCTCAGCCCGCCGACCGTGCCACCCGGTTTCCAGGCAGGCTCTCCACCAGACCGGACATCTCCAGGTCCAGCAGGATCGCCTGCACGGTTGGCGTCGAGAGGTGGCAGCGCCGGGCGAGGTCGTCAACCGCCACCGGGGTGGTGCCAATCATTTCAAGCACTTTGCCCGGATCGCCAGATAGAGATTCAACCTCAGATTGTGTATCCTCCGGCACCTCCACCGTGAAGCGCGGGCGGAACAGGGGCATGTCGCGGGGCGCATCGGGCAGGTGGGCCAGCACATCCTCCGCCGTTTCGGTGATGTGCGCGCCCTGGCGGATGAGGTCGTTGGAGCCCGCCGAGCGCGGGTCGCGCGGGCTGCCGGGCACCGCGAAGATTTCCCGAGACGCCTCCAATGCCAGCCTCGCCGTGATGAGGCTTCCGGAGCGTTGCGCGGCCTCGATCACCACCAGGCCCAGCACCAGGCCGGCGACGATCCGGTTGCGCCGGGGAAAATGTCGTGCCTGGGGCGCGGTGCCGAGCGGCGCCTCGGCGATCACCGCGCCGCCCTCGGCCATGATGCGCGTCTGCATCGCCGCGTTCTCGGCCGGGTAGGGGTTGTCGAGCCCGCCGGCAAACACGGCGATGGTCCGCCCATGTGCGTTGAGCGCGCCGAGATGTGCCGCCGTGTCGATGCCGCGTGCAAAGCCTGAGGTCACCACCAGCCCGGCCATGGTCAGGCCCGCCGCGATGTCCTCCGCGATTCGGCGCCCGGTGGCGGAGGCCGCGCGGGCGCCGACCACGCCGACCTGGCGACGCGACAGGATCTCGGCCTCGCCCAGCACCGACAGCACCGGCGGTGGGTCTGCGAGCTGCGCGAGCAAAGGCGGGTAGGCGGGCTGATCGAGGAACAGGAAACGCCCGCCGAGCCGGTCCAGCGCCGCCATCTCGCGCTCGGCTTCGCCCATCGGTTGGGCGGTCAGCACCCGCCCGCTGCGGGAGGCAATCCGGGGCAGGGCGGCGAGTGCAGCCTCGGCGTCGCCATGGCGGTCGATCAGGCGGCGGAAGCTGGTCGGGCCGATGCCCTCGGTACGCGCGAGGCGCAGCCGGGCCAGCGCGTCGCGCTTCGTCACCTAGGCTTTCCGGCCGATCTTGGGCTCGGTGCCGGCCAGCAGGCGTTCGATGTTCGCCCGGTGCCGCCAGGTGATCAGCCCGGCCAGGACCAGGGCGGCAAGCGCCAATTCCCAGCTGCCGAAGATCAGCGCCAGCACCGGCGCCACGGCGCAGCCCGCCAGCGCGCTGGCCGAGGAAATCCGCGTGGTGAGGGCCGTCACAAGCCACACCGCCAGCACCGCGAGGCCGAGCCACCAGGCGGCGGCGAACATCACCCCCGCGCCCGTCGCCACGCCCTTGCCGCCCTTGAAGCCGAGCCAGACGGGGAAGGCGTGCCCCGCCATCGCGGCCACGCCGGCGACCAGCCCGGCCGACTCGCCCCAAAGCGCCTGGCCGATCAGCAGCGCCACCGCGCCCTTCGCAGCGTCAAGCGCGAGCGTCGCGGCGGCCAGCGCCTTGTTGCCGGTGCGCAGCACGTTGGTCGCGCCGATATTGCCAGAGCCGATGGCGCGGATATCGCCCAAGCCCGCCGCGCGCGTCAGCAGCAGCCCATAGGGCACCGAGCCGAGCCCGTAGCCCAGCAGGGCGGCAAGTAGCAGGCTCATGCGCCGAACACCCGCCGGCCTGCCTTCCAGGTGCCGAGCACCCGCCCTTCCAGCGCACGCCCGTCGAAGGGCGTGTTCTGCGCCTTGCCGGGGAGTTTGCCGGAGTGCACCTGCCAGCCGCGCTCCGGGTCGAACAGCACGAGATCCGCGGGCGCGCCCTTGGCCAGCGTGCCGACCTTCAGGCCCAACAGTGCAGCAGGGCGCGCGGTCAGCAGACCGAGTGCCTGGATCAGCGTGAGGTCGCCCGCATGCACCCGCGCCAGCGTCACCGCGAGCAGCGTGGCGAGGCCCGCCCCACCCGCCTCGGCCTGGGCGAAGGGCAGGCGCTTGTCATCGGCATCGTGCGGCTGGTGGTCGGAGGCGATGGCGTCGATCGTGCCATCCGCGAGCCCTGCCACCACGGCAAGGCGGTCCGCCTCCGCACGCAGCGGTGGCGAGAGCTTGGCGTAGGTGCGGTACTCGCCGATCGCCGTCTCGTTCAGGTCGAAATAGGGCGGCGCGGTGTCGCAGGTGACGCGCAGCCCTTCGGCCTTGGCGCCGCGGATCAGATCGAGTGCGGCGCCGGTGCTGACATGGGCGAAATGCACATGCCCGCCGGTGAGGCGCGCGAGGGCGATGTCGCGCGCCACCATCATGGGTTCGGCAGCCGGCGGAATGCCCGGCAGGCCCATGCGCGTGGCACGCTCGCCCTCGGTTGCCGCGCCACCGGCGGCGAGCGAGGGGTCCTCCGGGTGCTGCACGATGAAGCTGCCGAAGGCGCGGGCGTAAGAAAGTGCCAGGCGCATGAGCCGCGCGCTCGCAATGGCGCGCCGGCCATCGGTGAAGGCGATGGCCCCGGCCTCCTTGAGCAGGCCGAACTCGGCAATATCCCTGCCCGCGCAACCGGCCGTCGCGGCGCCATAGGGCAGGATGGTGAGGCTGCCGGTGATCTCGCCACGCCGGATCAGGAACTGCACCAGGGCAGCGTCGTCGATCGGCGGGTCGGTGTCTGGCAGGGCGCAGAGTGTTGTGATGCCGCCCGCCGCTGCGGCCAGGGCGGCGGAGGCCACCGTCTCGCGATGCTCGAAGCCGGGCTCGCCGAGTGCCGCGCGCATGTCCACCAGGCCGGGTGCCAGCACCGCACCTGCGGCATCCACCATTGTGGCACCGTCGGGGCGGCCGAGGTTTGCGCCTTGGTCGATGATCAGGCCGTCGCGCAGCAGCAGCGCGCCGGGCGCGTCGAGGCCCGTGGCGGGGTCGATCAGGCGGGCATTGGCGATCAAGGTGGTGGTCATCCCCTCGCTTATAGCCCGCGCCGCGAGTCCCGCCACCGCTGTCGCGGCACCGCGAAGTCGCACTTCAGCGCCCCGCCCGCCCGCGCCGCCGCAGAATCTTCGCTCGGCCGAGGCAGGCTTCGCCGAGCTGGCCGCTGCCATCGCCGCGCATGACGAGCCCCGCCTGCTGCGCATCCTGGGCGAGTCGAGCCGCCGCCTCATCCGTTCCGGCGACCCGGTGGCCGACCGTGCGGCGCGGGACTGTTTCACGAGCTGCTACGCCACGAAGCAGGCCATCGTCCTGTCCACGCCCGAGCGCGCCGTGTTGCAGAT
>JBBSCP010000256.1:0-6947 GCA_038250135.1 Acetobacterales bacterium | reverse complement strand
GCGGCGAATCGGTGCCAAACCGGCGCTTCCACGACAGGGCTTTTCCATACCGCCAGCGTCTAGCCACGCAGTCACCACGTGCTTCGGCAACCAGCGGCCATGCCCGCGGTTCTATGACGAGAGGCGCGCATTCCGCGTGGCCGGAGGACACAGTATGTTTTTGCACCGTAAAGAGACCATCATGCCGGTCAATGTCGGCACCCCCGACGCCCGGTTCGGCCAATACCTTCTTGAACAGTTCGGCGGCGCCACGGGCGAACTTACCGCAGCCCTGCAATACTGGGTCCAGTCTTTCCACATAACAGACGCCGGCATACGCGACATGCTCCAGGATATCGCGTTGGAGGAGTTCAGCCATCTCGAAATGGTCGGGAAGCTCATCGTGCAGCACACGGCGAAACTCGACCAGACGCCGGTATACGACGCACCGCTGTTTCAAATGAAGGGGATCGGGCCGCATCTCGTCGATAGCCAGGGCAGCGCCTGGACGGCGGCCTATGTGCAGGAAGGCGGCAATGTCGTGCGCGATCTGCGCTGCAACATCGCCGCGGAGGCTGGCGCGCGCCAGACTTACGAGGCGCTCATCAAGCGGTGCGATGACGAGGGGACACGCGAGGTTCTCGTGCACCTTCTGACGCGCGAAATCACCCATGCCAACATGTTCATGAAGGCGCTGGACAGTATGGGCAAGCTCGACAATCCCATGTTCGGCACGATCCAGCCCGATGACACCGTGAACATCGTGTTCAACCTTTCGCAGGGCCAAGATCATCGTGGTCCGTGGAACGAGGGCGAGATCTATGACGGCCAGACGATCGATTACGTCGAGAATCCCAAGCCGCGCGGCGGCATGTCGCCCGCGCCGGTCAACAATGACGACGAGGCTCCGAGCGCCTCGCCGGCCAAATAGGCGGTCCGGTCAAGCAATCAGGCAGGCTGCTTTCAACACAGAGGCCGAACCCCAGATGTCGATCGGCTGGCGGCGAGGACCGCGAATTTCAGAGGAATCCGCTTTGGCGGCGGATTCCGCTTTAATCTTTCGATTTTCGTCGTGCCGTGACGAGGGTGCGAGAGGAAAAAGGTGATGCGCGCCCGAATTTTCGCCAGCAGCCGGCGCGGATCAGGGTGAACGCTGGCGCCCAGGGCAGACAGGCGGGCGGCCTCGCTGTCTGCCTCCAGGAGATGATGGAGCGCCGGGGTAGGTTGTGGTTCGGCTGGAGCGGCGCTTTCCAGCGCCAGACGCCGCCTCGGCCGCCCCCGGTATAAGCATCGTTCTCCGCGAGCTGCTTTCAGCTGGTCTGCCGGCTTCCAGACCGCTCTCGATCGCGATAACTTCGCGGCCACGGCTGGCTTGCTGTTCGCGGCCCAGCGGCTGGACGACCATCATCTCGCCCTGGACCGGCACTGCCTGCGGCCTGGCGTCTTTCCGGTGGAGATCGATGCAGAGGCGTTAGACCCGACAGCATCAGACGAAATGGAGCGGCAACCCGCGCGCCGAACCGCTCGATGCGGCGGATCCTGCGGGCTTTGGTGCAACCATGATGACCCTCGCCGCGCTGCTCGACGGGGAGTGACGGCCATCAACCCTCTGGTCGCTGCGGCGGCAACATGCGGTCCAGCCGCCCGTCCCGCCGGATGGCGACGTGCCAGATCGTTCCCGCGACATGCAAGATCACAAGTGCATAGACGACGAACTGACAATAGACGTGAATGGTATTGGCCAGGGCGCCCAGCGGATCGTTCTTCGGCAACCCCGGGAGATTCAGGAAAAAGAACGGCACCGGCTGGCCATTTCCCTCTATCAGGTAGCAGGTGACCGGCATCACCAGCAGCACCGCATACAACAGCCAATGGGTACCGGACGCAAGCAGGCGAAGACCCCTCGGTTCAGCGCCCGGCAGGGGCGGCGGCGGATGCGCGAAACGCCACGTGACTCGCGTGATGCCCAACAGGAAAATCGTGACGCCGAACGATTCATGCATCAGGTACCAAAAGACCCGCACCTGGCCTGGCGGGAAATTCTCCGCCACCCAGACGAAGGGCAGCATGAGGAACAGCATCGCCGTGGTGATCCAGTGCAGCAGTTGCGCAGTGCCGTTGCATCGTGCGGGCATGAGGGAATCCTGATCAGGAATGAAGGATAGAGTGCTCGGCACCGTGGCGGTCTGCACCTTGGTCAAGGGGCGCGAGGGACATCTGCAGGCGCTGCTGACTGGCCTCGCACGCAGCACGCGGCTGCCTGACCGTTGCGTCGTGGTCGATATGGGACCCAGCCCGGCGGCCCTGCCGGCGCTCCCCTTTCCGATCCTGCGGCACCACATGCCCTCGGCCGGGCTGCCGCTGGCCGCGGCCCGCAACGCGGCGGCCCGCCTTGCCGCGACTCATGATCTCATCTTCCTCGATGTGGATTGCATCCCGGCGGCAGGGCTGGTCGCCGCGCTGACGGCCGACCTGGCGACGGCCGACGCGCTGATCTGTTCCGAGGTTCTCTACCTCGCTGCCGCCGATCGTGGGCTGGACGAGGCGGCGATGCAGGCCCGGGGCCGCCCTCACCCCGTCCGCCTCTTCCCCGAGGCTGGGCTGCGGGCCGAGCCGAATGCGGGGCTGTTCTGGTCGCTGGCCTTCGCAATGCGGCGGGCCAGCTTCGACCGGCTGGGCGGCTTCGACGAGGGCTATTCGGGCTAAGGTGCCGAGGATACCGATTTTGCGTTCCGCGCCTGCAATCTCGGCCTGCCGCTGCTGTTCGCCGGCAGCACCCCAGCCTTCCACCAGCACCATGCGATCCATGATCCACCGCTGCACCATTTCGTTGATATCATCGCCAATGCGAACCGATTCAGGGCGCTGCATGGGATCTGGCCGATGGAGGGCTGGCTGGATGCATTCGCGGCGCTGGGGCTGGTCGCCTCCCCCTTCGGCGCGCCGCCGCTGCGCGTGCTGCGCGCGCCCACGCCCGCCGAGGTCGCTGCCTCGGCCTGCCCGCCGGACCGTTGCTACTGATCCAGGGCGACGTCATCGATGAACGCCGCGGCGCGGGCGATGGCCTGCGGCTCATGCAAGGCGGCGATGCGAGCGGGATCCAGCGCCAGCGCCTCGGCAAGCAGCGCCGGCCAGGCTTCTGCGGACGGCCAGGTCTCGCGGCTCACGCAGGCGCCGAGCTCGGCCAGGCGCTCTGCCTTGACCAATTGCTCGTCGAAGGGCCGGGGCTTAGGCAGGCAGATGAAGCGCTTGCCCAGGGCCGCGACTGCCGCCAACAGCCCATCGCCGCCCCCGCCCACCACGAGCTCTGCCCCGGCCATGACCTCTGCCACGTCGTCGCGCCAGCCCAGCAGCGCCAGGTTCCCGGGCAGCGGCGCTGTGCCGCCGGAGACAGGCCCCAGCACGCGCCATTGGCGCTCCGGCACCGTGCGGGCGGCGGCGATCAGCGCTTCACGGTCGCCGCCCTTCCCACCACGGCCGAAGACCACGGCAATGTCCTGGCCATCCCGGGGTGTGGCGCGTGAGCGTGTCAGGAACCCTGCTTGGAATGTTCGCGCCAGCACCCAGGCCGGCGTGTCGGCCGCCTCCAGCGCTGCGGGATAGGGAGCGAGCAGGGCCCTGGCGGCACCGAAGGCGTTGAGATGCGGCGCATCGTCGCGCCGTCCCGTCAGCCGGACATAAAGGACGGGCGTGGCGCAAAGCCGCGCCAGCATCGCGACTTCGACCGAGACATCCACCACCATCAGCGACGGCCGCGCCTCGGCGATCCAGGCGGCGATGCGGGCGGTGCGGGCCCGCAGCCCCTCATGGTCCATGGGCGCGTAGTGCAGACCGGGCGCCGCACCGCCGCCGCCTGCATCGTCTGGCAACGCGATGACGGGGCACGGCGCCGCACCCGGGTTGGTGCCGAGCAGCAAGCACGGGTGGCGCAGCCGCGCCGCCAGGGCGGTCGCACGCTGCCAATGGCCGGCGCCGTGGTGAATGTACGTAGTAGTCGATGGGTCTCACGCCACGAGGCTCTCCAGTGCCGCCGTGGCAGCGCCGATCTCCTGTTGGCGAGTGGGCGGCGCCGGAAGGGTCGCCTCGGTTCGCGCGACATAGGCAATGTGGTTGATGCAGCCATGGGCCTGGCCAGGGTCGGCGGCGAATGCCAGGCGCAGCGCGCGGCGGCGGCGCAGCGCGGCCTGCCAATAGCCCGCATCGGGAACCAGATGCGGCTCCCCCGTCTCGGCCAGTAGCCGCCGGCGGCGCATCTCCGCCGCCATACCACCCGCGGCGCGCCCGTCCTCGCGAACTGAAACGGCGGTCCAGACATCCGGGTCATGCCGCACGCGGCCGCCCTGCCGCTCCACCGCGGCCACCAGCGCAATGTCCTCGCCGGTCGGGATCGGCGGCACGCCGCCGGCGGCCTCATAGGCCGTCAGGGTCAGGGCGAGGCTCGCGCCGGTATGGTCGCCATGGCGCGGCCAGGGATCATGCGCCACCGGGTCGATGCGCTCCGCCAGGGCACGCACGCTGGCCCAATATCGCGCGACCTGCATGCGGGTCATCTGCAGCCAGTCCGGCACGGTCGCCTCCGGCAGGCGGATTTCGCCGCCCACGGCCTCGCAACCCGCATCGATAGCGCGCTAGCTGGCGGCGATCTTTTCGGCTTGCCGAAGGCCCAATGATGCTATACCAGATTATGTACCGAACAACTCCGAGTTGGGCTGAACAACTGGCGGCTTCGGATACTGCGAGGCACGCTTTACTCGCATATGCCATTCGCTTCTGTCTTGCGGCGGCAAAAGCGGCGGATCAGGCCCGATTGTGGCGAGGCGCCAAATACACGCTTCGCCATCGCCGACGGCTTGCGACAGCTTGACGCCCTTTGGGCCGCCGGAGTGGGGCGGGATGGTGTGGTGCTTGAAATGGGCTCGGGCTGGCTGCCGGTCATCCCGTTGCTGTTCCAACTCGCGGGGCATGAAAACGTATCATCCTCACCGATATGGAACGGCTGATGGACGCGACCGGGATCGCCGCAGCGAAGGTTGCGATTGGCAACCGCCTGGACGCGATAGCACCGCGCCTCGGCCTCACCGCCGAAGCAGCGCGCGACCGGCTTGAACAGCCCTTTCGACCTGACTACCGCGCACCTTGGAACCCCGCATCCTCCGTGGCTGATGAGGTGGATGTTTTGATCTCGCGCTGCGTCTTCGAACATGTGCCGCCTGCCGCACTGCGTTCTTGTCTGAGCGAATTTGAACGTATCGTGCGCCCCGGCGGGCATATGTGCCATATCGTGGACAACAGCGATCATTGACAGCATATTCATCATAGCCGCAGCAGAGTCGAATTCCTGACCTGGCGGGAAGGCGGGATGATCGAGCGCTTCGCCCGCCTCAATCGATATGGCTACAACAACCGCCTGCGGCACGGTGACTACTTGGCCATGCTCCGCGAGCGCGGCTGGAACATTGTCCTCGAATATGGCGAACCTGATGCATCTGCATTGGGCGACCTCGGGCGCCTCGCTATCGCGCCGCCCTTCAAGGGTCGCGACCACGCTGACCTTGCGGTCCTCGATAGCCTTTTCGTCGCGCAGAGGCCGACCAGTGGCTCGCCGGCAGCAGACATTGGGCACGGAGCTGCTGTCGACCCTGATAGCGTCCAATGATCAGCCTGCCGCTTGCCGAAACGACCAGCTAGCTCTCCGGCCTGCCCGTGCTGGCCTCACCTCGAAACGAAGTCAGCGGCCAGCGCCCGTCAGTTAACCGAGTCCCGCCTACGCAAAGGCAGCACCCGCCCGCGGATCGTGTTGCCCGGCAGCCGCGCAGGCGTTCCCGTCCGATTGATGATAACGAAGCTAACCCGCATAATTCATGAGGCCGGTTGTGGCGCGCGCGCGGCGGCTGTCCAGAAAGCCGGTGCAGTACATCCCTAGTAGTTCAACGAACGTAAAACGTCGTGCCATCAGGCAACCCGTCGCTGTTCGTTCTCAATCCGGCCATCCCGCAATGCCACCATGCGGTCGAAGCGATCGAAGATCTTCTCGTCATGGGTCACGACGAGAATCGCCGCCTGCTGTTCCCGCGCCACCTGGCGCAGCAGATCCATCACCACCCGCGCGCGTTCGGAATCGAGCGCCGCGGTCGGCTCGTCCGCCAGGATGACCTGCGGTCGGTTGACCAGGGCACGCGCGATCGCAACACGCTGCGCCTCGCCGCCCGACAGCCGCGCGGGCATCGCCGAAGCGCGCTTGCCAACCTGGAGGTAGTCGAGCAGCGCACCCGCTCGCTGACGCGCCGTGGCGCGATCCACGCCGTCCAGCGTCATCGCCAGCGCGACATTGTCGATGGCATTGAGAAAGGGCAGCAGGTTGTGGAACTGGAAGATGAAGCCGATGCGCTCGCGTCGCAGCCGGCGCAGATCGGGCACGCGCCAATGCCCATCCCACACCGTCTCCCCACCGATGGAGAGCTTGCCGGCAGTGGGTTCCTGGATGCATGCGATGAGGTTGAGCAGCGTCGACTTGCCGCTGCCGGAGGGGCCCTTGAGGCCGACCACCTCGCCGGCCTCGACATGCAAATCAACCTCGGCCAGCGCCCGCACCGCGGTCTCGCCGGCACCGAAGGTCTTGCTCAGCTTCTCGACCTGCACGAGGGGTGCCGCCATGCGCTTCAGCCCCCCAATGCCTGTTGTGGCTCGATCCTGAGCGCGGCGCGGATCGACACCAGGCTGCCGAGCAGGCAGATCATCGCGATGACCACGGCCATCACCGCGACTTCCGCGGGGCCGAGCGCCACCGCGCGGGGGAAGACGTCGCGTGCGGAGAAAACGATGGCGACGGCCGCGACATAGGCGACACCACCCAACAGCAGCGCCTGTTGCAGCACCAGCCCGATGATCGTGCTGTCCGGCGCGCCGATCAACTTCAGCGTCGCGATCTCGCGCAGCTTGTCCATCGTCATGGTGTAGATGATGAGCGC
>JBBSCP010000255.1:0-7003 GCA_038250135.1 Acetobacterales bacterium | reverse complement strand
CGCCCGCGCCGAGTAGTGCCTGCTTCATCGACGATCCCTGGAAATGGCGCTTTCGTGCCAGTGGCGCAGCGCGAGATGCGAGATCAGCGACAATACGCCGAAGATGGCGATGCCGGTCAGCGAGATCAGCACGAGGGCGGCGAACATGCGCGGGATCTGCAGGTTGAAGCCCGCTTCGAGAATCCGGTAGGCGAGGCCCGAGGCACGACCGCCCGTGCCGGCCACGAATTCGGCCACGATCGCGCCGATCAGCGCGAGCCCGCCGGAGATACGCAGCCCCGCGAGGAAATAGGGCATGGCCGTGGGCAGGCGCAGCCGCATCAGCACCTGCCAGCGATTGGCGCGGTACATGCGGAACAGGTCGGTCAGATTTTGGTCGGCGCTGTTCAGCCCGAGCGTGGTGTTCGACAGGATCGGGAAGAAGGCCACGATCCAGGCGCAGATCAGCAGCACAAGCCGCACATCATCGACCCAGATGATGATCAACGGCGCGATGGCGACGATGGGTGTCACCTGCAGGATCACCGCATAGGGGAACAGCGACAATTCGACGGCGCGGGACTGCGCGAACAGCACGGCGATGGCCAGCCCCAGCACCGCCGCCATGAACAGGGCCGCGAAGGTGATCTGCAACGTGATGATCAGCGAGATCGACAAGGAGTGCCAATCCCGCACCAAAGTCTGCGCCACCAGGATCGGGCCCGGCAGGATGTAGGGCGGGATGGCGTTCGCGCGCACCGTCCACTCCCAGGCGCCGAGCGCGATGATGCCGATGATGGTTGGCGCCAGGATCCGCACCCAGCCATCGAGAGTCAGGCCGAGCCAGGTCGGGTCACGATTCTCCTCGACGATGGTCTCATCGGCGGCGAGCTTCACATCGGTCATGGCGTCATCGCCCGCGTGAGGGCATGCGAGATATCCCGGCAATGGGAGGCGTAGTCGGATGAGGTACGAAATTCCTCGCCGCGCGGATAGGGCGCCTCGACGGCCAGATCCTCCACCACCCGTCCGGGCCGCGCCGCCATGACGATGATGCGGCGGGAGAGGTAGACGCTCTCGAACACCGAATGCGTCACGAAGATCGCCGTGAAGCGCTCATCCTCCCACAGCGACAGCAGGTCGTTGTTGAGCCGGTGCCGTGTGATCTCGTCGAGCGCGGCGAAGGGCTCATCCATCAGCAGCAGACGCGGCTTGGTCACCAGCGCACGGGCAATCGAGACGCGCATCTTCATGCCGCCCGACAGGCCGCGCGGATAGGATTGCTCGAAACCCGCCAGACCAACCGAAGCCAGCGCCGCGGCAGCCCGCGCCTCGGCCTCGCTGCGCGGTATACCGGCGAGGCGCAGCGGCAGCATCACGTTCTTGAGTGTGGTTCCCCAGGGCATCAGCGTCGGCTCCTGGAACACAAAGCCGATATCGCCCGCACTTTCGCCGGCCAGCGCGATGCGCCCGGTGGTGGGGGAAATCAGACCCGCCACCATCCGCAGAACCGTCGATTTGCCGCAGCCCGAAGGGCCGAGCAGGGAGACGAAATCCCCCTGATCGATCGCCAGATCGACGCCACGCACCGCCAGGGTGCCGTTGGCGTAGCGCTTCGTCACGCCTTCCAGCGCGACGACGGGCCGAGCCGCCGGCACCTCGGGCGGCATGCCCGAATCAGGCAAGACCGACGCGCTTGTTCACAAAGTCGAGGCTATAGGCGCGCGTTACATCCATTCCTGCCGGATAGAGGCCGACATCGCGCATCGTCTCGTAGAACCGCTGCCAACGCGGCGCGACCATGGCGCCGATGCCCATGGTCAGCGCCTCGCCACTGTTGACGATGCCGTTCTCGTTCATCACGCGGACCGCGTAGGCGATCTTGGCGTCGTCCATCTCGGGATTGTCGCGCTTGATCAGCGCGTTCGCGGCATCGATGCCCTGGCCGGTCATGTACTGCGACCAACCTTCGATCGTGGCGTTCACGAAGCGCTGCACCAGGTCGCGCTTCTCGGCGACCATGCGGGCCGAGATGTCGATGGTGGTGTTGTAGTTCTCGTAGCCGGCATCGGCGATGAGGAACACCTTCGGCCGCGCGCCGCCCTGGATCGCGGCATAGGGTTCGGAGGAAAGGAACCCCTGCTGGATCGCCATGCGATCGACCAGGAAGGGGCCGACATTGAAGGTGTAGGGCCGAATCTGCTCATCGGTGAAGCCGAACCTGGCGCGCAGGAACGGCCAATAGGTGGTGCGGCCCGCAGCGCCGACCAGCATGGGTCGGCCGCGCATGTCGGGGAAGCCGTTGATGCCATTGCCCTCATGCGTCATCAGGATCTGCGGATCCTTCTGCATGATCGCGCCGACGGTGAGGAAGGGCAGGTTCTCCCGCACGTAGTTCAGGGCCTGGAAGCCGTTGGACATGATCATGTCCACGCGGCCCGCGAGCAGCAGCTGCGCCGGATTCTGCTGCGGGCCGCCCATGCGCAGTTCGCATTCGATGCCGTGGCGGCGGTAAATGCCTGCGGCAATCGCCTGATAATAGCCGCCATGCTCGGCCTGGGCGCGCCAGTTGGTCAGGAAGGAGACCTTGTCCAGCGTCTGCGCGAAGGGCACCCGCCCGCCAGCCACCGCGGCCAGAGCAAAGGTGGTGCCGCCGGCAAGCAGGGCCCGGCGTTCGATCCTATAGCGTGTGCGCATCAGGCTAATCCCTCCAATTTCAGTGCTGGGGTCGCGCGCCCATCGCGCGCGCTCCACTTTGTGAAATCCCTGACATAATAGAGCAAACCTGGGGCCGGCACGGCAAGGGCCTCGAATGGGGGCGACCGGCCTCGGCAGCCCAAGGGTAGCGGGGCAAACGGCGTGAAAGCGTGCAGTCGCGATAAATTTGGGCAGAAGTGCCGCCGCCCTGGTGCTTTCCGTGGCGCGCCTGTCTGGCGGCGGCGGGCCGCGCCTGCTTAGCATGGGCTGTGACCAGACCGCACCTGCTGCTCGACAACCTCGTGAAGCGCTATGGCGCGGCGAAGGCCGTCGATGGCGTTTCCTTGCCCGTCGAAAGGGGCGAGTGCATTGCCCTGCTCGGCCCGTCGGGCTGCGGCAAGACCACCACGCTACGCCTCGTCGCCGGCTTCATCACGCCCGATTCGGGGCGGATCATGTTGGATGGACAGGCGATCGAGCGTGCCGCGCCGCATCGCCGGCCGATTGGCATGGTGTTCCAGGCCTATGCACTGTTCCCGCACTTGACCGCCGCCGGCAATATTGGCTTCGGGCTTGAGATGCGGAACCTGCCCCGGGCCGAGCGCGACCAGCGTGTGGCCGAGGCGCTGGCGATGGTCGGCCTCTCGCTTCGATCGCGATCACGATCCTGGTCAGCCAGATCATCGCCGTGCTGACGCCCTGGATCTGGGCGCGCGTACCGCGCCGGCACCTGGCACTTTCGCCGGCGTTGCGGCGGCCAGTGGTCGCCGTTGCGGAAGCGCTCGCCCCGCTTCGTCTCACGCCTCCTGCTGGCCTGCGCCATCAGCCTTCTGCTGTACCCGCTGATGCTGGTGGCGGTCGCCTCGGTCAATGCCAGTCCGCAGGCGACGGTGGCGCAGTTCATCGGCTTCACCTGGAAGTGGCAAGGCATGGTGCTCAAGAACGAGCGCTATCTGTCCGATGCCCCGTGATGCCGCTCGATCGGGTCTGGAAGCGGTAGGCGTTACTTTCGGGGCCCCCGCATCGGCGCCACCGGCTCGATGCGGATGTGGTCGTCCTCGCCGCCCGGATCGGGGCGCGCGGCGGCGGCAGCGAAGCGGGCGGCGGCCCAGGGGGCGATCTCGACGCGCGTCTCACGGTCCCGCACCTCGATCCGGCCGATCTCGGCGCGAGTGAGGTGCCCGCGCCGGCAGATGAAGGGCAGCAGCCAGCGCGGATCGGCCTGCGCGCTGCGGCCGACGCTGAGGCGGAACCACACGCCCTCGGCGCTCGGTCCGCCTTCGCGCGGCGCACGGCTGGGTGGCGGCGGCGGGGCTTCCGAAAGCTCCTCCGGCGCCGGCAACGGCGCGCGCAAGGCACGAATCAACGCGCCCGCCACGGCTTCGGCCGGGCGATCGGCCAGCAGCGCGCGGGCGAGCAGCAGATCGTCATCCTCCACCGCCACGTCGGCGGCATCGCGCGCTTCGAGTGCCAGGCGCTCGCCATCGCGCACGCGGATTTCATCGGCGGTGGGTGGCACACCCCAACTCGCCTCGATCCGCGCGGTAGCCAGCAGGCGCTCGGCGATGCGGCGGCGGTTGTGCGGCACCAGCAGCACGGCCACGCCCTTGCGCCCCGCGCGGCCGGTGCGCCCGGACCGATGCAGCAGCGTTTCCTTGTCGCGCGGCAGCTCGGCATGCAGCACCAGGCCGAGGTCGGGCAGGTCGATGCCGCGCGCCGCCACGTCGGTCGCCACGCACACCCGCGCGCGCCGGTCGCGCAGCGCCTGGAGCGCTCGGTTGCGCTCGGCCTGGGTCAATTCGCCGGAGAGCGAGACGGCCGAGAAGCCGCGCTCCACCAGGCTGCCATGCAGGCGTGCGACCTGTTCGCGCGTGTTGCAGAACACCAGCGCGCCGGAGGCTTCGAACCAGCGCAGCGCATTCACCACCGCCGCCTCGATCTCGCGCGGGCCGACCGCCATCACGCGATAGGCGATATCGCCATGCTTGCCGCCGACCGCCGTGGCGGCGATTCGCAGCGCGTCGCGCTGGTAGCTTTTTGCCAGCGCCTCGATCTCACGCGGCACGGTGGCGGAGAACATGAGCGTCCGGCGCGTGGGGGCCGCCGCTTCGAGAATCGCTTCGAGGTCGTCGCGGAAGCCCATGTCGAGCATCTCGTCGGCCTCATCCAGCACCGCCGCGGCCAGCGCCGAGAGGTCGAGATTGCCGCGCTCGATATGGTCGCGCAGCCGCCCCGGCGTGCCGACGACAATCTCGGCACCATTGCCGAGCGCCTTGCGGTCGGCCCGTGTATCCGTGCCGCCAACGCAGGCGATCACCCGCGCCCCGGCGCCAGCGTAGAGCCAGCTGAGTTCCTGCTGCACCTGTAGCGCGAGTTCGCGGGTCGGCGCCACGACCAGCGCGCGCGGCTGGCCTGGCGCGGCGCGGGGGCCGAGCACCTGGACGGCGATGGCAAGGCCAAAGGCGACGGTCTTGCCGCTGCCGGTCTGGGCCGAGACCAGCAGATCCCGCCCCGTGGTATCCGGGTCAAGCACTGCGGATTGAACTGGGGTCGGGGCATCATAGCCGCGCTCGGCCAGGGCCTGGAGCAGTGGCGGGGGAAGTTCGGAGAAGGACATGGCGTGGAGCGTTACGCCGTTTCGCGACTTGCCGCTATTGCGCTCTCGACTGGGCGAGGACGCGCCGGGCGCGGATCAGGATGGGTTCGTCCACCATGCGCCCGTCCACGGTGAAGCTGCCGCGCCCTTCTTGCGCCGCCGCCTCGGCCGCGCGGAGCTGGCGCCGGGCGAGGTCCACCTCCGCCACTGAGGGCGAATAGCCCTCGTTGAGCACTGGCACCAACGCCGGGTGGACGCAGCTTGCGCCCACGAAGCCGGAGCGCCTGGCCGCCACGACGGCCCGCGCCACGAGGTCGGGGTCCTTGAAGTCGGCGACGGTGCCGAGCGTGCCGAAGGGCGAAACGCCGGCCGCGACGCAGGCCAGCAGCATCTGCCGCTTGGCCAACACCATGAGCTCATCGTCGGAGGCCGCGCCACATTCCGCGGCCAGATCCTCGGCGCCGATCAGCATGCCGGCGATGGTCGGATGCGCGCGGGCGATGGCATGGGCTTGCGCCAGCGCAGCCGCCGTTTCTATCATCGGCACGATCCACATCCCGCTGCCGGCCAGCAACTCTGCGGCGAGCACGACATGATCGGGACCAAGCACCTTGGTCAACAGGATGCCCTGCGCGCCGGCCGCACGCGCGGCGAGGATGTCCGGCACCGCGGTCTCGAGCGGGCGGTTGACGCGCACCAGCACCTCCGGCCCGCCGGCACGCACGAGGGCCACGGCGGTGGCGAGCGCGGCGCGGGCTTCGTCCTTGCGGTCGGCAGGCACGCTGTCCTCGAGGTCGAGGATCACCGCATCGGCACCGCAGCCGGGCGCCTTGGCCACGAAGCGCGGCACGTTGGCCGGCACGTAGAGCATCGAGCGCCAGATTTTCATCCGATGTCCCTCACCACCTTCGCGGCGCGCAGCCGCGCGACTTCCACCGCGCCGAGCAACGGCACCAGCACCGCATCATTGTCCTGGCCCAGCTTCGGCGCGGCATTGCGGAAAATGCCGGGCGTGACGGAAAGCCGCGGCACCTCGCCATGCATGGGCAACCAGCCGTCCGGCATCTCGGCGTCCGGCACCTCGATCAGCGCCTCGCGCGCCGCGACATAAGTGTCGGCGTCCAGCCCCTCGACATCGAGGATCGGGCCGATGGTGACGCCATCCGCATCGAAGCGCGCCAGCGCCTCGGCCTGGCTCATCGCCGCGATGGCGTCGCGCACCACGCCATCGAGTTCCTCGATATGCGCGAGCCGATCGGGGTTCGTGCGAAAGCGCGGATCCTCGGCAAGGTCGGGCCGGCCGATGCTGTTCATCAGCCGCACAAACACCGCCTGGGTCGAGGTGGAGAGCGAAAGCCAGCCGCCATCCTTCGTGCGATAGGCGTTGCGCGGCGCGGTGTTGGTACTGCGGCTGCCACTGCGCGGCTTGGCCTTGCCGCTCAGCCGCCAATTCGCCATCTGCGGCTCCAGCACGGCGAAGATCGGCTCGAACAGGGAGAGGTCAACCACCTGCCCCTCCCCGGTCTGCTCGGCATGGCGCAGCGCGATCATCGCCGCACTCGCGCCGTAGAGGCCGGCATAGGCATCGGCCATGAACATCGGCGGCAGCACAGGCTCGCGATCTGCGAAGCCGTTGAGCGCCGCGAAACCCGAATAGCCCTCGACCAGCGTGCCGAAGCCGGGCTTGTGGCTGAAGGGGCCGGTCTGGCCCCAGCCCGAGATGCGTAAGAT